>DJRG01000050.1 GCA_002438845.1 Bacteroidales bacterium UBA6366
CAGAATGTCAACAAGCCTGAAATGGAAGCCCGGCACGATGATGATCCTGGTGCCAACCTTGAGTTCGTCAAGTCCATTATTTTCCAAATAAGAGATAATGGCATCCAATGACTCGTCCAATGAGTATGAATATTCCCGCTCGTACGGAGCCCACTGTCCGACATCCTCCGGTTTGCCTTTCTCGATGCAGCTGACACCGACATAGTACAAAGACTCCAAGGTACGGACGGAAGTCGTCCCTACCGCGATCAGTTTGCCTTTGTTGGATCGGATGCGCCTGAGAAGCCCAAGAGTCACAACAAACGGCTCCCTGTGCATGGGATGATCGGCAACATCCGAACTTTTGACAGGAAGGAAAGTGCCGGCCCCGACATGAAGGCAGACATTCTCGCAGTCAATACCTTTCGCAACAATCCCATCCAACACGGACTGAGTGAAATGAAGCCCGGCTGTAGGAGCCGCCACGGATCCACGAATATGCGCGTACAGAGTCTGATAGCGCTCAGTGTCAATAGATTCCGTCTCACGGTTCAGATACGGAGGAATCGGAACCGTGCCGCACAATTCCAGAACACGGGAAAAAGGATTGCCATCCTGCCAGAAAAACTCCACAATTCCTGTCTCACCGTTACGCTCCACCAAAGTGGCCTTCAGTCCCATAACGGAGACCAAAGGGTTGTTATCTGGATTATACATGGAAAGAACGTCACTCTTCCAACGCTTGGCGTTTCCTATCACGCACTTCCATCGGCAGCGCTCCGTGGCGGCGAAAGCGGTGTTATATTCAGGAGGGTCGATTGGCTCAAGGCAGAAAATCTCGATGTGCGCGCCGGTTTCCCGCTGAAAATGAAGCCTCGCAGGCACAACCTTGGTGTCATTGAATATCATAAGGGAGCCGGAGGGAAGGAGTGGAGGAATATCCTTGAATATGTACTCGCTGACATTCCCGTCCTCGTAACGAAGAAGCTTGGACTCATCCCGCTCCGAAAGCGGGTATTTAGCTATCCTCTCGTCTGGGAGAGGGTAATTGTAATCCTCTATTTTTACAGAAGGTATCATCTCGTTGAGATTTAATAATTCAGTACAAAGTTAGCCTAAGTATAAGAAATATCAAATTCTCGAAGATGCATCTTGACTAAACATTTTAATATCCAAAATCCGTTTACACGTCTCAATTTATGGATAATATTTGTAAACTTTGGACCAATTTACACCCCTGGTTAAATATGTGTAATAAGAAAATATAATCAAGTCATGCATACTCACGCAAAGTAATGATTATTAGATAATTATTAGATATCTAATAAATCATTGATTTATGTATAGGGTGTAAACTTCAGGCATTTCAACTCGATTTACAAAACATTAATAAAGAATATTACACATATTGCGCTAACAATTAGTATTATATATATATTTATGTATATCTGTTTTGAACCAAGTTACATCTATCTTCTAATCCATTTCACTTTTGTAACATAATATTCCATGTTGATTTTTACATCCATTTGTGTTATTTTTGTAAACAAATCACATTTGTAATGAACAACAGATTGCAACGATTTTTGGATGCCGAGAACATCACTCAGTCACAACTGGCAGAGAAGCTGGGGGTAGCCAAAGCCAGCATATCGCATATTCTCGCCGGCAGAAACAAACCTGGATTTGATTTCATTCAGAGCATGGCTCAGTGCTACCCGGATTTAAACCTGGATTGGCTGATAGCAGGCAAGGGGAAAATGTATAAAAGCCAGACAGCTTCCCAAGCCGTGCAACCGCCCGAGGAGCCGCTTATGTCCACCAAGATCAAGACAAGCGGCCAATTATTCGATTCTCAAGAGCCAGATCTGTTCCCAGAAATAACGGAACAACCTGAACATCAACCCATAACAGAGCAGGTCTCCCATGCTGAATCCATGCCTGTTCCACCTAAAATCTCTAAGATTCTGGTTTTCTATGACAACGGGACGTTCAAAGAGATAGATTGACGGAACATTCGTGGAAAAACCTTTCTGAGTTCTGCTGATTTTGTCTAAATTTGTTGTCATAAAAACCTGTGGCGCGGAAATAACGCCGCACCCCTGGCAAAGCATCAATGAATATGTACAGACAGTTCATCAGGCCAATCTTATTCAAATTTCCGCCGGAAACGGCACATAATCTCACATTCAAGGGGCTCAAGTTTCTTCGGCATATTCCTTTGGCTGGAAGGCTATTGAAGTTGATCTACAGCCACAAGACTCCTTCGCTGTCAAAAAACGTATTTGGAATTGACTTCCCGTCTCCGGTCGGCCTTGCGGCCGGCTTGGACAAGAACGGAGAATTATACAACGAACTCTCGTGGTTCGGCTTCTCATTCATCGAGATCGGCTCTCTTACCCCGGAAGCCCAGCCTGGCAATCCGAAACCGCGTCTGTTCCGGCTCCCGCAGGACAATGCCATCATCAATCGGATGGGAATCAATAACAAAGGGATACGGAACGCAATCCAGCATATTCAAAAAGACCCTCCGAGACCCATTCTGGCCGCAAGCATTGCCAAGAACAGCACAAGCGCATCTGACGCGGACACAATAGCCGACTACAAAAAGGCCTTCTCTTTCATGTACGACTTTGTGGACATGTTCACCATCAATGTCTCATGCCCAAATGTGCACGGATTGCAGAATCTTCAGGATGTCTCGTATCTGTCGGACATTCTTGATCCGCTGCTTGAGCTTAGGATATGCTACGACGTGTATAAGCCTGTTCTTGTCAAGGTCTCCCCTGACATTCTGGTCGAGGAACTGGACGAGATTCTGAAATACTGCATGCAGTCAGGAATCGACGGAATCGTGGCCGGGAACACCACCAGATCGCGCGAAGGACTGAAGACCAGCAAGTCAAGGATAGATAAAATCGGTAACGGAGGGCTTTCCGGCGCCCCTTTGTACGCCAAGAGCCTTGCCATGGTCAAACATATTAATCAGTTTACTTCGGGACGGCTGCCGGTGGTTGGAGTCGGTGGCATCATGTCTCCCGAGCAGGCCAAGGAGATGCTGGACGCCGGAGCAAGTCTGATAGAAATCTACACCGGGTTCATCTACGAAGGCCCTTCATTAGTGAAAAAAATCAATAAATATTTGGAATCAAACAGCCTGAAGAATAATTAAAGGAATATGGCAAACGCATCGATCTGCACTATCGGCGACGAGATTCTGATCGGCCAGATAGTGGACACAAATTCTTCACACATATCATGCGCTCTCGAGGAAATCGGAGTGAAAGTGACCAGAATGCTCTCTTTCGGAGATGACCATGACGAGATTGTTAATAACTTAACGAATGAGCTTGCTCACAACGAGATAGTTATCACCACCGGAGGTCTTGGTCCAACCAAGGACGACATCACCAAAGCGGCTTTGGCCGAGATTTCAGGTAGCAAAGGCTATGTCACCAACGATGGGCAGCTGAAAATGGTCCACGAGATCCTTCACGCCAGAGGGCTTGACGTTCTGGACATCAACAAGGCTCAGGCTCTCGTTCCTGATACCTGCGAAGTAATTGTAAATCATCTTGGTACCGCACCGGTTATGGTGTTCCGCTTTCCGGAGGCAAAGTTCGGTCACGCGGCTACTCTCTACGCTCTCCCCGGTGTCCCGTTCGAGGCCATCGGAGCGATTCCTGACGTAATAAAAGATGTGAAAGAGCACAACGAACTTACTGACATATTCCATAAGTGTGTGATGGTCTTTGGCATGGCGGAGTCAGCCCTTTCCAAGGAAATCGAATCTTGGGAAGACAGCCTGCCGAAGGACATGCACCTTGCCTACCTTCCTAATCCATTGACAGGGGTGCGACTGAGGCTATCCATCTACGGTGGTTCAAAAGAGGAAGAGGAAAGACGCATAGACGAGGCCTTCACGCGGCTGAAACCGATTCTGGGGGACAAGATATATTCATACAAGGATGACACATTGGAGAATGCCGTAGGATCATTGCTGCGTGGCACGGGAATGACCCTCAGCGCGGCGGAATCCTGCACAGGCGGCAAGATATCCTCATTGATCACCTCCGTTCCCGGGGCTTCTGAATATTACCTTGGCTCCGTCACTTCCTACGCCGTCGCGATTAAGGAAAAAGTACTTGGCGTGCCTGATGCTACTATTAATGAATATGGCGTGGTGAGCTCCGAAGTGGCCGCCGCCATGGCCGAAGGAGTCAGAAATTTGACCGGAAGCACCTACGCTGTCTCAACCACGGGGCTGGCCGGTCCCGGAGGTGATGAGCATAACCCGGTGGGCACTGTCTGGATCGGAATCGCTGGTCCGAACGGTACCAAAACAGTAAGAAAAGTCTATAAAAACGACAGAAAAAGGAACATCGAGAGATTTGCGGCCGCCGCACTCGATGAACTTAGGCTATTCATCCTCAACGATCGTAAGTAGATTTAAATTCAATAGCGGTAACAAAAATGTTTAGCATACAAACAATTTTGTTACCGCTATTATTCTTATCTCTTGACTGTTATTTGACAGCTAATTCGGTCACTTTCTCAAAAACTCTGAGGAAATTCCGGCCAGCTACCTTTTCAATCTGGTCTTCAGTATACCCCCTTCGAGACATTTCATCGAAAATCACTCTGATTTTTGAGACGTTTTCAAGTCCAACAGGAGTAACCTCTATACCATCAAAGTCGGAACCTATTCCCACACTGTCTATGCCAGCGACTTTCACGGCATGGTCAATGTGATCCACCACATCTTTATATGAAGGTCTCGGCAAAGCCGCCAACTCATCCTGTACAGCATTCCAAGCGGCGGCCTTTGCCGGGTTTAATGGATCGCTGATCCAATCCTGCTCCGTCCAACTCTTCGATTCCAAACCGGAATCCGACAAAGTCTTCGCGAACGCGTCCGACAGAAATACCGGGTAGAAATTGATCTGAATGACACCTCCATTGTCCGCAAGGGCCCGAAGCATCTCATCGGACATATTCCTTCTATGACTCGCCAACGTACGACAGCAAGAATGAGTGGAAACGATTGGGGACTTGGAACATTTGAGCACGTCGTAGAATGTCTCATCCGATGCGTGGGCTATGTCTATGATCATTCCAAGACGGTTCATCTCAGCGACCACTTCCCTGCCGAACGGGCTGAGTCCATGCCAGCGCCGTCCTTCTGCGGCAGAGTCAGCTATCTCATTATCCGCATTGTGCGTCAAGGTTACATAACGTACGCCAAGACGATGGAAAACACGAAGGAGGGAAAGGGATGTCTGAATCGGAGCACCATTCTCCATGCCGATGAATATCGAGACCAGTCCCCTGGACTTGTTGCGAAGAGCCTCTTCCGGAGACATCGCAAGCGCGGCCAGATCCTGATTCGCTCCGACCTGGTCATAGATCCTTCCGATCATCTCCAAGGCATGGCGTGTGGATGCGTCTGGAGCCATGTCCGCCGAAGTGTACAAGGCGAAGAAAGAAGCGTCCACGCCACCGGCCTTAAGTTTCGGCAGATCTACATGTCCTCTTTCATTGTCTATTCCGATGTCGCGCCCCCTCATCATCATCGTCGGGGTGTCGCAATGAGAATCCAAGACAAACATTACTGACGGGTTACTGTCGCATTCTGAATCTTCACTATCTTGACAAGCGGATCTCCTGAGTAGCAGACACTTGCACCTTTTCCTAAATCAAGAGAAAGATTCTTGGCCGGAGTCACGGTCAGGCTCGCACCGTCAAGGGAGACATTGACATCATCAACGGACATCGTGACGGCATCAATCTTGGACGAACCACCTGTGCCAGAAACATTCAGGATGCTCGCCTTCCCGGCAAGTGAAAGTTTAGCGCTTCCTGCCGTGCAGACAGAAGTAGTCTCACATTGTCCGTTGATCGCAAGGTCTGCGGATCCGGAGTTGTTGACCTCAAGGGTCTTCGCTGAGAACTCAAGCACAACGCTGGCGCTCCCCTCGGCATTGACCGTGACCTTGTCCACCACCTTTACATTGATGGATGACAACTTTGATTTCTTGCTGACAGAGAGCGATGCCGAGTTTGCGCTGACGTTCAGATTGGTTATGCTGGACGTCCCGGAAAGACTCAATTTGAAATCATTAGAGCTCAGACTACCGTCAGACGAAAAAGTACTATTATCATTCAATGTGACAGAGTTAAGCACCGGCACATAAACCGTGGCCTCAAGTACAGGTCCATCCGAGTTCTTACCCTTGAAAGACTTCTTGACTTCCTTCGGAACCGATTTCTCATCTATGCCGATGTACAGTGTCCCCGCTTTCACATAACATTGGATGTAACTCTCAAGGGCATCGCTGACCTTGAACTTAGCGTTATACCCCGCCTTCTCTACCATTGTCACCTTAAATCCGTCAGAGACGGAGATGGCATCGAACTCTGAAAATTCATGCTCAACGGTCCGTGTCTGCGCAAACGAGAGGACGGAAATTGAAGCAAACATAAAAATCGTCGCCAACAAAGACTTGATATTCATAACATTTCTAATTAAAATATTCTTAACTATCTAATTTTTCCATCAAAGATTCCCACTCCGCTGTCTTATGCTCAAGCTCACGTTTGTCCTCAAGATATGTTCTTGTGAGCTCCATGATGTCATCGCCCGGTCCAGGGTTGGAAAGAATCTTCTCTATGTCCTTCATTCTGGCCTCGACCTTACCGATTTCGGACTCAAGGAATTCGACCCTATGCCTGATCCTACGCACTTCCTTCGAATCACTTCTCCTCTGCTCGAATTCCTTCTGCGCCTGTTCCTTTCTGAAAGTGGAATCATTATTATCATTGGCAGGCGAGGACTCTTTGTCGACGCCTGGAGAGAAACGTCTCTCCAACTCCTGAAGATTCTCTATCTTCCTCTCCTCCAAGAAATCATGTACGCTCCCAAGATGCTCCTTGACCTTTCCGTCACGGAACTCGTACATCTTGTCGACCAAGCCTTCGAGGAAATCACGGTCATGGGACACGACAATCAACGTGCCATCGTAAGCCTTCAACGCCTGCTTGAGAATATCCTTGGACTTGATGTCCATGTGGTTGGTAGGCTCGTCCAAGGCAAGAACATTGTAAGGCTGAAGCATGAACTTCGCCATGCCAAGACGCGCGCGCTCACCACCCGACAGGACACTGACCTTCTTGTCAATGTCCTCGCCTCTGAACAGGAACTGCGCGAGAATGTCACGAAGCCTGTTCCGGACATCTCCGACGGCGATGTTGTCAAGAGTCTCCCAAACCGTAAGATTGCTGTCAAGGATGTCCTCCTGATTCTGAGCATAGTAACCAATGGAGACATTGTAGCCTGTCTTAGCCTCACCACTGATAGGCTGCAACTCCCCCATTATCACACGCATAAGTGTGGTCTTACCCTCACCGTTGCGTCCGATGAGTGCGACTTTCTCTCCCCTTCTGACCTCAATCTCGGCGTTCCTGAAAACAACTTTCTCCGGATAGCCAACCGTCAGGTCCTTACCCTTGAACACTATGTCACCGGAACGCGGAGCCGGAGGGAACTTTACAGTCAAAGTCACATTGTCCGTCTCGTCAATCTCCACTCTGTCAAGCTTTTCAAGCTGCTTGATGCGTGACTGGACCTGATTCGACTTTGTCGGCTTGTAGCGGAAACGGTTGATGAAGTCCTCCGTCTTCTCTATCATCTTCTGCTGGTTCTCGTAGGCAGCCATCTGCTGCGCAAGCCTTTCCTTTCGCAACTCGACATACTTGCTGTAAGGGACCTTGTAGTCATGAATATGACCGAGCATGATCTCGACCGTGCGGTTCGTAACGTTGTCAAGGAACCGCCTGTCATGCGAAACGAGCAGCAAGGATCTGCGATGCCCCTTAAGGTAATCCTCTAACCATTCGATTGACTCGATGTCAAGGTGGTTGGTAGGCTCGTCCAAAAGCAGGACATCAGGCTCGGAGAGCAGAATCTTAGCCAGTTCGATACGCATGTTCCAGCCTTGGCTGAAAGTCTCTGTCTTCCTGCCGAAATCCTCGTCCTTGAATCCCAACCCCAGAAGCGTTTTCTGAGCAAGAACCTCAGGAGGTTCGGACTGACTCATCGCCATGGCGTCCGTAAGATCATTCAGACGATTGATCAAAGAGAGATATTCATCTGATTCATAGTCAGTTCTCTGGGCAAGCTGAGTATTGACGCTGTCCAGTTCAGCTTGAATCTCAGTGATGTGGTCGAATGCGGTCAAAGTCTCCTCCATCACGGTCCTGCCCTTGTGGTGCTCCATGATCTGAGGAAGATAACCTATCCGAAGATCGTTAGGCTTGTCAATGCTTCCGGAAGTCGGACTCTGAAGTCCGCAGATCAGCTTCATGATCGTGGACTTCCCTGCTCCGTTCTTGCCTACAAGGCCTATCTTATCCTTCTCACTTATGTGGAAATCGATGCTGTCCAAAAGTGTGTAGCCGCCATAGGCCACTGTCAATCCATTAATCGAAATCATTTTAAGCCTCCTTCTTGATTAACTCCTCCTCAGGTGGCGCCGGCTTGCAACACATGACGCATACTTCGTACAACATCAGCAGCGGGGCGGCGGCGATCAGCATCGACATAGGATCCGCCGGCGTGATGATGGCCGCAATGCAGAGAATCACCACGATGGCATGCCTGCGGTACTTAACCAAAGTGTTCCTTGTCACAATGCCAAGTTTGGAAAGGATCACCACCACGATAGGAAACTCAAACACAATGCCGAAAGCCAGCACAGTTGAAGTAAACATCGAGATGTAGGAAGTCAGCGAGATCGTGTTCATCACCTCGTCGCTGATCTTATAGCCCATGAAAAAGTTGAGGGAAATCGGCACTATCAGATAGTAACCGATGACCAGACCGAGGTAGAACAGGAAGGAGGCGGCAAGGAACGCTCCTCTGACAGCACGTTTTTCATTCCTGTAGAGAGCCGGGGCTATGAACTTCCAAATTTCGAAGCAGACATAGGGAAACGACAGGATGAACCCTAACTCGAACGCTACCTGAAGATGAATGAAGAACTGTGCGGAAATCTCCAGATTGACAAGGGACATCTGCATGTCCCCCAATCTCATCCAACGATAGATAAAGAAATCACTCCGAGTCGGGGCCAGAATGATGTCGTCAAAGACCAACGACTTGAAACAGAAGACAACGACACTGACAAGTGTAATGACAAGCACTGAGCGGAACAATGTTCCCCTCAGTACTTCAAGATGGTCCCAAAAGGACATCTCAGCCTCAGCTGCCGCCATTATTTCTTCTCGATCTTCTCGATCTTGTCCGGAGTCTTGGCTGTGGAGTTGAGATCCTTGTCAATGTCACTGATCTGGCTCTCAACCTCGTTCATGCCTTCCTTGAAGCTCTTGACACCTTTGCCAAGACCCTTCATGAGTTCAGGAATCTTCTTTCCTCCGAAAAGGAGAATGATGACAAGGGCGATGATCACCACCTGCCAAGGACCTACAACGCCCAAAGGAACTATAAAAAACATATTCGAAAATTATTATTGTGTTATCTATTTATCATTAATGTGAGCCTCTATCGCCCTAACCAGCTTTTCAGGACAACGGACAGGGCGACCAGTCTGCTTGTTCAGGAAGCCAAGGGAGACTTTCCCTTCCACACAAAGCACTCCGTCCTGATTATAGACTGCCTGTCTGACGTAAAGCTTCGCCAGCGGGACCTCGTCGATCATCGCTACAGCGCGGACTACATCCCCCATCTTGGCCGGGAACCTGTAACGGCACTCCACTGTGACAATCGGGATAGTCACTCCGTCCTCCTCACATCTCTCTATCGGGTACCCGCACTCGATCATCAGGTTGTTCCTCGCACACTCGAAGTATCGGATGTAATTCGAGTGATGGACGATGCCCATCTGGTCGGTTTCGTAGTATCTGACAGGGAAAGATGTCTCAGAATAAACCATAACAAAAATGTTTATAACTACAACAAATTTGTTTTACTACTTATTTTTCAATGCAGCAAGAGCTTTTTCGTAGCTTTCTATCTTTGAAAGGCTATCGGCCTCTTTCTTGCGCTCCAAAGCCACGACTTTCTCTGGAGCATGAGACACAAAGCTTTCATTTGACAGTTTCTTCCTTACAGATTCAAGGAAACCACGCTGATGTTCCAGTTCGGTCTCGATCTTTTTGATCTCCTCCTCGACATCAACGAGACCCTCAAGCGGAACAAAGAGTTCCACTGTACGGACAAGCAATGAGACACCGGCCGCATCACAGAAATCAGCAACATTCTCCACCGAAGAGATATTGGCAAGCTTGGTAATCACCGGAAGCATATTCATTGGAAAATCACCCTTTACTTTCAAGGCCAGACTCTCCTTTGGCGAGATGTTCTTCTGCTGGCGGATTCCACGGATTCCGTTCACGGCCTCCTGGGCGATTCCGAACTCCCCGATGACCTTTTCATCGACAGGGCCGGCCTTAGGAGTCGGCTGGTACATGATGGTCTCCCCATCATTTCGCTCAGCCATTGACTGCCAAAGTTCCTCAGTAATGAACGGCATCACTGGATGAATCATCTTCAGCAACTTCTCAAAGAATATGATAGTGGCGTCATACGTAGCCTTGTCGATGCTCTCGCCGAATGCCGGCTTGACAGCCTCAAGGTACCAGGCACAATACTCGTCCCAAAAAAGCTTGTAGATGCTCATCAGGGCATCTGAGATCCTGAACTTGGAATAATGGTCCTCGACTGTAAGAATCGTCTGATTCAACTTATTCTCGAACCAATTTACCGCCAATTTATTAACCTCGCTTTGCTGAAGTTTCTCATCAACCGTCCAGCCTTGTACAAGACGGAATGAGTTCCATATCTTGTTGCAGAAATTCCTTCCCTGCTCAACCTGTGACTCATCATAGAATATGTCGTTGCCTGCTGACGAGCAAAGCAACATGCCGATCCTCACGGCATCGGCCCCATACTTGGCGATGAGGTCAAGCGGATCCGGAGAGTTGCCGAGGGTCTTCGACATCTTCCTGCCAAGCTTGTCACGCACGATTCCAGTGAAATAAACGTTACTGAACGGGATGTCGTTCATGAACTCGTCCCCGGCCATGATCATCCTGGCGACCCAGAAGAAGATGATGTCCGGTCCCGTAACCAAATCATTTGTAGGATAATAGTAAGCGAGATCCTTGTTCGGCTTATGCTCAGGATGTCCTGGTTTCTGAGGATCGAACACGGAGATCGGCCAGAGCCAGCTGGAGAACCAAGTGTCGAGCACATCGTCATCCTGTCTGAGGTCAGCGGCGGTAAGAGCCGGATTGATCTTCTGAGCCGCCGCAAGAGCCTTCTCAGAAGTCTCTTCGACAACTATCTGTCCATCAGGGAGATAATATGCCGGAATCCTCTGTCCCCACCAAAGCTGACGGGAGATGCACCAGTCGTGGGCGTTCTCCATCCAGTGACGGTAGGTGTTCCGGTATTTGTCCGGGATCAGCTTTATCTTGCCGGACTCGACACTTTCAAGAGCCTTGGCGGCAAGGTCTTCCATCTTCAGGAACCACTGGGCGGAGAGTTTTGGCTCGATGACTGCGTTGGTTCTTTCCGAATATCCCACAGGAGAGGTATATTCCTCTACCTTGACAAGATTGCCGGACTCCTCCAACATCTTGACTATCTTCTTTCTGGCATCGAAGCGATCCTCACCGACCAAAATCTGAGCCTTCTCGTTCAGACGTCCGTGGTCATCGATGATGTCCATGACAGGGAGATTGTGACGAAGGCCGATCTCATAGTCGTGGGCATCGTGGGCAGGAGTGACCTTTAGACAGCCTGTTCCGAAATCCATCTCCACGTAACTGTCTTCAATCACCGGAATCTCTCTATTAATCAACGGGATAAGCACCTTCTTACCTTTCAGCCAATGATGTCTCTCATCGGCAGGATTCACACAAATCGCGGCATCGGCCATGATTGTCTCCGGACGTGTCGTCGCGATCACAAGATACTTGTCGGTCGGATTGCCATTGCCGTCGGAAACATAATATTTAAGGTGATAGAAATGGCTCTTGGTGTCCCTGTGGATGACCTCATCGTCACTGATCGCGGTCAGAGCGACCGGGTCCCAGTTGACCATGCGCACACCTCTATAAATCATTCCTTTCTTGTAGAAGTAGCAGAATGTGGCGATCACTGCGTCGGAAAGCTCAGGCTCCATCGTGAACCTTGTGCGATCCCAATCGCAGGAAGCCCCCAGCTTGCGGAGCTGCTTGAGAATGATTCCTCCATGCTCCTCCTTCCATTCCCAAGCATATTTCATGAACTCATCGCGGGTAAGGTCCTCCTTGGATATTCCCATTCCTTTGAGTTTGGCCACGACCTTGCTTTCGGTAGCAATCGAGGCGTGGTCCGTGCCGGGAACCCAACAGGCGTTCTTACCATCCATCCTTGCCTTGCGTATCAGCACATCATTCAATGTGTTGTTCAGCACGTGCCCCATGTGCAGGATACCCGTCACGTTAGGTGGCGGAATGACTATCGTGTATGGTTCTTTCTCGTTCGGTTCGGAGTGGAAGCATTTGTGTTCTGTCCACCATGCGTACCATTTGTCTTCAACTTCCGCCGGATTGTACTTTGCGGAAAGCTCTTTTTTCTCGCTCATATTCTCGCTTATAATATACAAAGTTTACAAAGATAGCACATTTTTCACTAAATTTGCCTTAAAAATACACACATACTATGGAAGAGAAGAAAGAAATCAGTCTGGAAATCCGTCCGGAAGTGGCAAAGGGCACATATTCAAACCTTGCGATAATCACACACTCGCACAGCGAGTTCATCATCGACTTCGCCACCATCCTTCCGGGATTGCCGAAGCCGGACATCAGCAACCGCATCGTGATGACTCCGGAGCATGCCAAAAGGCTTCTTAATGCGCTCATGGACAATGTGACCAAATACGAGTCTCAGTTCGGGCTGATCAACCTTGGCGGTGGGCAGCCACAACAGGGAGGAACGTTCAATCTAGGTGATCTGCCTCAATTCGGTCCTAACGGAGCCAAATCATAATGACAGATTTCAAGGACATCAAGGCATTCACGTTCGATATTGACGGGGTGATGACGGACGGTGGGATCCTGGCGGATCTCGAAGGACAGCTTTACAGGACTTTTGACGCCAAGGATGGCTTTGCCGTCAGAATGGCATGCATGAACGGCTTCCCTGTCGGTGTGATCACCGGGGGACGGTCTCAAAGCATCAGAGCCAGGTTCAGCAGCAACGGCATCAATCCGGAGGACATTTATCTTGGCTCTCGCAACAAAATCGAAGACTTCGAGGACTTCTGCAAGAGGCATGGCTTAAGGTCCGACCAAGTCATGTACTTCGGTGATGACATCCCTGACATTGAGGTAATCTTGGCAGCCGGAATCGGAGTCTGCCCGAGCGATGCGGTCGAAGAGGTCAAGGAAGCGGCGGACATCATTTCCGACAGACCGGGAGGAAAAGCCTGCGTGCGCGAGTACATGGAAAAAGCCATGAAGGCGCAGGGACGCTGGAACTTCGACGCCATCACCTACAAGAAAAAGTTTTAGGAATATGTTCACTCACGGAAAGAGGATCATCCTTGCCAGCAATTCCCCCAGAAGACGCGAGCTTCTGGCAGGACTTGACATTGATTTCACGGTCGACACGGGCACTTCGTTTGTCGAGGAGTACTCCCCTGACACTCCGCACGCAAAGGTTCCCGAATTGATGTCGGAGGGGAAATCGCTCGGCTTTCATAGGGAACTTGCCGATGACGAGATTCTGGTGACGTCGGACACGATGGTCTTGTGCGGAACCGAGATCCTGGGGAAACCTCACGACAGGGCCGACGCTGTCAGGATGCTCAGGCTTCTCTCTGGCCGTGAGCATCAGGTGATCACCGCCGTGACAATCCGTGATGCTCATCGTAAAAAGACATTCTCAGTCTCTACTGATGTCTATTTCAAGAATCTGTCAGACAACGAGGTTGACTACTACATCGACAACTTCAAACCTTTCGACAAAGCCGGTGCCTACGGCATTCAGGAATGGATAGGCTACGTCGGCATCACCAGAATTGAGGGATCTTTCTACAATGTGATGGGCTTCCCTACCCAGCGGTTTTACGAGGAACTTCAAGACTTTGCGTTGAACCGATGAGAAAGGCCCTTCTTAAACGGATTCTGTCAATTGCATCCGCGACATGGCTTGCTTTGCTTGCCTACGGATGCAATCATGATGCGTTTGTAAATCAGCTAAGTCCTTCAATCCGTGATATTTCACTTCCTGAAGACGGGGATTCAGTCAAAGTCAGGTTCAAGACCGACGATTGGCGAGTTTATTCAATACGTGTCAACGGTGGACATAGTTGGCATCCTGGCCTCAGCTCCGAAATGACAGAGGTTGATGATGGTAAAATAAAACTGTCGGATAACGGATTCACGATGTTCTACAAAAAGTCCTCGGAGCGAGAACTGGCCATGTTCTTCCAGCCTAATTTTTCTGATTCAGGCCTCAAAGTGGATGTTGTCATCGCATCTTCTTTTGAATATGACACCTTGACGGTCACGCAACCTCGCAGTTCCGGCTATGAGCTGGATAGAATCGAGTGGAACGAGCCGGTGACAAGGACTTTACCTGAATACGAAAAAGGGTGGGGGCCAATGTCTTACAAAAATGAAGGTCCAGACACATTGCGCATCAGGATGAGAGTGTTTTTCGGAGCGGCAAGACAGGTGGAATTCTCGGACGATTCAGGATTCGGACTTTATTGCGGAGACTTCAGAGTGCCGGTACCGGACGGAGCACTGAATGATGAAGCACTTTGTTTCAATAAACAAAGTACCGCCATTTACAGTTACGGAACAAATGAGTACCCTATTGACGATGGCAGAGAAGTAACCATGAAATTTCCTCCAACCGGAGAATTGTCTTGGCACTATAGTATGCTTTGGTACATTGACACCTACTCGACAGGCTACAACATGTTCCTTAGAAACAAGGCCACAGGCAAGATTGTGGAGATCAAAGGAAAGTTTTCGAGCAAGTCTCCTAACGGAGAGCACGCCCTATTTGTTGACAAGCGATGAGTTCAAGGATATTCATAAAAACCATTCTGACGATTCTGGTTTTATCCGCTTCTCTGATGGCGGAAGGCCATCAGGTGGACAGTTCCAAGGTGACGCATAGAGTCGGTGTCAATGTCCGCCCGTCCTATATTCTGCCGACCCACAGTTTTTTCAGAGGGGACAACGAGCTTGGCAAGCGGTTGGACAAGAGCGGTTCGGCCCATCTGCAATATTCATTCTCATTCCCTTCCGACAGCCGTTACGGAAAATTATATCCTACCGCATATCAAGGGATTGGAGTCGCTTTCAACACGTTCTTTGACCATAAGGAAATCGGTGATCCCGCAGCTGTCTATGTGTTTCAGGGGGCAAGGCTCGCACAGATTTCGCCAACGCTATCGTTAGACTATGAATGGAATTTCGGAGTCTCTTTCGGATGGCATCCCTATGACCCCTACGCGGACCTGCACAGCTATGCCAATGAATACAATGTGGTGGTCGGCTCAAGGGTGAACGCCTACATCAATTTCGGAATTCTGCTTTCATGGAAGCCTGTTGACAATTGGACGCTTTCCGCCGGAATCGACCTTACACATTTTTCCAACGGCAACACATCCTATCCGAACGCTGGAGTCAATACCGTCGGGGGGCGGATAGGGGTTAGCAGAAGTTTCGGCCCTGAGAATAAGAAATTTCGGACGTCGGCCTCTGCCGTCAATGAATATGCCTCGCTGAATAGTTCAAGGTTCGCAGACAGGATGACCTACGACATTCTCCTGTACGGGGCAGGAAGAGCCAAAGGGTTGATGTGGAATGACTCCCCATACATCGCCGAAGGCAAATTCGGAATTCTCGGACTGAACATCAGCCCGCTATACAGGGTGAACAAATTTTTCAGGGCCGGACTCTCACTCGATGTCCAGTACGATGAAAGCGCTAATGTCGGTGAGCATGTGGCCGGGATAGGTGATGACGGAAACATCCGCTTCTATCGCCCGCCCCTTAACGAGCAATTAGGAGTCGGCCTCTCTATTAGGGCAGAATTTGTCATGCCGATATTCTCCGTGAACATCGGTTTCGGCCGTAACGTCATCTACAAAGGAGACGAGCTCAAGGGATTCTACCAGACCCTCGCGCTGAAGACCGATCTCTATAGAAATCTGTTCCTCCACATCGGCTACAAGCTTCACGACTTCCACGATCCAAACAATCTGATGCTCGGACTTGGATGGCGCTTCGGAGGTTACTGATGACAGCAGTATTATTATAAAGACAGCGGCCCATTTACATGAAGTAATGGGCCGCTGTTCATCAATCTTGACTGAATTTACGCCTTAGTGAAGTTAAGGGCAATCTCGAACTCGGAAGTCGCTTTCCAGACAAGCTCAAGGTCTGATGGTTTCTCAAGGCCGAGCATATACATCACAAGCTGTACTGTCTTCAAAGTCTCCTGATCTTCAGAGTCTTCTGACTTGGAGAGTTCATCAAGCATCACATCAAGAGTCTTAAGAGCAGGAAGCAGCGCTTCAATGATAGGGGCGCAAAGAGCCTTGTCCACGTAGATCTTCAGACCGCCATCCTTCTCTGAATATTTAAGCTCGATGCCCCTTGCCAGCATCTTCTGCAGCTCAGCGCTGAGAGCGTCGACATCGACGCCATATTCCTTAAGTTTTGGCAGAAGATCCATTATCGTGGACAAGTCTATGCCGGATTCTTCAATCTTGTCAGTTCTGGTGCTCTCTGAACCTGCCGCATTCATGATGGCTGAAACGTTAGGGACAATGAAAAGAGAACTGCCATAAGCGTACCAGAAAGCAAGGTTGGCCTTAGGTGAATCAAGCCAATCCGTGTGATGGGCGGTGTAGGTGACATTGCCATTATCGTCTGGACTCACAGAACCGATCAACTCAAAGATCTTTGAAAGTGCGTCATCACCCAAATCAAAATCGCTATAATACTGAGCCATGATATTGCCCGTCTCATCAAAGGTAACTTGATTGAGTACTTCGGTCAACAGTGGGCAGACTACAGCATTAGCAAGACCTACGATAGTGCCTATGTTTCCTCCGGCCTCCGCTGACACTTTCCATGTGATCTGCGCAGGGCCGTTGACTGGTCCGCTTTCTCCGTACTGGCATTGACGTACAAGGTTCCAACTGCCAATCAATGGAGCGGCATCACCTTGAACCTGGGTGGCGACAGTGACTTTAACCTCACCTTCAAGAGTGATGGAACCTTCAACGTTGACAGCATAACAAGGATTGGCATCCGTGCTGCGCAGCGTGGCGGCAATTGAAGGTGGAGTTGACACGATGGTCGTTCCCTTGAACGCGAAAGAATCGTCGGAATTCTTAAGAAGATCCACATTCACCTTCACATCAGAATAACCAGGCACGATTTCAGTCAATGTCAGAGTTCCGGAATCCTCTCCGTCAGCAATCAACTGGACATTGCCATAGTCGCATGGGACTTCATTTACAGAGATTGTGGCTTTACCACTTTCAACAGAGATCTGCTCAAGTGGTAGTTGTTTCCAAGTGTCGTCAGCCTTGTCCTTCTGGCAGGCTGTCATGGCGATAATCGAGGCCATCAGGGCCACCACGCCAAAGAATTTAGTTTTCATAATCATTAGTTAAAAAATATATCCAAGCCACAAAATAACATCTTTTAGCTCAAATAATCAAAAATAGTCGTTCTAAAAACGATACTAAGAACGATTCAACGCACTTGCATCCTGTCAGGAGCGGCTTCACTTGTCATCTTCCTTAGGTAGGACAATCGTCCTGAACCGCTTCTGACGGCGTTCCCAACGCTCGCGGGCGAACTGCTGCATGTCTGTGGCCTGATCGTTCTCGTCGATGATCTCAAGGCCGAGAATGGTCTCAATGATGTCCTCAAGTGTGATGATGCCCTGGAAGCAACCATATTCATCAATGATGAGACCGATCTGCTCGTGCTTCTTGAGAAGTTCCTCCCAGATGTGGCCGCATGAGTCTTCCTCCTTGAAAAAAGAGATCGGGCGCTTCAGTTCCACCAAGCGCTTGTCGAACTCATCGTCCGCCAGTCCCTCAAGAGCGTCGCTCAGAAGGATGTAGCCAGTGATATATTCCGGAGAATCCCCATAGACTGGGATTCTGGAGAAATGCAGGTAAGTGTCGTTCTTGTAGAAATTCTTCAGGGACATGTTCTCCTGCGCCGTCATCGCGACAATCCTCGGGGTCATCACGTCGCAGGCCTTGACATTGTCCAGCTTCATGATGTTCTGGATGACCTTGTTCTCGTCAGAGTCGATCACGCCTTCCTCAGCCCCGATGTTCGCCATCGCCGTCACCTCTTCCCTGCTGACGGTCGCCTCGTCATCATCCTTGGTCATCATATTGGTTATCAAGCGGACCATAATCACCAGTGGCCACATCAGAACAGACAGGAACGAGATGGCCGATGTCACAAACCCCATAAGGTTCTTCCAATATGAGGTTCCAATGGTCTTAGGAACGATCTCGGAGAAGACCAGTACCAAAAGAGTCGTCAGAGCCGAAATGATTCCGAACCATGTGCTTCCGAACAAAATGGTCGCCTGACGGCCCACAGCCGCCGCTCCAAGCGTGTTTGCGATCGTGTTCAAAGAAAGGATAGCCGCCAGAGGCCTGTCCGGGTCAGATTTGTACTTCAGGAACTTCTCCGCCGGCCTGTATCCCTGCTCCTTCCTCATCGTGATGTAAGAGAGCGGAGTGGACATCAGCACCGACTCCAGAAGCGAACAAAGGAACGACACC
>DJRG01000001.1 GCA_002438845.1 Bacteroidales bacterium UBA6366
GAAGAAGTCAATGCGCTTTAGACAATGAAAAAGAGTGCCCCGGTGCGGACCAAGGGCACTCTTCTCAAGAATATTCATGGAGGCTTTTAAGCCACCGTGCTACCGCGGCACCTGCGCCCCGTAGCCCGGCATAGCTCCGAAGAGCAGAAGCGCCTTCTCCCAATTGTAGCGGTTGGCGTACATCGTGACCTTGGAGGTCATGGTGCCGATCTGGTTCATGCCGAGAGCCGACCGGAACGTGTTGACCGCAGAATTAGGATTGTGCTGCATCTCAGCGGTGTAAGACGCATTGAGGAACCCTTTCAGGTAAGCCTCGTCAATCTTGCCCTTGAATATGTTCGCGTCCTTGACCGTTGTGTTGCCGCTCTCGGAGTCAAGATATTCAACATCTGAAAAATCGGCGCTGCTGATGTTGATGAAATTGCCGCCTCCCGGAATCGAAATGTCACCCATCCTGTTGAGGAAGAACACATTGTTCTCCACGCTGGTCTTTCGGGTGGCCTCACGGTTCCTGTCGCTGTCGATGTGCGTGTAGTCAAGAGCGGTCATCATTGAGCAACCGAAGATGTTGTTGGCAAGATAGCAGTCCGTGCCAGGCTGGAAACGGAATCCGTACCCCATCGTCTCAAGGTTCTGCTTGAACGACCACATGAACAGCAATGTGTTGTTGGTGAAGTCAACCCTTGAGTTTACCTTTGGATCCGAGCCGCGCACGTCCATCGCCTCCATCCTGCAATTCACGAATATGTTGTTGTCGATCCGCATGGATCCTCTGAAAAGGCCGAGAATCACGTGGTTAGGAGCATTGATGAACGCGCAGTTGCGCACTGTCAGGTTCACGTTGGAGTTATTCATGTAGAGAATGCAGGACTCCTTCGTGAAAGTCTCCAGATTGGAAAGGTCCGCCCCTCCCATGCCTTTCGTTCCGATCGGATTCATCTTCGTCGTCTCCACACCTTCAGGCTGCCCCTTCTGGTTCTCGTCGTTGCCGGAATAGTAGGAAATGGAGTTGCCACGGTCGAAGATGATTCCGTCGAACAGAACCTCAGCGTTTCGGTACTCAACATTGCTATCGTACTTGCCGACATTGATCTCAAGCTGAACGGTCGGAGCCTTGGCGGTGCCGTTGGACTCCGGGGTTGGCTGTACCAACGTGCGGTAGTTCAGGATGTCCCGCTGGGAGAAATCCCCGTTGAAGCCACCGTAGATGTAGGCAGGCTTGCGGACGAAGATGTTTCCGCAGCGAAGGAGACCATAGTAGTTGCCGGCGGCCACGTAGATTGTGGAACCGGCCGGAGCGATGTCCAGCGCTTTTTGAATATTCTTAAGAGGCGTTGACGGGCTCAAACCGTCATTCTTGTTGTTGCCGGACTCACTGACATAGTAGATAGTGCCATTGGCGTTTACGGAGACACGGCCGTTGCCCGCCGCCGGCGCCTGGCCATCCCCGCCACGCCCGTTGAGGGCATCGTTGGCACCTTTCTCAATAGTACCCTCCACTTTGTCCAATCCTTTTTGGATGGCTTTGTCCACACCCATGGTGCTTCTCGTGGTGGCGGCGTTCTTTGCGCGTTTACCGAGTTGGTTCAGAAGGCTCTGAGCCGGCATATTCATTGAAAGCGAGAGAGCGACAACAACTCCCAAAGTTTTTTTAATATTTCTGAATATTTTCATTTTGATATCTGAATATTAATAAGTTGCGTCGTTGTGAAAACTATGCGGACGTAGTGGCCTTCTTCCTGCTGGACAGGAAGATGATCAGTGCCACCGCTATTACAATCAAGGATATTCCAAGGATCGGTCTGTAGGCAAGCCATGCGATGGCGATCACGATGAACGACCATGCGAAACCGACGAGCGAGCAGACAAGGCCCACACCTGCTCCGATGATGTTCGCGATGAAAGGAACCACCTTGGCGAGAGTCTCAAGGAATCCGAATATACCCTTTAGGCCACCGATGACAAGGAATATACCCAGGAACCTGAGGATCCAGAGCCACATCTTGTTGGCGGAGTGCTGTCCCTCGTACATCTGATCCGCGGACAGGACTCCCATCTGAAGAATGTCGAAATTCTTTCCGTTCTTGGATGTGTAGGGCACGAATGTGTCACCGCTGACCTGGGCCATGAGGGAGACCTCGACAGGAAGCACCTTGGTGAAGGTCACACGCACGTCACCGACCTGAGGCGTTCCGGACTTATGGCCGAAGTAGACCACGTTGTTCTGGATTTTCACGGTAAGGGTAGTGTCGATCATGCACTCCTCTTTGAACAACTCCTTGGTGATCCTCTTGGTGTCCTTCTCGGAAAAGAGGTAAGGCTGCTCACCGCCGATAGAGGCGATCTGGCTTTTGGTCAGCCTATAGGCACCGAACGTCACGTTCTCGGCTGTCTGTCTCAAGTCGTCGATGGCGATTCTGACCCTATTCGCTCCTTGATACTCAGGGTCGTGGAACTCCTCTGAATTGACAGGAGAGTCCATCCATTTCTTCTCGTAGGTGTAGGTCGTGGTGGTCTCCTGGCCACCTCCGACCTTGTCCTTGGTCTTGCTCTGGGAGCGCTCGATCCACTGGTAGTACTCAACCTTTCTGACAAATTTGACAGCTGTCACACCGACACAGAAATCAGGGTCGATGAGCGAGTCGATGGTGGCTGTCATACCTGCGGCATGAACCAGTTTCCCGTCGAACTGAGGATCAATTGTGTTTATGTCGGTCATCTCGACGGTCACTCCTGCGGCCTCGTTGAGCATTTTGGCTGTCTTGACGGCCCTGCCTTCATTCCACCAAAGGAGGATTGTGCCAACAATAATGAGCAGGAAACCGGAGCCGATGCCACCGAAAGATTTCTTCACGCGCTGACCGTAGGTGGTCTTTGTCGTCTCTGTGTAAGCCATAAGAATAGCTTTTAGTTTGTATTAATTATGTGATAGCGATTTACTTGATGAAAAATCCGCTTCTGGTACCTACACCGAAGAGGTAGGTCTTGCCGTACTTGCCGCCACCCATGTAGTCCTGGGCGAAGCCGTAGTTTGTGGCGTAACGCCTGCCGTCCTTTTTGATGTCCACCCATGCGCTGACACGGCGGCGCAAAATGTTGCCGAAACCGTCACGGTCGATCTGCCATGTCGAGTTGAGGATGGTGACACGCTTTGCGTCCTCCTCTGGGAACTGGGCTCTTGCGGCTGCCAGACATGCATTCAGGAACGCAGCGTCACCCATCTTGGTGGCAGGCCAAGGCTGCATGCTCGCGGCGATCTCCGCTTCGCGTGCGGCCTTGCGCTCAGCTTCTTCTTTGGCAAGTTGTTCTTTCTCAGCCTTGTACTCGTCCCTCAGCTGAGCGGCCGTCTTGACCGGATTCCTGGCCTGGAACTCCTCTGAAGTTTGTGCTATGGCCGACTTAAGGTCAGTGAGAACTTGATTATACTGAGGATCGCTTTCAAGAAGATAACCGAATGATGCGTTCAGATTGTAGGCTGAATATGCCCAGTCAAGGTACCACTCCTTCATCTTACCTGAATATTCATTGGATTTCCCAATCTCGAACTCGATCTGATTGTAGGTCCCTTCGGCGAACTTCGCCCTGTCTTCCTTGGCCGTAGCCGCCTTTTTAGGCAATCCCGTCCAAAGCTTCGCCCAGATCTTTCCGTAGGCGGCGTTGTAATGCTCTTTGTACTCATTGTACTTGAACTGCTCCTTGACGCCTTCCGTCTCACGAGCCATGTTCTCGATGAAATTGTACATCTCCCCGGAGCGGGTGAAATACTCAAGTTCCTGGTTGTCGAAGTTTTGCTCGTCCGCGGCCTCCTCCATCCTATAGAGATAGTAAAGGGAGTTGGCGATGACAGTCTTGCTGTTCATTGTCATGGTCGGGAGGTCTGTCTTCCATTCCTGAAGCTGTTCCCAGGAGGACTTGGCGTTGCCCTCGTAAAGAGTCCCTTCCTGACCGACGATCCTCACGCAGTCTCCCATGTCGGAATTCCAGAACTTTTCCTCGTCAGGACGGACTCCGTCCACAACGTTCCGGACTTGTGCCGCGGCTTTCTCCTTTGCGGTTTCCGCCACCGCCGTCTTTGTCTTGGACGCTTCATTCTTGACTTTGTTCTTAATGGCGTTTCCCAGTCCACCCAACTGTGCGTTGGCTGTCATTGTGCCGAGTCCCGCCATCAAGGCGACGACCGTTATGGCTTTCAAACTAAGATTTGTAATCATGTGATTTTTTAGGTTTATGTGTACCGCAAAGTTAGCCGGGACGCACCAAAAAGAATATGGCCAGAGAGGCAAAATGCGTCTCTTTGGCCATATTTCTCCGAAGTCTGCTTGAAATTATGTTATTGCCCGGTGTTGCCGTCCCGCCATTGTTTCGGCGTGGTGCCGGTGACTTTCTTGAACAAAGTTATGAAATAGGAAGTGTCATTGATTCCGCAGAGCAAGGCGACCTCCGAGACAGGTTTGTCTTTCTGTCTGGTCAGAATTTCTTTGGCCATCTCAATTCTGACCTCTGTCACCAGAGCGCTGCTGCTGCTCCCTGTCTGAGCCTTGATCTGGCGGTTGAGGTTTGATCTGGTGGTGCAGAGAGCGGATGCCGCTTCCTGGAGGTCAACGTCCTTCCCTTCCGTGATCTGTTTCCGGATTTCAGCCTTCAACGGTCCGACAACATCCCGCTCAGGAGTCTGTGACGGACGAGAGGCCGTACGTTTCCTTGCCGCGTCGAGCTTGGCCAGAGTGTCGTCAAGGATGGACTTGATGGACTTGTTCCTACGGGCGAGAAGCCATATCGCGAACGCCAGCAATGCCACGGCCACGATGCCGAACCAAAGGATCTTCCGTTTGGAACTCAGATGATGATCCCTCTCGCTTGTGATCTGCTCGTTGCGGTAGCGGGCGTTATATTCATTGAGCCCCTGGTTCATCTCGCTGTCGTAGAGTGAGTCCTTGATGTGGGTGTACTGCATCAGATGCTCCACGGCTTCATCGGAATTGCGTGGAGTCAGAGCCCTGCTGAGTCCATAGTGCGAATGACTCATGTTGTATGCATCCCCTTTTTCGGAAAAGACCTTGAGCGCCGACCTGAAATATTCGACAGCCCTCTCGTGGTCTCCTTTCTGGAGGCAGATGTCGCCCATCTGGTTGCAGCTGATGGACCAAGACTGCATATTCCCGGCCTTTTCCAGTTCAGGAAGCGCTTTGAGCAGAGACTTTTCCGCATCGTCGTACTGACCGAGGGCCATCTGTGCCGCCGCCATCTGCGACAGTCTGACCGCAGCCTTGTCGTTAAGCCCCATGGCCTTGTTGATGTCGTAGGCGCGGCGGGAATATTCAAGGCTCTTCTCATGTTCTCCCATGCTGTGGTAGATTTCCGCCGCCATGCCGCAGCGCACCGCCAACTTTAGGGAGTCTTTCTGCCTTTCGCAGATCCTGATGGCCTCAAGAACGTATTTCACTCCCTCCGCAGGCTGCTTCGACGCAAGGCATATCCCTGCCAAAGTGTTCAATGAATACGCTATCCGCTCTTCATCCTGAAGTTCTCGTCCCAACTCAAGGGTCGCCTGTGCGTGTTCAAGTGACTTGTGGTAGTCAGACTTTCGGAAATATGCAATGGAAAGGACGTTGTCGCAGTCGCATTCTATCTCTTTAGTTCCGATTTTCTTGCTGAGCGCCAACGCTTTGCTCGAATAACCAATGGCCTTGTCATATTCCTGGGCATCGTAGTACCATTCCCCGGCCCAGTACCATGTCAGAGCCTTGACGCTGTCCGTCTTGCTGCCGGGAAGCAGTTCTATGGTCCCTTCTGTGAAGCCATCCTTTGCCAGATATTCAAAAAACGCTTCAGCTGAGTGTCTCGCCTGAGCCCCTTTCTGGCGGTCGAACGCCGTAATCAGCGAATCCACCATATTCTGTGAATATGCTGGCAATGCGGCTAAAAGTAATATATAGATAAGTACAATTCTTATTGTTCTCATTGTTGGATTCTGTTGGTAAGCTGGTGACCGGGATGGGCACTCCGTAAAAAATCATTGACAAATTTGGAGAAATTATCTGAATATTCCTACTTATTCATCAATGCTTTTCCAGAAGAGGCCATCCTTATGGTTCGACAGGCTCACCAACCGGACGGTGTCGGTCACTGGACCTGTGGTTGCTGGACCTGTGGTTGCTGAGCCTGTGGTTGCTGAGCCTGTCGAAGCATCAAAACGACCGATCCCGTCTGAAGTACCGAGCGACAAAACAGAAAGCCCGGAAGCATGGATGCCACCGGGCTCATTGATTAAATTCATTTAAATTGCTGTCGCCTTGCCTTTGCCGGAAAGCCTCTTGGATGCAACATGTGCATTGAAAGCGAACTTACTGACAGACGGCTCTAACCGTTTCTCCTCTGCCTATCCGGTTGGTAACGGATTCTATGGGTAAGTATAAGGGTATCTCATCACCGAAGGAGCAACAGTAAGGAGCTGAGTAGCTGTTGTCAATATGCACTCCTGTCTTAATCCTTATCTGGGAGGACATGTAAGAGCCGTAGTGGCCCAATGCATAGTCTGGGATTTCATCTCCCTTGTAATAGTACCCGGCAAAAGGGAAGAATATCGATTTGCCGTTCTTCTTTGAAGTGAACTGCATTCCTGCGACTCCGTTGCGGACGGTCTTGATGCGATCGGTGTTGCGGCACAATTCCTCCCACTCGCTCTGCGTAGGGATACGCCACCCAGAACCCCACGCCACAGAGGCCGCATCATCCTCCGGGTCAAGTATTGTTTTTTTGTCTCTCTTGTTATATTTGGTAAACTCCTTGCCGTTCCAATACGCATACGAGTCAGTCTCTTTGAAACTCGTTCTCGGAGAAGTCTCACCCCAGGCGTAGTATCCCCCGTATTCTTCAGGCTTCGTCGCACCAAGATTCCACCCTGCCCACTTTACGCTGAGACCGAGGTCAACAATCTGCTCTGCCTTTTCCGCAGCTGTGTTGAGCTCAATGCCATCCCCATAGTATCTGACAGACTCAATGGAGACAAATGGACGGACTTTATATGATGTTGCTTCCCGAAGTCCTGAGAGTTCGAGCCTCATAGTCCCGTCCGCTGCCACATTGCACTCTTGATTTCCCTCATTGATAACATCTACTCTCGCGCCGGTACCGTAGCAGAACCCGGCATAGTCAATCTTGCCGCCAGAAGTGGTAACCTTGGATACAGCAACTGCTGATGTCTCCCCGATATCCGAAACTGCCGTCCCGCTGAAGTTGACTTCATATCCGTCCTGCGGACGCTCGCCATAGATAGCCCGCACAGCGAGTCCATAGACCCTTCCGGCCGTAGTCTCCAAAACGAAACCATGCTCGATGCTATCGACCCCGGTATTGAAGGCAAGAGCCTTATCGTTGGATGAGATGGATAGTGATGATGTCCAATAATAGGCATGTTTGCCCTGAAAACCCTGCATCCCACCAGCTTTCGGAAGAAAAATGGCGTTCTTGTTCGGCCCGATGAAAAGATAGCCGCCGACGCCATTGAGTACATACTCGCGTATTTCGCATTTTTTCTTGAGTTCCTGCATCTCCTGCGTAGTCGGCATCCTCCACTTATCTCCCCACGCCACAGAGGCCGCATCATCCTCCGGGTCAAGTATGGTATTCTGGTCTTCGACACCATTCTCCGGGTTGGTGCAGTACTTTGTGATGTGGATTTTTCCCGGCTCGGCCCATCCGAACCTGTAATGATCCCACATATTGTATTTGTAGGTGGATTCATCACGCACCTCCACCTCTCCCCAGGCGTAATAGTCACCGTATTCTTCTGGTTTGGAGGCCCCTATGTTCCAGCTCGCCCATTTGACGCTAAGTCCAAGGTCTGCTATCTGCTCGGACACAAGGACGAATTCCGGATTCGGGTCAGGATCTGGGTCAGGATCAGGATCAGGGTTTGGGCTGGAAGAAGCCACCACGGTCACAATGCAGGATGCGGACTTGCCGTTGTGGGCAACTGCGGACACCACGGCGCGCCCCTCCCCGACAGCGGTCACAGCGCCATCTGAAACGGCCGCCACCTTTTCATTGTCAGAAGCCCATTCGATTGTCTTATCATTGGCGGCGGCGGGAACGACCGTCGCCTTAAGCATAGTTCTGTCTCCGATTTCCAATTCAATGGACGACGGGCTGACCGAAACAGACGAGACCTCCACATCAGAGGCTGGACGTTCGCAGGATATGGCCGCAATTATGCAGGCGGCAAACAAGGTGAGTTTATCTTTAACCATACTTCGGTAAATTTTACCATTAACATATACTTCTATTCACGGACAGAGCCGAGTAACTTATTGATTGATTTTTTAACGAACTGTTGCGATAGTGGGTTCAGTAATACTGATGTCTTTCCACATTCGGTTATGGCGTTCGCAAAGTTAGCGGGTGTATTCCGAAATGAATATGGCAAAAGGGGCAATTTGTGTCTTTTCCACCATATTTCCGCCAAATTCCATCGTTAGGTACGTCATATTCTGCCATTGGAATATCCTTTCAACGTGGAGAACGAGAAGAACAACCTTATTATCCTATTATCCTATAAAAGATTTAAGTTTGAATATTCCAGAAAAAATGCCTATCTTTGCGACCCCTATGTTGTGTAGGGATCGCAATATTTTATGTTAAACCATTAAAGATCAAGACAGTGGACACACTTAGCTACAAAACAGTCTCCTTGAACAAGGCTACTGTACAGAAAGAGTGGGTCGTTATCGATGCCACGGATCTGGCACTCGGACGTCTTGCCTCAAGGATTGCTCTTGTCCTCCGCGGCAAGAACAAGCCGGGATTCACCCCTCATGTTGACTGCGGTGACAACGTCATCGTCATCAACGCCGAGAAGGTTGTTCTCAAAGGAAGCAAGATGACTGACCGTGTTTACGTTCGCTACACCGGTTATCCGGGTGGACAGCGTTTCACGACTCCGAAGGAGATCCTGGAGAAGAGACCCGCTGAACTCGTTAGGAGAGCAGTGAAGGGTATGCTCCCTAAGACCCGTCTTGGTGACAAGATCATCAACAACCTGCACGTCTACGCAGGCCCAGAGCATCCTCACCAGGCCCAGAACCCTAGAGAAATTAAGTTGAACGAAATCTAACAGAGCAAATGGAACAGAAAAACGCCCTTGGAAGACGTAAATCAGCCGTAGCTCGTGTTTATCTCGCAGCTGGTCAAGGCAATGTCACAATCAACGGCCGCAGTCTTGAGGAGTACTTCAAGACAGACGCTCTCCGTTACATAGTGAATCAGCCTTTTGCGGTTACGAAGACAGAAGGTCAGTTTGACGTGAAGGTTAACGTTGTCGGTGGCGGCACCAAAGGCCAGGCCGAAGCTGTAAGACTCGGAATCTCCCGCGCTCTTAGCGATCTGGACAGAGAGGCTTACCGTTCAGTCCTCAAGGCCGAAGGCTTCCTGACACGTGACTCCCGCGAGGTCGAGAGAAAGAAACCTGGTCAGCCTGGCGCACGTGCGCGCTTCCAGTTCAGCAAGCGTTAGTCTTGTCTGTATTGTAAGGCCGCATAAGCTGGTTTATGAAAAAGCACAGTCCGGTGCTTCAAATCCCGCGGACTTTTCGCTGGATGAGAATCCGATGAACACTACCGGGGATTGCCGGGACTGCGGAAAATCTCGGAGACTGGTCAAGGACCACTGCTCGGAGATTGAAGAAAAGAGCCTTCAGGCTGACGGCAAAAGGTCTGAGGGAAAGTTTAAACAAAAAACAAGAATTTTAAAATGCCACGCACAAATTTCCAAGAACTTCTTGATGCAGGTGTACATTTCGGACATCTGGCCAGGAAATGGAACCCTAAGATGGCTCCATACATCTTTGACCAGAAGAACGGGATTCACATCATCGACCTGCACAAGACCATCGTCAAGATAGACGAGGCTGCTGACGCAATGAAAGAGCTTGCGCGTTCAGGTCGCAAGATTCTCTTCGTAGCCACAAAGAAACAGGCTAAGGAGATCGTTGCAGAAAAGGCTACGGCAGTCAATATGCCATCGATAACCGAGCGCTGGGCTGGTGGTATGCTTACCAACTTCCCGACAATCCGCAAGGCTATCAAGAAGATGAACACCATCGACAAGATGAAGGAGGACGGTACGTTCGACAAGCTCGCCAAGAGAGAGCGTCTGCAGATCAACCGTCAGAGAGAGAAACTTGAAAAGAACCTTGGTTCCATCAAGGACATGAGCCGTCTCCCGTCAGCTCTTTTCGTGGTTGACGTACAGAAGGAGGCCAACGCCGTCAAGGAGGCCAACCGTCTCAACATCCCGGTATTCGCATTGGTTGACACTTGTTGCGATCCTACCCCGATTGATTATGTGATACCGGCTAACGACGACGCCACGAAGTCGATCGAGACCATCCTCAACGTCCTTTGCGGCGCGATTCAGGAAGGCCTCAACGAGAGAAAGCTCGAAAAGGAAAAAGAGGCTAATGAGGAGGCTGCCGAAGGAGATGCTCTCGCAAATCCGACAGGCAAGAAACTCCGTGCCCGCAAGAGCGCCAAGCCAGTTGACGTGGAGGCTGAGGCCGCTCCGGCCGAAGAAGCCCCAAAGGCTGAGGAACCAAAGGCTGAATAATTTAAACAGAACGAGTTATGGCAATTACAGCACAAGACGTAATGAAGTTGCGTAAGATGACTTCAGCCGGAATGATGGACTGCAAGAAGGCTCTCGCCGAGGCTGAGGGTGACTTTGAGAAGGCTGTCAACATTATCCGTGAAAAAGGCAAACTCGTCGCCGCCAAGCGTGCGGACCGCGAGACCTCAGAGGGTGCGGTTCTCGTTCGTATCAACGGCAACAAGGGTGTGATCGTGTGCCTTGGCTGCGAGACCGACTTTGTTTCGGCCACACCTGATTTCAAGGCTCTTGCAGCTGAGATCGCGGATGCCGCCATCGCTTCCTTCCCTGCCGACATCGAAGGCCTGAAGGCAAGCAAGTGCTCTAACGGACACACGGTTGAGGAGGAGATCTCCGCCCAGACCGGAAAGACCGGTGAGAAGCACGTTCTCGCTTACTATGCCGCCCTTGAGGCCCCGTTCATTGGTGACTATGTTCACTTCAACGGTAAGCTCGGTGCCATCGTCGCCTTCAATAAGGAGATTCCTGCTGAGCTCGGCAAGGCTGTGGCACAGCAGGTTACAGCCATGAATCCAGTTTCTGTCTCAGCAGCTGACTGCCCTGCGGAAGTGGTTGAGAAAGAGCGTGAGCTCGCCATCCAGAAGACTAAGGACGAGATGGTTCAGAAGGCTGTCGAGGCCGCTCTCAAGAAGGTAGGCATCAATCCTGCCCATGTTGATAGCGAAGATCACATCGAGTCCAACACCGCCAAGGGTTGGATTACTCCTGAGCAGGCTGAGCAGGCTCGTGAGATCATCAAGACTGTCTCTGCCGAGAAGGCCGCTTCTCTTCCTGAGCAGATGATTCAGAACATCGCCAATGGTAGAATCCAGAAGTTCTTCAAGGAGTCTACCCTTGAGGAACAGGAGTTTGTACAGTCTGATGACAAGAAGACTGTCGCAGAGTACATCAAGTCTGTAGATCCTGAGGCAAAGGTTGTCGCTTTCAAGAGATTCTCTCTCAGCGACTAATTGTCGGTTCAAAAGATAGGAAAGGCTGGCCGGTCGGTCAGCCTTTTTTTATAACTTTGCGTCATGGAAAGCAAACGATTTCTGGAATGCTGCTGCACAGATGCGGCGGAGGCGGTCGAAGCCATGAGCGGCGGGGCGGGGAGAGTCGAACTCTGCGAAGACTTGTCTTGCGGGGGAGTCACCCCCGGCCGAAGCGACATCGAAGCGACCTTAAGGGCTGTGAATATACCCGTGAACGTGCTGATAAGGGCTCGTGGTGGGGATTTCGTCTACAATGATGATGAGGTCGAGGCTATGGTGAAGTCCGTCAGGATGTGTCGTGATTTGGGCGTCAACGGGGTTGTGGTCGGAGCTTTGAAGAGGGACGGAAGAGTGGACATGTCCACGGTCAGGAGGTTGATGGCGGAGGCTGAAGGGCTTCATGTCACATTCCATCGTGCGTTTGACGAGTGCTCTGATCCGTTCAAGGCCTTGGAGGACATCATCACGCTGGGGTGCGACAGGCTTTTGACCGCGGGGCATGCCTCCAATGTCAACGACGGTGAGGGCACTCTCAGGGCACTGAATGATAGGGCCGCCGGAAGGATCATCATCCTTGCCGGTTCGGGTGTCAGACCATCCAACATCGCCCGTCTGGAGGGGGCAACCGGAATATCAGAGTTCCATTCATCATCCCACGGGCCAGACGGGAGAACCTCATCTGATGTTGTGTCCGCCATGGTTCGCAGGTGCTGATGGGCGCTTCGTTACAAAAATATAAAATGAATATGTCAAACAATCAAACAGAAAATCATCCCTGTGAAGTTTCCTTGTGGCGGATTTTCCTGGTCTTCGCCAAATTGGGAGCCTTCACCATCGGCGGAGGGTACGCGATGATCCCTCTGATCCGGGACGAAATGATCAAAAGAAATTGGATGACCGACGAGGAACTGCCGGACATCATCGCGATGGCCCAGTCCGCGCCTGGAGTGCTTGCTGTGAATATGTCCATATTTGTCGGCCATAAGCTCCATGGGGTGAAAGGCAGTGTCATAGCGACCCTCGGGTCGGTGCTTCCTTCGTTCGTCACCATTCTGCTGATCGCTATGATATTCACCAACTTCCGGGACAATCCCGTGGTCGAGCGAATATTCAAAGGCATCCGTCCCGTTGTGGTGTCCCTGATTGCCGTGCCGATGATCAACATGGCCCGGAAGAACAACAAAACCTGGTGGGCCTGGGCAATCTCTGCGCTCACGCTCTTTCTGGTGGCGTTCCTCAGCTTTTCTCCGATCTACATATTGTTGGTGTTGATCGTCGCCTCTGTCGGCATCGCTGTCATCAAAAACAAGAAGGAGGCTGAATAATGACTGAACTTACTCTTATCCTCCAGCTTTTCTGGGTGTTCTTTGTCATCGGACTCTTCACCTTCGGTGGCGGCTACGCCATGCTTTCCTTCATCCAGACTCAGGTTGTCGTGGCCCATGGATGGCTGACAGAGAGTGCCTTCACCGACATCGTGGCCATCTCTCAGATGACCCCTGGTCCCGTCGGAATAAACTGCGCCACCTATGTCGGCTATGAGGTCCTGCATCAGGCCGGCGCGAGTCATCTGGTCGGAATCATCGGCTCGCTGTCGGCGACATTCGCCGTGATCCTACCGTCTTTCATGATCGTTCTGGCGATTGTTAAGTTTTACACTAAGTTCAAGAACAGCAGGGTCTTCGCCAGTGTCCTCGGCAGCCTTCGCCCGGCAGTGGTCGGGCTGATCGGAGCGGCGGCCTTGATCCTGATGTTCACGGTTGACTGGGACGGACTCACGCCTCAAATCAGCGTGGTCAAGGAAAACTTCCCTGACTGGATCAGCTGGGCCTTGTTCGCCGCGGCGGTCATCGCGTCGATGGTCTTCAAGGTCGGCCCGATCAAAATCATAGTGGCAGGAGGAATTCTTGGGCTTCTTTTGTACTGATAACCGAAAGTATTTCGTATATTTATAGCCTTTTCGACACATGATGCAACATTAAAATATTCATAAATGAAAAAGATTATCTTTATTCTTTCCACCATGCTTCTTTTCGCGCCTTCCCACATGAAGGCCAAAGAGGCCGAGACTACGATCAACGTCATTCCGTATCCTCAAAGTGTTGAGATAGGCAAGGGGACGTTCAAGGGTGCAGGCGCAAATTTCAACTGTGACCAGTCGATTGACGCCAAGAGCCAGACTCTCATCAAGGAACTTGCCGACAAGATGACATTCATAAGCGGCAGGATAAGCTCTTACGCCACACCTGTGGGTCTCGGAAAAGACTGCGGCAAAGTCAAAGGATTCATATTCCTGAATGATTCCACTCTTGCCGATGAGGAATATTCCATCTCTATCACCAAGGCCAACTGCACGGTACGGGCTTCCTCGTACAACGGCTTCCTTTATGCCATCCAGACCCTGAAGCAGTTGACAAGTGTCAGCATATTCGGAGAGAATCCTGACCCTGCCGAGAAGTTCCTCTTCCCTTGCGTCCGGATTCAGGACAGGCCGCGCTTCGGCTACAGAGGAATGCATCTTGACTGCTCAAGGCATTTCTTCTCGGTCGAGGAAGTCAAGAGGTACCTTGACATAATGGCTCTTTACAAGCTCAACCGTTTCCACTGGCACCTGACCGATGATCAGGGTTGGCGCGTCGAGATCAAGAAATATCCTAAGCTGACTGAGGTCGGCGCTTTCAGAAACGGAACCGTGATCAAGAAAGACTGGGACAGCAACGACGGCATCCGCTACGGGGGCTATTACACTCAGGAGCAGATGAAGGACATCGTCGCCTATGCGGCGAAACTCGGGATTGTCGTCATTCCTGAGATTGACCTTCCGGGGCACATGATGGGTGCGCTCGCTGGTTATCCGGAGCTTGGGTGTACGGGTGGACCTTACGAGGTGTGGACCAGATGGGGCATCTCCGATCAGGTCCTTTGCCCGGGCAAGGAAGGAATGTTCACGTTCCTTGAGGATGTGTTCACGGAGCTTATGGACATCTTCCCTTCTGAATATATCCACATCGGCGGGGATGAGTGCCCGAAGTCGGAATGGGAAAAGTGTCCGGCCTGTCAGGCCAGGATCAAGGAACTGGGCATCAAGGCGGATGGTCAGCACACTGCCGAGCAGTTCCTCCAGAGCTATGTCACCTCCCGTGTCCAGAAATTCCTTGGCGATCATGGCCGAAAGATCATCGGCTGGGATGAAATCCTTGAGGGAGAGCTCGGCGAGGGTGCGACTGTCATGTCATGGAGAGGGACGATTGGCGGCGTAAAGGCATCATCTATGGGCTTTGACGTGATCATGACCCCTAACACTTACTGCTACTTTGACTACTATCAGTCTCAGGATCTGGACAAAGAACCTTTCGGCATCGGTGGGGACCTCCCTTGGGAGAAAGTTTACGGCTACGAGCCTCTTGAGGGCTTGGATGGGGAACAGCGGAAGCACATTCTCGGTGTTCAGGCCAACCTTTGGACTGAGTATGTAGCGACCCCGGAGCACTTGGAGTATATGCTTTTGCCAAGGATGTCTGCTCTTAGCGAGGTTCAATGGTGTAAGCCGGAGAACAAGAACCCGGAAAGGTTCAAAACTGCCATGGAGGCTGAATCATTCAAGATTTTCGACATCTTGGGGTACAATTACCGCAAGTTCTAATTTTTAATGAATATGCGAAAGAATATTTTTGCCATTATTCTCTGCTTGGCAACATCCGCCTTTGTTTTTGGTTGTGGCAATGGAGCCAAGAAAGCAGCGGCGGAAGCAGAGGCAGCTACAGCGGCGGCAGAGGCTGCGACAGAGAAAGCCCGCCAAGACTCGATCGCTGCCGCAGAGTTGGCCGCAAAAGAAAAGACAGCAATGGAAATTTTAGCTAATTTGCCGGAAGAACCGGTATTTGACATCGTGACGAATCTCGGCACGATCAAAGTGAAACTCTACAGCAAGACCCCGAAGCATCGCGAGAACTTCGCTAAACTGGCTTTGACCGGCTACTATGACAGCCTTCTCTTCCACAGGGTCATCAACGGTTTCATGATCCAAGGCGGAGACCCTTACACCCGTGACACTTCCGCCGCCGCTGTGGCGAAGTACGGCCAGGGTGGTCCTGGTTACACGGTGCCGGCTGAGTTTGTCCCTGAATATACCCACAAGAAAGGCGCTCTCGCCGCCGCCCGAAGGGGAGACGTGGCGAACCCGATGAAAGAATCATCCGGTTCCCAGTTCTACATCGTGCAGGATGCCGGAGCATGCGCCCAGCTTGATGGTGCGTACACGGTTTTCGGCGAGACGGTCAGTGGCCTTGACATCATTGACAGGATAGCTCAGGTCGCGACCGACCAAAGGGACAAACCTTTGGTGGATGTCCGGATAAAGACCATCAAGCTGGACGATAGTTGTATGCCAAAGACTGTGAGCGCTTCCGAGGAAGTCTCCGGGACGAAGTAATCTGCCTGTTTTGAGCGTAAAATAATGGTCAAAAATGACATTTTTGTCCTTTGGGGCAGAAATACAGAAGTTTGGGACAAAAATAAACTATCCAATCTTGCTTGTATTATAAAAAAAACTATACCTTTGCAACGAATAGTTTTTTCATAGGTTAAGTTTTAGGTTAGAATTGCGAACGGGGTCTGCTGCGACAGCAAACCCCGTTCATCTTTTATTTGTGTATGTTATTGAAAATTGGATTCTTGAACGTATTTTCGTCTTTCCATTCATGATATATGGGTTAAAATACCAACAAGGCCGGATGCTGAGCTTGTCGAAGCATCCGGCCTTGTCCTGGCATATTTGCGGATTCGGAGACCCTCTATTTCTTGAGTGATGGTGTGGCGTCGGGCGTGAAGTCGTTGGTGGAGTTGTTGGTGTCGATCAGCTTCCCGTCATCGCCTCTCTTGCGGAGGACTGACTTGCCGTAACGCTCGGGATCCTTGTCGATCTTGCCGCAGTGTGTCCAGCCGGCGTCGATGGACTCATCCCAGCTGGTGTACTGGAAGTTCTCCTCAACTGCCGTGTTCACTCCGTCCAGAACCCAACTGTTAGGAATCTTGTAGGCCTTGGCGATGCTCATCTCGAAGTCTCCGGCAAGAGAGTGGTTGATGTACTTGCCTTCCCACTTATAGTTCTCAAGGTAGGAATCCATTGTCATTCCATAAGGCGGCAAGGAGATGATGTAGCCCTCGTACCCTCTGTCGTGAAGGATCCATACCGAGAGTGAGTATGTGAACCAGATGTCAAGGTTCGTAACGTCGGGGTTGTCAACATCCTGATTGGATGCGGAAGTGGACTTGTCGTACCACTCGAAGTCAGCGGTGCTCAGATCGAAGGAATTAGGGTTGGTAGCCAAGTGATTTTGGGCATTGTTCGCAATGATAAGGGATTTCCCAGGCTCGACCGGGACATCGTGTCCCTTCCCAGGAATGACGTAGACGGTTCCAACTCCGCAAGCCTCTTTCTTGATCGGTTCCAGAAATTCAAACGGAGTCTTGGTTGATGAAGGGTATTTGGCTTCGGAGATCATAATGCCGTCAAAATAAAGAAGCTCGTCAGAGTTGTTGGTGATCTTGAAGTATTGGTCTCCGTGGAACTTGTCAGGCTTTCCTGTGGTAGGAAGAGCATTGCTGGTGAAGAACACTTCCTCGATCAGGACTTCTCCCGGTTCGATGTTCCTCCAGCTTTGCTCAAGGGACACTTTCTCCAGTTCCGCTCCGGCCGTGGTCTTGAGGACAATCTCAGTTGTGCGGTAAGCGTCCGTCCTGTTTGTGTCCAGCTGAAGAACCACACTGTCCTTTCTGGTCTCGGCGACAGTGATCCAGTCCGGAGTCTCGGCGACTTCATACACATAGCCTTGGACGGCAGGGAAAGCAATTCTGCCGCCTCTTCCTCTGGCGGACAGTTTGGACGCTTCTGGCTGCTCCGGTGGAACAGGACCGTTCTGGGTGATCTTGAAAGACTGGAGCCCGAGTGATGTGTCGAAAGTCAGCGTCGAGGTTCTCGGCGTGGCATCCTCGTAAGGCTCAACCGTGACGGTCACCTCGGTGTCTGAATCACCGTTTAGGGCTGAGACCGTGTACCATGTGTCGGCCTGTGGCACTTGCGCCGTCCAGTCTCTGTTGGTGGAGATGAACACTGTCTGTGTGCCACCGTTGGCGTCAAACTTCAGTTCGTCGGTTGACAGGGTGAAGACAGGGTCGTCTTCGTTGCAGGCCGCAATGGCGAGCGCTGCTGAAAGGATTAAAAGTAACTTTTTCATAATCTGGTAGTTGTTATAGTAATTATTGTCCATTGTCTATAATCTAAAATGCCAGCCCTATGGCCACGGTCAGATACTCCGAGTGGCCGAATCCATCAATGGATCTGAACGAGACTTCCGGCCTGAGAAAGACAGCCGTGTTATGCCCGAAATCGCGTTGTATCCCAAAACTTAGCCCGGCGGTGGTCCTGCCCGAGGAAATCATGGCAAGGAAGTGCTTCAAATAGTCCAGAATCCTTGGCTCCGTATATTCGGCCGGAATAGACAAGGCTCCGTCCAGCCCGAATGTGCGCTGGAATTTCACGCTCGCGCCAAACAGCCACTCCTTGCGCTGCCTTCTAAAACCCAGAGTCAGGCCAGCGTCCGCAAAGCTGAAAGCCATCTCCCTTTTGGGGAATATATATTCCGCGGACGAACGGTAATATTCAAAGACAGGCTCCGCGCTGACGGTTCCTGCCGCAGAAGGGACCTCGACCGCTCCCTTCAGATTGGCGGAAAGAATCCGGTTCCGGTACATGGTCAGTGACCCCAGCACTGCATATTCCTTGTTCTTGCCCGTGTCGATGATGTTCTCCGTGCTTTGCCTCAGCTCATAGCCTATTCCTGCGAGGATATTACATTTCACATGTCCGCTCAGACGTTTGTAGCCGATGAGACCGTCCAGTTTCTGAATCCACAAATCAGTGATCGGCACCTCATTGTTTGCGACCAAGAGGCACTTTATATCCAGACTGTTGTAGGAAAGCAGGCCTGTCCATCCGTCCGGGTACCCCGGAATGACAGAGGCGGAGACTTCCCATCCATGACCATCATACCTGCTTGGAGTGAAGTCTCCGGCACCATCGAATCTTGCGAAATGGCTCCCGAGACCCGTGAAATGCAGTTCGGAGGTGTTGGCTCCGAGCTGGTCGTAAAAACTCACATCCTGAGACTGCTTGTAAACCCTGAACGCGGTGTTAAGGTCAAAGACATAACCTTTTGCGGTGATTCCTCCTGTAAGGATGGCATTGAGATCCGAGGTGACCGACCTTGGCCTCGGATCCACCTGGCGGTACTCGTGCAATGCCCTGTAGCCTCCGTAAACCCCTATGTGGGCTTTGCCAAGAAGTTTCGACCATGCCCCGAAGAATGAATATTGCTCTTTCTGGAGGTCGCCTCCCACCGTGTCAACCATCACGTCAGGATATAGCATCTCGAAGTCGGAAGTGGAGTTCCATAGTACATTCCTTTTCATTCCTCTTGAATATTCCGCCCCGGCCCTGACCGCCGAATGCCCTTGCAAACGGATCAAGGAATTGACGTTGACAGATCCTTGGTCCAGTCCGTCTCCCTCCTGCGGCAGCAGAGCATCATCCTCACGGCGCAAGTCATAGACCGCCTTGATCTCTGAATATGTCGGGATGTCCCACAGCAGGAAACTGCCTGCATTGTGGCCGGCTATTTCGCTCCGCCCCAAGGCACGGGCAGGGGACAGATACCTGTCAGAAGTCGAATTGACATCAGCCTTCTCTTGTCCCAAGGCCGGTGCGATGGCTGTCAGGAGTGCGAACAATATGATGCGGATCCGTTTCATTTCAGTACTGTCAATTCAAGGTTCAAAGTCTCTTTGTCGTTCAGCAAGGTCACGGAAGTCATCGGGGAGTTGTAACCCGAGAAACGGACCTTTTTGCGCTGACCGTCGCTGAACACGGCCTTGCCGTCGAAAGAGATCATATAGATTCCTTTCCTGAGCCTGACCGTGGCTGTCCCGACCTGAAACGTCGGGATTTCATATTCCTGCTTCGTGTTGAGGTCGCGGATGAACGAGCCGTCAAGGGAATTGTCCACCTTGACTCTTTCGATTCCGGCGTTGACCGACGGACATGTCACGTTCATAGTCACGATTGTGAATACATTCTGCTCAGAGTCCTTCTCGCATCCGAAGAAAAAGAGCGAAAAAGCGATGAGAATATTCAATATGTTTTTGTGAGTCAGCATATTCATTAAAGTTTGAAATTCAACTCCATGCCGAAGTACGGCAGAACGGAGCGGCGCACGAGGATGCCCATATTCGTCCGGTAGTCAGGTGAGACATCCAGAATCTTGTTCACGAACAAGGCGCAGGCGATCTTGTCGTGGTAGATCTTCTTTGTCGCCTTGAGATTGATGTTCATGCTGAACGGGATTCTGAAATAGATTGACATCGAAGGGGTATATTCCCGTATCATCTGGGCCAGGATACCGTTGGCCGCTGATTCGTCCGTGAACGGATGGCTTTCCAGGTTCTTGTCTATGTAGGAGATAGGCCGCGCGTCCTTGGCCGTGTTCTGGCTTCCGGTGAACCATTGGCACTGGAACGAGGTCGAGAAGATCATGCCGAGCCTCGGGATCTGTGTGTCAAACATGAAGTTCGTGTTGAAGACCTCGCGCAGGAGCCCGTCCGTGTCCCTGTAATAGCCTACATAAGGATAGGTCTTGCCGGCCACGACCACGGAGGGTCTGTAATATGTCGGCTGGCTATTGCTGTATCTTGTCCTGAACCAAGCTCCGCTGACGGTGACCTTTGTCCTGATCGGACGGATTCTCGGAGCAGACAGAGTGAACTCGATGCCTTCCTTGAGGGTGCGGCTGCCGTTGGTGTTGAATGAATATCCCACCAGAAGTGTGTCCAGAACCCAAGGGGTTGTCTCCGTGGAAGGAGGACCGGTCAGCGTGCCCTTGTCGATCGTCTCCTCCTGGTAGTCCTTGAAGATCGCCCGTGTGAACTCACTGCCGTATCTGAATCCAGAGGTCATATCCTCTCTGAAATAGTCAATGTTGAAGGAGAAGTTACGTCTGATTTGGACATCAGCGGCGATCTCCCATTTGAAATTCCTCGCGGCCTTGAGGTTGAAGTTGGCCGGGTCGATCTTCATCACATAGACATTGATTCTTCGCAGATTCTCCTCGACCGGCCAGTAGTTCATCTGGGTGATGTCGTAGTAGATCGGGTCCGGGTAAAGCTGATCCATCGTCGGGAACTTCGTGTGCCAGCCGGCTCCGCCGGACAGCCCGACCTTAACATCCTTCCCGAAAGCCTTCTCCAGTCTGAGGTTCAGTCTAGGGTCAAAGTACGGCTTGAGATTGACGGAATATTCCTTGCCGGCTCCAGCCATCGCCGCCACCCTCACTCCGGCGAGCCATTCGGCCTTGAATCCGTTCCCGAAAGCCAGGACGGAATTGTCCTCGATGAAGGCCGACATCTGGTGAGTGGCCGGAATCGCGGAGTAGTTCCTCGGGCGGACGTTCATGTCCACTGAGAACGGCCTTTCCGGGTCGAATATGGTACCTTCCCCGAAGTTCTTGTTGACGTTCCACTGGGCACCGGCCTTGAATGTGTTTGTAGTATTCCCGAAATCCTTGCGGAACTTCGCCGTACCGTTGAGGTAGGCGTAGAACGGCTTGCCATCGACCTTCAGTGTCGCCTCGTACCTGTATGGCACAATCGTGACATCGAATTCGCCCTCTTTCAGGCTTGTCGAGAGAGGCATCGGAGAACTATATTCCACGAATTTCCATCGGCTGATCAGGTCTTTCTCGTAGGTCAGCGAACCTGTGATGTCAAGACTCTGGAAGAACGATTTCAGGCTCTTGCTTCGGACGACATATTCCCCGCCCAGCGCGAAGCGGCTGTAGCTGGACTTGTAGGTCTCGATCGGGCCGCAGTCGCCGAAGTCCAGATTCTTGTCAGATTTCTGATTGTCGAACGAGCCGGTGTAGTCAAGACTACCGCTGAGGGTTCTGACAAGTTCCCCGGTCCAGGTCTTGCCGATTCTGTAGCTACCGGTGAGGCGCTTGTAGTTCTGCCTTGTGTTGCGTGGATCGGCTCTGGAATCCAAGAAGTTGCCGCTGATGTTCATCGTCAGCTTGTCGGTCTTGCCCCACTCCAGGTCCTTGCCGAGATAGAAAAGTTTGCTCTTCATGTCGGCCTTGAAACGTGCTCTGGTGTCGTTGCCGCCCTTGCGCCGTTTGATGTTGACAAGACCGCTGGTGAGGTCACCATATTCAACGGAAGGGATTCCGCGGATGATCTCGACGGATTCCACATCCTCCGTGGTGATGGTACGCATGTCGACTCCGGCGTTGACGAACGAAGAACCGTAGTTGCTGAAAGCCGGGGTGGTCTGGAGGTTCGCGTCATTGTTGACCGGAACCCCGTCGATGAGAAACCGGGTCCCGAGGGAAGATGTGTTGTAGTTGCCGCCGGAGACCGAAACCGCCCTCAGGTCGATTGTCTTCGGTGTCAGGAATGACGGGTCTACGGAACGTCCTCCCGGAAGCAGTTCAAGCAGGTCGGAGAAACTGGACGGCTGGATGTGCGCTATCGCATCCTGCCCGATCCGTGACGCGCTTGTCAATCCATGGCTTTCCGTGGCGGTGACGACAACTTCGTTTATCGCGAACGAATCCGCCATCAATGAATATCTTCCGTCTTTCCTGACATTTGTGGCCAATGTCTTGTAGCCCAGACAGGAAATCATTAGAGTCCCGTCGGTGGCCTTTAGTCTGAACCTCCCAAGAGAGTCAGTGACATCCCAGACGGCATTGTTGCCTTTTAACGTCACTGTGGCGCCTGCTACCGGTGAGCCGTCAGTCTGGTCGATTACCCTGCCTGAGATTCCGTCCGTGCGGTTCAGGCTGGATTCCTTATGTCTGGTATCTGTCATGCCGCCGTTTGTCTGGGCGCACACGCAGACTGACAGCGCCAACGCCGCTGCGATGACAAGTAACCGACACATATTCGTCTCAAACACCATCCGACATCGTTTTTTTGACCGCAAAATTATTCCCAAAGAGAGGAACGGTCAATGCCAATATGTTGGGAAAGACTGAGCCGCCATTAACCATTTGTGGGTAAATGGGTGGGGTGTAACAATATGATTTATTGTGAGTTGGCTATTTATCTTTAGGCTGTTTATCCCGGAGACAAACAGCCTTTTTACTGACATTTAGGTATTTACTCTCCACCGCTACCAACTATTGATGATTGCGGAAATCTTATAAAATGAATATTTTTGTACCGAATTTGGGTGTGTAATGAAACTTTCTGAACTTAAGACAGGTGAGGTGGGCGTCATCGCCAAGGTGAATGGTCACGGTGGATTTCGGAAAAGGCTCATCGAGATGGGCTTCATCAACGGCAAAAGGGTTTCAGTCGTGCTGAACGCTCCGTTGAAAGATCCTATTGAATATGAAATACTTGGCTATAAGGTTTCGTTGCGGCGCTCCGAGGCTGGACTCATTGATGTCATCAGTGAGGACGAGGCGAAGGCCGCTGTCGAGGCCAAGCAGGATCCCGTTCCGATCTTCGAGGATGACTGTGACGAGATCGCCGCGCTGAACCTTGAGATGGAGCGCCTTGCCAAAGAAAGGCACCACGTCATACGTGTCTCTCTTGTGGGAAATCCGAACTGCGGGAAGACGTCGCTGTTCAACATAGCCTCCGGCAGCCACGAGCACGTGGGCAACTACAGCGGTGTGACCGTTGACGCCAAGGAGGGACGCTTTGAATATAAAGGCTATAAGTTTGTGCTCGTTGACCTGCCGGGAACATATTCATTGTCAGCCTACAGTCCGGAGGAACTTTATGTCCGCAAGAATTTGGTTGAGAATGTCCCGGATGTCGTGGTCAATGTTGTGGACGCCTCCAACATCGAAAGGAATCTCTACCTCACGACTCAGGTCATCGACATGAACCTGCGGGTAGTGATGGCTCTGAATATGTACGACGAGCTTCAGGCGAGAGGTGACAGCCTTGACATCAAGCAGCTTGGCTATCTTCTCGGAATGCCGGTCTGCCCGACCGTCAGCCGTGACGGAACCGGGATTCCGGAACTTCTGGACACTGTCATCAAGATCTACGAGCAGCACGACGAGAGGCTCGCGCGCCACATCCACATCAATCACGGGCAGGAACTTGAAAGGAGCATCGACAGCATCAAAGCCTTGATTCAGAAGAACCAAGACATCAGGGGCAGGTATTCCACCCGTTATCTGGCAATCAAATTGCTTGAAAACGACAAGCAGATTGAAGGTGTGGTCTCCGCGCTTCCGAATGCCGGAGAGATCCTCAAGACTCGGGATGAGGAGTCCGCCCGCATCGAGAAGATGCTGCACACCAACGTCGAGTCGGCTATCGTAGATGCGAAATATTCATTCATCCATGGAGCCCTTGCCGAGACTTACACCCAGCACATGGATTCCAGGCCGAGGAAGACAATCACGGACAGGATTGACGCAGTCGTCACAAACAAGTGGGCTGCGTTCCCGATATTCATACTCCTGCTGTACCTTATCTTCCAGTCCACGTTCACGCTGGGCAACTACCCTATGAACTGGATCGACTGGCTTGTGGGGCGGTTCGGAGATTTTGTCGCTGATTTCATGAAGGAGGGTTGGCTCAAGGACCTTCTCGTCGACGGAGTGATCGCCGGAGTGGGAAGTGTCCTTGTGTTCCTGCCTAATATTCTGATACTCTATTTCTTCCTGTCAATCATGGAGGATTCCGGGTACATGGCCCGGGCCGCCTTCATCGTGGACAAGCTGATGCATAGGATCGGCCTTCACGGCAAGTCATTCATCCCGATGGTCATGGGCTTCGGCTGCAATGTGCCGGCGATCATGGCCACCCGAGCGATCGAGAGCCGCAAGAGCCGCCTCATCACAATCGCCATCATCCCTTTCATGTCCTGCGCCGGCCGACTTCCGATCTTCGTCCTGCTTGCCGGAGCATTCTTCCCGCACAATTCCGCCCTCGCTCTTTTAGGAATATACTTCCTCGGAGTCTTGATGGCGATCCTGTCGGCGGTGGTGCTCAGCCGCTTCATCAAGGAGGACGACCTCCCGTTCGTGATGGAACTGCCTCCTTACAGGGTACCAACCGGAAAGGCGATCTGGCGTCACACCTGGGAAAAGGGAAAGCAATATCTTGAGAAAATGGCCACGACCATTCTGATCGGTTCTGTGGTGATCTGGTGCCTTGGTTACTTCCCGCGTTCCGACAAAGGGGCGGAGTACCAGCAGGAGCATTCGTACATAGGTCAGCTTGGCAAGGCCGTCTCTCCGGCCCTTGATCCGCTTGGATTCAGCTGGAAGATGGACATCGGCCTGTTGACCGGAGTTGTGGCCAAAGAGTTGGTGGTAAGTACTTTGGGAGTTATGTACGCTTCTGACGAGCCTGAGGTTTCGGAGGCCGTCGAGGCTTCTGACACTGACGCTCTCGCCGCCGACACCCAGCTTCAAGGCACGCTTGCCCGCTCGGTAAGCCTTCCGGCCGCCGTCGCCTACATGATATTCATCCTCCTGTATTTCCCATGCATAGCGACTTTTGTGGCGATAAAGAACGAGACGGGCAAATGGCGTTGGGCCGTGGCGGTCTGCGCCTACACTATGGCCGTGGCCTGGATAGTCGCCTTCATCGGCTATCACATCACCGCGATGCTGATTTAATTTGAACCATTCAACGCAGGCGAAATCCTGCCTTTTATGAATATGAGAACGAAGTATTCGACAGATATGTCCTTGGCTGCCCTTATAGACAGCGACTTCAGCCTTCTTCAGGTGATTTCCAGGATCGGAATCGACCTGAAGTATGCGGCCCTGCCTGTGTACGAGGCATGCGGGAAATGCGGCATTGATCCTGACACATTCATCCTGATCTGCAATGTCTATTCATTCCCCGCCCATGTTCCGTCACCAGAGGAGTTGGCCGTGGGAAACATCAAGAACATCATCGACTATCTCCACAGTTCACATCTTTATTACATGGGGCAGGCCATCCGTGTGCTCGGGAACTCGTTCGACAGGCTTGTGGCCCCTTTTGACGAGAAACAAAAGAAAGTGGTCCTGAAATTCTTCGATGACTACAAATCGGAACTTGAAAAACACTTTGCCTACGAGGAGGATGTCGTCTTTCCGTACATTGAGACCTTGCTCAGGGATGGCGTGAAGACTTCCGGGTACTCGATCGAACAGTTCGAGGAGCACCATGAGAATGTTGAGGAGAAGCTGGAGGACATGAAGAACATCGTGATGAAGTATCTCCCCGGCGAGTGCTCCAATGATTTGAAAATCATGGTGCTCTTGTCCATCTACCACCTCCATGACGACCTTAGGCGTCACACCTATGTGGAAGACAACATACTTGTTCCTATCGTTGGCAGACTTGAGAAAGATGGAAGATAAGAAGACCGTGACATTGATCGTGCCGTCTGACATAATCGCCAGAGGGCTTGAGAGTATCCTGTCCGGACAGGTTGGGTTTCAGGTTCAGGATAATCTGGTTGATTGCTCGAGAGCCAGTGAGGCAAGGCTTCGCAGCCTGTCTCCTGACATCGTGATAATCGACCCGTCTGTCTTTGACTACCAAAGCCGTAAGGAAGGCCGTATGGTCCTGGCTGAATTATGTGACGCCTCCGTGATCGCCCTTGAGGGCACAGGAGTGACCGAGGATGTCCTAAGGCAGTACGATGGCTCTGTGTCGTTGTATGATGACGCCCCTGCGATAGTCCGGAAACTTCATGCGTCGTTGGATTCCAAGCAGCCGGAGACGGCCGGAGAGGGCAATGAACTGTCTTCGAGGGAAAAGGAGATTCTGGTCTGCGTGGCCAAGGGAATGCTGAACAAGGAGATCGCCGACAAGTTCAGCCTTTCCATCTACACAGTCATCACCCACCGCAAGAACATCACCCGCAAGACCGGCATCAAGACCGTCGCCGGCCTCACCGTCTATGCCATCCTCAACAACCTCATTGACATCAATTCCGTTCAGTAATATGTTGCGATAGGCAATACCCCGCTCAACCAGAATTTTGCACGTTACCAAAATTCTTGAGTCAAGCGGGGTACTTGCCTATAGGGGAAGGACTTAGTGATTTCTATTCCAGATTGATTTCAGCGATGACGGGGTAGTGGTCGGAGTAGCGGACGTGCGGGACGGTGTGCGACACAGCGCTGAAATGTGAAGGATAAAGAATATAGTCGATCCTGATGAAAGGCCAGAGAAATGAATATGTCGCCCCAAACCCTTTGCCAGCCTCCACGAACGAATCTTTCCTTCCCTTCTTGAGGCGGTTGTAAGTGTACGACATAGGATTGTCGTTGAAATCCCCCGTGACAATCGTCTCCAAAGTACATTCCTCAATGTCCGACATCACCCTGTCCACCTGCTCCGGCCGCCTCCTGATGGACTTTTTCATCTTCTCCTCTGTCGCCCACATCATCTCCCCGCTCTTGTCCTCCACGGATTTCTTAAGTCGGGACAGAGAGATGTTGTAACTCTCAAAATGACAATTGTAAACCCTCAGTACAGACCCTTCACCGACTTTCAGGTCAGTGAATATCGCCAGATTGGAACTTTTGTCGAACATCAGCTTCCCCTTGTCCACGATAGGGAACCTGCTCAGCGTGACATTCCCGTAGCTTCCCTTGTCGGTCACGTACATGAAGTATCCCACATTGTAGTCCGGAAAACGCCTGTCGAAGAATTTCGCCACGTCATATTCCCCAGGCAGATTGAACTCCTGAAGACAGATGATGTCAGCGTCACTCTCTGTGATGAATTTGATGACAGAGTCCGCGCACGCGGCCCTGCCCCCGTCCTTCCTGAATTCGGGATCCCGTCCCAAAGCAAAGTGCCCCACATTGTAAGTCAAGATCTTGACCGTCCCGGACCCGCTCTCGGCTGCCCCCGAGGAAAACTGAAAATAGCGGCCTATGAATATCAAGGATGGCAACAGGGCCAGCAGAGGAATCATTGATGATCTGGAACCTTTCCTGATCGCGAAGACAAGGAATATAACATTGATAAGAGCGATAGGTACGAACAACAGTCCGAACACAGTCATGTACCACGCCTTGGCGGGGTTCACCACCATTGAGGCGTAGCTGAGCAGAAGCATGAACGCCGACAACAGCATCAGCAATCTTACGATTATTCCGCCGAAAGAAGTCTCCTGTGAATTACCGCTCATGTCCGTATTTTTCTTTTTCTAAGGTGTCACCTTTGCCAGAGTTTTCCGGATTTCTTCCAGTAAAGCAGCAGCAGGAATCCGAACAGCATTCCACCCAGATGGGCGAAATGAGCCACCCCGTCCATCGTGCCTGTCACGCCGGTGAAAAGCTCAATGGCGATGAAGAGCAAGACAAACCATTTGGCTTTTAACGAAATAGGTGGGAATATCAACGTCCACACATCGTTCGGGTACAGCATCGCATAACCGATCTGGATTCCGTAGATGGCTCCTGACGCTCCAAGGGTCGGGGTGCGCAGGAGATTGATCTGCCCGGCGGTGAGTATGCCCGAGTCCGCCGCGGCCATGGCTTTTATCTGGAGATATTCCACGCCGGTGTGGGTTAGGACCGCGCCAAGTCCCGTCACGAAATAGAAGATAAGGTATTTCCTTGAACCGACCGTCCTTTCCAGCGCCGAACCGAACATCCAGAGACAGAACATGTTGAAGAACAGATGCCAGAATCCTCCGTGCATGAACATGTAGGTGATCGGCTGCCAGATGTGGAAGAAAGGGGATTGTGGGTAGAACATCGCGAATGTGCTGACCATGAAATTCTGGTTGATCAGAGTCGCGACGAACATCACGATGTTGACAAGGATGATATTCCTTGTGACCGGGGGCATATTGCTGAAAAATCCCACTATTCCCGATTGCCTGTTGTCGTAGCCGTAGTATGACATATTTCTATATTCATTTAAAATAATTTTTCAATTTGTGCCGTGGTCATGATTGACATGATCCTTTTTCCGTTTGCCGTCAGTTCGGCGTTGCCGCTGGAGAGCAAAGTGTCCAACAAGTGCCTTGCCTCGGGTGGAGACGCCAGAGGATTGCAGGAGGACGCCCCCAGAAGGGCGATTTTCTCCGCCATCGCAGACTCCATCACACCCGGAAGCGACGAACTGTCGTCCGAAAGGATCAGCAGCAGGTCCGAGACCATCGTCTGTATTTTCCCCTCTTCGCATGAATATCCTTCCGGGACCCCGTTGACCACAATAGTGTCCGTCCCGAAAGGCGAGATGTCGAATCCAAGCCTGGCAAGCAGTTCAGCCTTTTCATCGAACACGGCCTTGTTGGCGGCTCCGACCTCGACTTTCACCGGAAACATGCTGGCCTGTGTGACGTGCTCGTTTTTGGTGAGCGCAGCCAACGCCCTGTCGTAGAGGATTCTCTCCCGGGCCCTTCTTACGTTCACAATCATCAGACCATCCCTCGCAGGGGCGATGATGTATTTTCCCCCGAGTATGATAGTCTGCGTGACCGGCATCGTCTTCTCTTCGAAAAGTTTGCCATAATCCTCCCGCTGGTCCACATACCGCCCGAAATTTCCATTGCCCGAGCCTTTCCAACCCTCCGCTGTTCCACCACGCCAGTCCGTTGACCCACCTCTTTCGGTCGCTGAGCCTGACGAAGCGCCACCCAAACCGGTCACTGAGCCTGTCGAAGTGACCGGATCAAACGGATTGTATTCACTGTCAATCGCCACTTGAGGAATGCTCTCCGGCTGATATTCAGAAAAATGCGCCCCCAGCACCGGCATGTCATTAGCCTCCGGATTACTGAAATCAATTCCCCCGGCAAACGAATTCTTCCCCAACGTCTCCTTCACCGAAGCATAGACAACCTGGAATATGAACGAGTCATCCTCGAACTTCACCTCCGACTTTGTCGGACTGATGTTCACATCCACACTGTGTGGGTCAACTTCCAGATAGATGAAGTAGGAAGGAGTCACCCCCTCCGCTATCATGCCCTCGTAAGCCTTCATCACGGCCTTATGCAGGTACGGACTGCGGAAATAGCGACCGTTGACAAAGAAGAACTGGTTCCCCAAAGTCTTCTTCGCAGTGTCCGGTCTGCCCACAAATCCCCTTAGACTTACCACCGAAGTGTCAGCGCAGACATCCACAACATCTCCCGCAACAGGAGCCCCCAGTAGATCCATAATTCTGAATTTCAAGGATTTCGCAGGCTTGAGGACGAACACGTCCTTGCCGTTGTGGTTGAGAGAGAATCCGATCTCCGGCCTTGTCAGCGCCACTTTCGTGAACTCTTCGATGATATGCCTAAACTCCACGTTGTCCGACTTTAGGAACTTCCTTCTGGCCGGCACATTATAAAAGAGGTTACGCACCGCGATGTTGGTTCCCTTCGGGGCGGCCACTTCCGTTGTCGAATTGTGGACGGAGGCCGCGAACTCGACCTGGCAGCCGACCTCCTCATCCTCCGTGCGCGTCTTCAGTGTCACCTCGGCCACTGCCGCTATCGAGGCCAACGCCTCGCCCCTGAACCCGAAGGTCGTGATGTCCTCCAGATCTTCCGCTGTCGCTATCTTTGATGTCGCATGCCTCTCGAAACAGAGCACTGCATCGTCTGGATTCATTCCCTTCCCGTTGTCGATGACTTGGATCAGAGTCCGTCCTGAGTCCTTGATTATCACCGAGATCTGATCGGCTCCGGCATCCACGGCGTTCTCTACAAGCTCCTTGACAACAGAAGCCGGCCTCTGCACGACCTCTCCCGCCGCGATCATATTCGCTATGTTTCCAGGCAGTATCCTGAGTTCCATCCTAAAGAAGTGAATAGAATTTCGTGAAATAGATCAGCACTATCGCAAGCAGGATCAGTCCCACTATCCCGATGATTTTCTGTGCCTTTGTGGCCACGGTGGTCCTCCTCGCGTAATTGCCTTCACGCAGTGAGCCTTTGATGTAGGAACCCGGCACGTACTCGCCTTTCTCCTTCTCTTTCTCGAAAGTTCCGTCAACCTTGCCGAACTTCTGACGACGCTCCTCCTCATCCTTGTCGTAGTAGATCGGCCTGTAGTTGAATCTTCTATGCTCCTGTTCCCCAGGGAAAGTAAAAAAGCCCATGATTCTTTCACTTTAGCATTAACAAAGATAAGAATAATAATTGGATTGTCAACGGAGCCTGCCATCTGAAAACTATTATGTCTGAAAGATGACATGAATAACAGTTGCGTCAACGGAAAAATATGGGTATATTGGTGAATTGAAGATAGTATGCTTTGCCGATGAAAAAGATAAGTATAGCCATCGTGGCTGTTTTATGTGCTGTGGTTTCATGTTCTCCTGCCGCGACTTGCCTTGAGGACTACACAAGTTATGTCAACGTCCGAATAGGCTCCGGCGGCCACGGGCACGTGTTTGTCGGGGCGAGCGTGCCTTTCGGGGCTGTGCAGCTGGGACCTACGAGTATTCCACAGTCTTGGGACTGGTGCTCTGGCTACCACTCCAGTGACTCGACGGTCATAGGATTCTCGCACACGCACCTCAGCGGGACCGGAATCGGAGACCTTTTCGACATCACGCTCATGCCGGTGGTCGGGACAGTGGTGTATTCAAGGGGTGAGGAACCGAAAGATGCTTCTCCTGAGGCTATCGCCGCCGCCCAGGCTACCGGAATGTGGTCCTACGCCGACAGAACCAAGGAGGTCGCCAGGCCTGGCTACTATAGCGTTCCGCTTACCCGTTACGGCGTCACGGCCGAGATGACAGCCACCACCAGGGTCGGTTTCAGTCGTTACACTTTCCCTGCTTCCGACAGTTCAGCCGTTGTCTTAGATCTTGAGAACGGAGGCTGCTGGGACAGGGCTTACGATACGAAAATCAATGTCGTAGATAGCTGCACCATAGAGGGTTACAGATTTTCTACCGGCTGGGCCAAAGACCAGAAAATTTATTTTCGTGCCCAATTCTCGAAGCCGTTCGACTCCTTCGATGAAATCACTGCCAAGGAATATTCCGTTGAAGGAAAGGAATATTCAGTGAACTACTTCCGCGCTGGCTTCCGCACCACAGAAGGGGAGCAGGTGATGCTGAAGGTCGCGGTGTCCCCGGCCAGCGAGGAAAAGGCGGCTTTGAATATGTCCGCGGAACTTCCTGACTGGGACTTCGATGCCGCCGTCGAGTCCGCGCGCAAGGCCTGGAACACGGAACTTTCCAAGGTCAAGTTGACCGCTTCGGATTCAGAGACGGATGCCGCCCGGACCATCTTTTACACAGCGCTTTACCACACGATGATAATGCCTTCCATATTCAGTGATGTGGATGATCCGAGAACTGAATACACCACCTTCTCCCTTTGGGACACGTACCGCGCGCAGATGCCGCTGATGACAATCCTGCATCCGGACAGGGAGAACGACATGATCGCCTCTATGCTTAAGATTTACCAGAAGCAGGGCCGTCTTCCGGTTTGGCATCTGGTCGGTAACGAGACCGACTGCATGGTCGGTAACCCTGGTGTCATCGCTGTCGCCGACGCTGTCGTGAAAGGTTTCGACGGCTTTGACCGTGATCTCGCCTGGGAGGCCATGAAGACGACGATGATGGACACCATCCGTGGTTTGAATCACCGCCGGAAGTACGGCTATATTCCTTCTGACAAGATGCTCGAGTCGATCGCTTATGACATGGAATATGCCATAGCGGACGCCGCCGTGGCCTCCGCCGCCGACCACCTTGGCAAGAGTGAGGATGCTGAATATTTTCGCAGACGCAGTCATTCCTATCGTAACTACATGGATTCCACGATTTTGTTCGCTAGAGGACGTCTCTCAGACGGAAGCTGGAGGACTCCGTTCAATCCATATTCATCAGAACATCGCGCCAATGACTACTGCGAGGGAAACGCCTGGCAATATACCTGGCTCGCTCCTCACGACTATTCCGGCCTTGTGGAGTTCTACGGCTCCCGAGAGAAGTTCGTGGAGAGGCTGGACTCGCTTTTTGCGGCCGATTCCAGGATTGACGGCGAGGACGCGTCTCCGGACATCTCCGGTCTGATCGGTCAGTACGCCCACGGCAACGAGCCGAGCCACCATGTCATATACTTTTATACTATGGCGTGCGAGCCGTACAAGACCGCGGATCTGGCTCGCCGGATATATTCCGAATTCTATAAGAACGCCGATGACGGTCTCTGCGGCAATGAGGACGCCGGCCAGATGTCCGCATGGTACGTCCTTTCCGCTCTGGGATTCTACGAGGTCGAGCCGGCTTCGACAAGATTCTGGTTCGGCGCACCGCTCTTCGAGGAGGTTGATTTGGCATTGGCCGGAGGCACATTCAGGATAAAGGCTTCTTGCTTGAGTGAGGAGAACCGCTACATTCAAGGGGTCACCTTGAACGGCAAACCTCTGAAACAGCCTTTCGTTGAATATTCCGACATCGTAAAGGGTGGAGAATTAGTGTTTGACATGGGGACTTCACCGATGGTTTGGTATTGATGATGGTCGCCTTTTTATTGTTTTTGCTAAGTTTTTGTGAAAAAACATGCGAAAAAGTTTGGAGGGAAAGAAAAAAGTGCTACCTTTGCAGCCCGTTTCGGAAGTAACGGAAAGTTCATTGACAATATTGAAAGATTAGTACAACAAGTACCGAGAACG
>DJRG01000023.1:0-20561 GCA_002438845.1 Bacteroidales bacterium UBA6366
AACTTTTTTCAGTTCAAGTCACTGCTACCTTGCTCCTTTGCGTCAGTTGCAGTCACGGCAGAGCATCTGGCAGTTGGCGGCGACGGTGCAACCGCCTTCCTTCCAAGGGGTAATGTGGTCGGCTTCCATCTCGCTGATGTCGAGGGCTTCATCTCTGTGCGGACAATCCGGGTTGGCACAATGCCCGCCCTGTCTCTCGTAAACCTCTCTTTTGTTGTTGGGCAACTTCGAGTCGATCTCATCTCATATTCATTCGGCACTATGAATTTCATATTGCCATACTCCATTCCAAACCATAGTGAATGGAAGTGTTAGAGAATTACTATCAATCTCTTGTCTCTTGAAGTATTCCATGCTGGAATACTTCACTATATTATTTCCTTAAGTTTTCTAGGCTTTCGGTAAACGCCTTGCTTCTATGGGTTGTCTCGCTCCATGTCATCAAAAGGTAATTTCGTGGCACTTAACCTCTTGATAATGAATGAAAACATAGATGCTCTGGTCTCGAATTCAGTACCAGGGCGTCATGGTTTTGCTTGAATGTCAACATGTTAACTGCCACGATTCTTCGGCTCTGTGATTTGTGGGAGAGGTATAAAGTCCGTGATGTTGTGAAGACGGAAAATACTTCACGTCCTCTTGACAGATTTTTAGAAGCTGTTTTGATTTGTTTGTTTGAAGTTTTGAGAGTGAAAAACTTCAGTTTTGACCGCTTCTTCCAAGGAGGATAGCGGTGCTATCTGACTGAAGAAGCGGGAAAAAAATGAAGATTATTTCACCTCAAAGAACATTTCAAATAAATCAAAACAGCTTCTAACAAGGTTGTTAAAAATGATTATAGTATGTATATTTGTTATTGAATATTTATGACTGTAAGATCCATTTTTATCGCCGCGGCTGTTTCGTTGCTGGTTGTTCTGCCATCCGCCGCCAAAAACTACAAGGTCGTTTCTCCTGACGGCAATCTGTCGGTCACTCTTGTGGTCGGGCAGACGATATCGTATGCTGTTTCCAGAGGCGATGCTCTCCTAATTGGCACCTCGGAGATCTCGATGACAATGACTGACGGCTCCGTATTCGGGAAAAACGACAACGTCCGCAAGGTCCGGAAGGCCAGTGTTGACAAGACTCTTCCGGCTGTGGCATATAAAAAAGCCGAAGTACGGGATAACTACAATGAGATCACTCTCATATTCAAAGAGTTCTCGCTCGTTTTCCGCGCCTATGATGAAGGGATTGCCTATCGCTTTGTCAATGGTCCGGGCGAGGCATTTGTCCAGGACGAGCAGGCTGAATTTCGTTTCGCCAATGACTGGACAGCCTATGTCCCTTACGTGTCCCAGCACACAGAAACGCTTGACTCTCAATACTGGAACTCGTTTGAAAGCACCTATGATGTACACTGCGTCTCAGAGTGGGATAAAAAGCGTATGGCTTTCCTGCCGCTCGCTGTCGCCGCTGACAATGGGATCAAGGTCTTGATAACAGAGGCGGATCTGCTGGATTACCCTGGAATGTACCTTTATAATGAAAAAGGCTCGACCTGCTTGTCAGGACGCTTCGCCCGCTATCCGGAGACCGTCAGGACGGCTGGCCTCAGCGGCATTCAGGAAGAGGTAATAGACAGGAAGGATTTCATCGCCAAGGCTTCCGCCGGAGAGGCTTTTCCGTGGCGCGTCATAATGGTGACAAAAAAGGATTCTGAGATGGCGGTCAATGACCTGGTCTGGAAACTGGCCACACCTTCCGACCCTTCGATGGATTTCAGTTGGGTAAAGCCCGGAATGGCGGTTTGGGACTGGTGGCACGGACGCAACCTTTACGGTGTGGATTTCCACCCGGGGATCAACACGGAGACCTACAAGTACTACATCGACTTCGCCTCCTGCAATGGAGTCCCTTATGTCCTTATGGATGCGGGATGGTCTCCGGACAGAGGACAACAGGATCAGATGAAGGTGGTTCCGGAAATTGACCTTCCTTTCCTTATTGAATATGCCCGCGAGAGGAATGTCGGACTTATCCTTTGGGTCGGATTCAGTCCGTTCCGCAGGAATATGGAGGCTGTCTGCCGCCACTTTTCCCGGATTGGGATCAAAGGCTTCAAGGTCGATTTTATGGACAGGGACGACCAGGATGTGGTGGATTTTCACAGGAAAGCCGCCGAGACAACCGCAAGGTACGGATTGATGGTTGACTTCCACGGGACCTACAAGCCGGTGGGACTGAACCGAACCTATCCGAATGTGGTGAATTACGAAGGCGTGTTCGGGCTGGAGCAGATGAAATGGAAAAAGGCGACGGTCGATCAGGTGACCTACGATGTCACGATGCCGTTCATCAGGATGGCCGCCGGTCCTGTGGACTACACCCAAGGAGCGATGAGAAACGCCTCCAAAGGCAATTACCATCCGGTCGAATCGGAGCCAATGAGCCAAGGCACCCGCTGCCACCAGCTCGCTGAATATGTCGTCTTCGACTCTCCGCTTAACATGATGTGTGACTCTCCGTCCAACTATATGGCCGAGCCCGAGTGTACAAAGTTTATCGCGGGATGTCCTACGGTCTGGGACGAGAGCTTGGCCGTGAATGGAGAGATTGGACAATTCATCACCCTTGCCCGCCGCAGCGGGAATGTCTGGTACGTCGGTTCGCTGAACAACTGGAATGCCAGAGACTTGGCCCTCAATCTCGGCTTTCTTGGAGAAGGAGAATGGACGATGGAAATCTTCCGTGATGGTGTCAACGCTGACCGCGCCGCCCGGGACTTCAAGCTAGAATCCTACCCTGTGCCCGCCGACCGCAACGTCAGAATCCATATGGCTCCCGGGGGCGGCTGGGCTGCCCGTCTGACCAGAAAGTGATCGTCACGGTACACCTGTGAAAGCTGCTTGCGTCCGTGGCGGCCAAGTGACTCATAATCAATGAATAGTCTACCTCTCCTCCTGCCCGTTTCATTCAGGAGGTGAAGTAATCATTATCCTCATTGTCAACTACTTGGATGCCACGGGTCGGATAAGGATTAGAATATTGCCTTTGATTTGGATGTTTTTAGCATTCCAGGCAGCGGTAGGTGTCGAGGAAGGCGGGGAAGGATTTGGCGACGCAGGTGGTGTCGTCAATGTGGATGGGGGAGTCGGCGCACCATGAGGCGACGGTCAGGGCCATGGCCATGCGGTGGTCGTGCGAGGAGGTATATTCACCACCCTTCAGCAGGTGGCCGTTCAGTAGGCGGCTCTCGACGGATTCACCGGTGATGGAGAGGGTGTCGCCGCTGTCGGAAGCCTCCACGCCCATCTGGGTGAGCATATTCAGAATCGCAGTGCCTCGGTCGCTTTCCTTGCTGGCCAACCTCTTGAATCCTTGAATATTACTGCGTCCGTGGCAGAAGGCGGCGAGGATGGAGACGATCGGGAACAGATCAGGGCAGTTGTTGAGGTCGGTGTCAAAGGCGCGGAGCGGGGCTTTCTGGGCGGTGATGAGGCCGCGGTGATCCTCCATCTCGTCCTCGATCTGCGAGAGACTTGCTCCGGCCTCCATCAGGATGTCCATGATCGAGATGTCGGCTTGAAGGGAGGTCGTGTCGAGTCCGGTCAGCTTCACGTCCCCGAACAGGGCTCCGGCCACAAGGAAATTGGCAGCGGCGCTCCAATCGCCCTCTATGTCGAAAGCTGCCGGGGAATATTTCTGCCCGCCCTTGATCTTGAATGTGATGCCGGTGCAGAGGCTCCAGTCCTGCGTCTCAAGGAAATCCTCACCGCCTTCCATCTCGCTGCCGATCTTGATGCCGAAGCGGCGGAGCACGTCAGCGGTGATGAACATGTACGGGATACTCTTGGGGTCATGAATATGCAGGGTCGAGTCTTCGGGGAGGAGCGGCAGGGCCATGATCAGACCGGAGATCAGCTGCGAGCCGCCTTTGCCGGAAACGCTGGCCTTGCCGGAAAGCAGAGGGCCCTGGACGGTGAGGGGCACGTGGACTTCGGGGGCGGGGGTGAGAGGTCTCAGGACCGTTCCGAAACCGGCCATGATTTCGGTGGCTCCTTTCAGAGGTCTGGTCGGAAGGGTTCCACAGCCATCAATTTCTATCTGATTGCCGTTTCCCAGAGCTGCGGCGAGCGGGATCAGGAGGCGGGTCAGCAGGCCTGATTCCCCGACGTTGATCTTTTCGGGAATATTCGCTGACAATCCTATGCCTTCTATGATGAGGGTGCTACCGTCCTCTATCCGAACCTTGGCTCCGAGTGCCTTGGCGACCTCGATCGCCGCCTCGTTGTCTCCGCAAGGGGAGTAGCCTCCGAGTCTGGATTCGCCCTCGGCGAGGGCCGCTGCGATGATGGCCCGCTGGGCGAAACTCTTTGAGGCCGGCATATTCAGAGTCGTGTCGCAATGAAGAGGTTTCCTGTCGCCATAGACGGCCGTAAGCATCTCTGAGTAACTCCATTGGCCGGGAGCCGCGGCTTCTTCTTCACTTAATGCGGCGTAAGTGAAGGGGCTTCCCAACTTCAGACATTCCAGCCTGCTGGCCTTGCCGATCTCGCCCATCGAGAAAGCAATTAATTCGCACGTCCGATGAGCCTCTTGTGGCCGCTGAGCTTGTCGAAGCGACACTTGTCTTTCAGTATGTACGGTCACTTCGGCAGGCTCAGCGACCGAGTAAAGCCCCAGCACCCTTGCGACATCCTCATCCGAGGCCGCCATAGCCGCGATCTTCACAATCTCCCCACCGAACTTCCGGCACTTCTCCACAGTGCTCCGAAGCACGTCATCCGAAGGCGTTCCGGCGAAGAAATGGCTGGAGCGGATCATCGTGGTGCCATACTCAGTGCAAGCCCTGCGGAGTCTTTTGCCGATTTCTTTAGGAGCCTCGATCTCCAGATCCAGAAAAGCCGCTCCGGCCTCCACCGCTGCCGTAAGTTTCTGATCGGCTTCCTCCCACGTTCCGTTGCCGTCATCGGCCACCCGGCAGGTCGCCACCAGCGGCGTGTCCGAGGACGAGAACAGGTACTCGATCTCCTCGATGTCCAGCGGGCATCTGTCCAGCCGTATCTCGGCCATCTGAATCCGTGGCTCGCTGCTTTCCAGCAGGTTCATTATCTCTTCCAGAGTTCGGTTCTGGATTGTTGTGCAGATCATAAGTGTGTTATTTTAGATAATTTACCACGTCCTCGACCCGAAGTTCCCTAGTCTCGACCCGTCCGATCCCCAGCGGCAGCACAAAGTGGACAAACTCCCCGTCAGCCTTTTTGTCTTTCTTCATCGCATCTGCAAGAGTATCAATGTCGTACGGACTCTCAACCGGCAGCCCGCAGGCCGCAAAATCCGCTTCCAGACGCTCGGAAAGACCTTCCGTCAACCCCAAAGACTCAGCCAGCCGGGCAGCCAGAATAATCCCCATCGAGACAGCCTGTCCGTGCGAAACAGCCTCCCTGGAATTCTTCTCGATGGCATGCGCGAAAGTATGCCCCAGATTGAGCAGCCGGCGCTCCCCGCGCTCGTTCGGATCCCTTCCTGCAATCCCAGCCTTTACCTTTGCCGCTGCCGCAATCAGCTCCCGAAGCGTTTCTGAATATTCCCGTACGGCAGCATAAGCGGAGCCTCCCGATGCCCGCTCATGAATATTCACGAGCATATTCACCGCCCTTTCATATTCATTGTCCTTGTTGTTGATAATGAATGTTTTGAGCAGTTCGGCCGCTCCGGAGAGAATCTGCTGGTAGGGAAGTGTCTCCAGCGGCTCCGGGCAGATGAATGTCATTTCCGGCTGTCGGATAACTCCGATGATGTTCTTGTAGGAGTCGAGATTCACGCCGTTTTTGCCCCCGATCGCCGCATCGACTTGCGAGAGTAACGTGGTCGGAACGAACCCGAATTTCACGCCTCGTTTATAGACGGATGCCGCGAACCCGACCAGGTCAGTCGTGATCCCGCCGCCAATGCCCAACACAAACGCCTCTCTGTCAGCGCCTTTCTCCAACAGCCATTCCTCGATATCAAGCAGAGTGACGAGCGTTTTCCTCTCCTCCGTCGCCTCGATCGGGAATATTCCTTTAGCCTCAATGCCAAGCCTTTCCACGATGCCGCCGACATTGCGGTCGTGGATTATGAATATGCTTCCGTAGCCTCTGAGGTGCCTTTTGACATCCTCCAGCGGGCAGTCGATGATGTTGATTTTCTCCATCCGGTTATCCTTTGCCGATTGCTCCGGCGGCACGGCTACAATGTGTAAAGATTCAGCCCCGTCTCCTCGTCGAAATGACGGCCCACCTTGCAGTTATAGCGTCTGATGAACACCTCGCACGCTCCGTTGATGGTCGCCGTGAGCAGATGCCCTCCCACAACCGTGTAGTCCGCCCGACCGAAGTTGGCATGGAGATGCAGATAGACCTTGCCGTCCTTCTCTGAGATGTTGCCCACAAGACTTGAAATCTCCATCTGCTCCTCGAACGTCTTGTCGACATAATGCTTCGTGGCCGGGTTGAGGAACCTCAGAGTGGCGTTGTTCACCGCCCCGATTCCGCTCACCTCTCCCGCCAGAATCCCTTGCTCCTGACAAAACGCCGCTATAGCCCCCATCAGCTCCTGATGGTTGTCAATGCTGACGACAAACCTGTCGCCATCCTGCTTGAATGTGTACATCGTTCAAAAATTTTTGTGAATATACTAAGAAACTTTCAAAAACTAACCTGCATCATCTTTTTCATTCTTTCCGGTCTATGTTCCTTTTCTCATCGGTCATGTACCTCCAGTACACTCCCTCTTCCAAAAGAAACCTATCCTCGAAAATAATTGACAAACCTGAGGCAGTTTATTTTTCTCAAGTTTCTAAATTTCCCGATTATTTCTCTTCGTAGTGGCCGTATGCCGAAATAATCAGGACAATGACTTCGGTGTCTTTTATTTCGTAAACAAGCCTATGTTTTATAGTGATTCTGCGTGACCATTGATTTCTTTTGTTCCATTTCAGAGGCTCTGGTTTCCCGGTTCCACTTCTGGGATGTTCCATTAATTCATTCAATAACGTTGTCGCTTTTTCAAAAGCCTTTGGTTCGTTACGTTTAAGTCTTTCAAGGTCTGCTTTTGCGATTTCCGAAATAACTAATGAATATGTCATAAGCTTTCAAGAAAGTTCTTTAGTTCGTCAGGTGTGTTTATGGGCGTGAAATCACCATTTTCATAGTCTTTGTTGGCTTGATTAATCTTGGCCTCCAGTTCCGTGCGTGTCATAAGGGTGTCATCAGATGTCAGAGGCACAATCTTGAAATTTCCGTTGCTTCTGGATTTAAGGATAACATCTTCCCCGTTTGAAGCCATCTCAAGATATTTGCTTTGATTGGCTCTGAATTCCCTGCTGCTGATAATGACCATATCCCTGATTTTTCGGTAAATATAGTCATTCTTTTGATTTTGTGTACCATTTGGGTAACCAACATTGGTCGTTTCCATAGTTTTTTGCCTAAAGGTACCAAAGGCTTCTGAACAGCTGGGGGTATGAACCAAAATATTTCTGTTTTTTATGAAAACTATATGTTTTTTATCATCGGGTTACGGCATATCACTATCTTTGCGGCAAATAATTCAGGAATATGAGAAAGGACATCACGAATGTTGTGTTTGATTTCGGCGGGGTGGTAGCCCCTGCGGATCTCGGCGTTGTCATCAACAAGTTCAAGGCGTTGGGGCTTGGGAATATAGAAGAATATCTCAATTTGGTCCGTCAGCAGGGGTTCTTCGGGGATTTCGAGACAGGGCTGATAGACAAGGATGAATTCCGCGCCAGAGTCAGCAAGGAAGTCGGCAGGGAAGTGAGCATGGACGAGTGCCGCAACGCCTACATGGGATTCTTCTCAAGTGTTCCGGAAAGGAATCTTGAACTGTTCAGAAAACTCCGTGCCGAAGGCTACAGCCTCTCGCTCCTGTCCAACACCAACCCTTTCATTATGGAATGGGCTCTGAGCAAAGCCTTTGACGGCCACGGCCACTCGCTTGATGAATATCTTGACAGCATCTACGTCAGCTACGAGATGAAAGTGATGAAACCTGACGAGAAGATATTCCGCATGATGCTTGAATCCGAGAAAGCAGCCCCGTCTCAGGTTCTTTTCATCGATGACGGCCCCAAGAATGTCGCCGCCGCCAGAGCCATAGACATCAACGCCATCCAAGCCACCAACGGCGAAGACTGGACCGGAGATGTCCTCCGTTTCCTGGCTTGATATTATAGAAATATGTTACAACAGCAGCCGAAAAATCAAAAGCGGAATTTTGGTAACGTGCAAAATTCCGCTTTTGATTTTTTTCTGCAGCATTTATCTATTTCCCCTCCACCTTCTGGATGCGGATGGCGAAACCACCGGAGCGGGCCAGATGCATCTTTAGCTTAGTCTTGGAAGAGACTTTCTTTGTGGTGATTGAATATGTCTGCACTGAATCCTGCTCCTTGACATCGCCCAGGCCGTCAGCACCAGGAGCATCAGCATAGATTGTAGCAGTGTACTTCGCACCCTTCTCAAGGAAATCCAGAGGGAACTCAAGGTCGCGTTCGTTTTCATCAGTAACCCCACCAATGAACCAGTCACCCTCTTTGGCGGAATCCTTCACCTTGGCCTGACGGGCAATCACAAGGTAATCTCCCGGCTCTGCAAGAAGATACTCGCTCCGCTCCCAGTCAACGGCCACATCTTTAATGAATTGGAATGCGTCCATGTGCGCTTCATAATGTTCAGGGATGTCCGCCGCCATCTGAAGAGGAGAGTACATGGTCACATAGAGAGCCAACTGCTTGCAGATTGTCGAGAGCACCTGCTGGTGATCCTTAGGATTCATCTTGGACATGTCCATCTCGAATATTCCCGGAGTGTAGTCCATCGGGCCGCCTTGGAGACGGGTGAACGGAAGTATCGTCACATGATGAGGCATGATCTTGCCACGGTACTCGGTACCTTTGGCGGACTCGTTGCCGATGAGGTTAGGGTAGGTTCTGCACAGACCTGTCGGACGAACGGCCTCGTGGGCGTTGACCATGATGTGATGGTCGGCCGCCTTCTTGACGCAAAGCATGTAGTGGTTGATCATCGACTGGCTGTAATGATGCTCGCCGTAAGGAATGATCTCACCGACATAGCCACTTTTGACAGCGTCGTAACCATATTCATTCATAAGGTCATAGGCCTTGTCAATCCAACGCTCGTAGTTCTGCGCCGATGCGGAGGTCTCATGGTGCATGATGAGTTTCACGCCCTTCGAGTGGGCATATTCATTGAGAGCCTTGATGTCGAAGTCCGGGTAAGGGGTGATGAAGTCGAAGACGAAGTCCTTCTGCTTGCCGTACCAGTCCTCCCAGCCTTCGTTCCAGCCCTCGACAAGGACAGCGTCGAAGCCGTGCTCCGCGGCGAAGTCGATGTAACGGCGCACATTCTCGTTGTTGGCGCCGTGCTTCCCGTGAGGCTTCGCCTTGGAGTAGTCGGACACTCCGAGCTCGATGGTCGGGAAGTCATTGGTGTAGGACCACTTGGACTTGCCAGTGATCATCTCCCACCACACTCCGACGTACTTGACCGGATGGATCCATGAGACATCCTCAAGGACACAAGGGTCATTGAGATTGAGGATGAGTCTGGAAGCCAGTGCCTTGCGGGCATCGTCCACAACCATTACAGTCCTCCACGGAGATTTGGCCGGAGTCTGCACACGGCCTTTCCAACCCTCGGCGTCAGGGGTCAGCCAAGTGCTGAAAGTCATCGTCTTGTCGTCAAGGTTGAGGTTTGTGGTCGGGTAGTCCACAACCGCAGCCTCGTGGATGTTGATGTAGAGCCCGTCATCGGTCTTCATCTGAAGGGCTGTCTGCACGCCGGTCGGGGAGAATGTCTGCTGGGAGGCGTTCCCTTCCGCCTTAGTGGATGATAGCCCTCTGATTTCGGAAAGACGGCTGACTGTATAGTTATATTCTTGAGTGTCATAGTCTCCTGGAATCCACCAGGCGGTGTGGTCGCCGGCCATAGCGAACTGTGTCAGCTCGTCTTTGATGACGAAATACTTGAGCCTTTTCTGCTCAGGGAACTCATAACGGAAGCCAAGGCCGTCGTCGTAGAGACGGAAACGGATGACCATCACCGCTTTAGGGCCGTTCTTGTTCACCGGACCCTGCTCAAGGGTGACGGCCAGCTCGTTGTAGTGGTTGCGGATGTGGCTTTCCTCACCCCAGACCGGCTCCCATGTCTCATCGAGGGTGTCACGTCTCACATCGGTCACCTTGAACCCGTCGTGAAGGCTTTCTGGCTTGGCGTAAAACCTGCCTGACTTCTCCTCGAAAGTCTCCTTCAGGCGCTTGCCGCGAATCTCGTAGCCAAGCTCGCTCGGCAGAACCACAGCCTTGTCGCCATAGCTCAATGAATATGTCGGTGTCCCTTTTTCGCTGAGGGCGAACCTGAGCTCAAGGTTGCCGTCGGGACTTTTAAGCACCTCGGTGCCGGTTGGATTCTGGGCGAATCCTGAGAATGTTGTCATCACAGCGGCGGCCGCCACAATCATGACTTTGAAAAGTTTTTTACGTATCATAAGCTACTTAGCTAAACAGTTTGTCCGTCAAAGATAAGCCTTACTGGTCAGAAATCCAATTTATTACCCCCTATTTCTGATGAACCGCAAATGTTCTCCACCGAAAGTCAATGATCTGCGGGATTAATATTTTTTGTTGTAAATTTGCAATGGAATTTCTTGAATATGAAGACTTTTGGATTACGAATATTTTCACTGGCCCTTTGTCTGTTCTTGATCGCGAGGCCACTTGCGGCAAAGGACAGGGAACCAGTTGTCAAGACAGGCCATTCTTTCGTGCCTTTTCCGATGGCTGGTTTCGACGGGGCCAAAGGCTTTCTGTTCGGAGGGTTGATGAATGTGTATAACTTCGGTGACGGTTCGGCCTACCCCAACCCGAAAAGCAGCGCCTATGTCGAGGTCTCCGGCTACACTGGCGGAAGCAAGACATTCGTGGCCTCATACGATTCAGGGAAGCTTCTGGCCAGAGTCCGGATGAATCTTGCGGCCAGTTACTGTTCGGACAACGCGATGGAGTTCTTCGGCTTCGGAGGACGAAGGACGCTCTACGATTCCTCGCTTGAGGATGGGTTCTACAAGTACGACAGGTCCACGCTCAACTTCAAGGCCGATTTTTCCGGCCCGGTTTCAGATCACTTGTCCTGGGAGATAGGCTACCATTTCAACCGGTTCGAAGTCAAGGATTACAAACCGTCTGATTCCGATCAGGAAATATCCCTGTTCGGCCTCTACAAAGCGTGGGGGATAATCCCGTCCGAGGATGTTTCCAATGAATATTCATCAGCGTTTCGTGCCGGTCTCGTCTACGACTCCCGTGACTATGAGGGCGTTCCGTCAAATGGCCTTCTGGCCAAAGCGCATATCATCGCCGCCCCGAAGTTTATGGGCTCATCAGAGTCTTATCTAAAGGTCCATGCGGCGTTGAGGCATTATATTCCTATAATGAAAGAGGGCCTCGTTTTTGCCTATCGACTTGACTATCAAGAATTTTTGGGTGAAGCACCATGGTATGCCATCCCTTTTTACACCCCCGGAGGTCCGATCTACGATAATGTCGCCGCCGGTGGCTACAGATCCGTCCGTGGCCTGTTGTACAACAGGGTAGCCGGGCCGGCTGTTGGTTTTGTGAATGCGGAGTTGCGCTGGAAATTTGCCGGATTCACCATTTGGAACCAAGACATCGGATTGATGCTCAGCGGCTTCTGCGACGGCATCAGTTCCCTGAAGACTTTCGACACCACCAACCGAACCGGAGCGTTCCCTAAACTTTACGCCAGACTCATCGACGCCTCCCGCCCTGACACTTTCCACCTCTCCACCGGTGCGTCCCTGAAGTTCATCCTCAACCGCAACTTTGTCCTGAACATTGAATATGCCCGCGCCCTTTCCGCCCAGGACGGCGCCGGAGTCATGTACTTCAACACCGGCTTTTATTTTTAGTTATGCTCCACGGCTTCTTTTTTTTGCATTCCTCAGAAATTTCGTATATTTGCAGTCCGTTTCCGATTCCGCGGAATAGAAACGGGGCACGGTTCCGTAGCTCAGCTGGATAGAGCAACAGATTTCTAATCTGTGGGTCTAGGGTTCGAATCCCTACGGAATCACAAAAGGGGGGACTTTTTAGTCACCCCTTTTTGATATATACAACCCCCAGTCACTTCGTGACAGCCCCAGAGGGGCACGGGGAAAGGATTCCCCGAAATCCCTTCGGTCGCTTCGCTCCGAGTACCACTTTCTGGTCACTGAACTTGAGAATGATAAACTCCCTCCCAAATTTTGGTAACGTGCAAATTTTGGAATTTTCGTTTTTTTTTCTGACCTTTATCACATTATTGTCGCTTCGATGGTTGGTGAACTCTGTCGAACCACAAGCTCAGCGACCGATGTACGAACTCAGCGACCGAGGATATTATGCCTTGGCGTTCTGGTGGCCGAACCATTCGAGGGCGACGACAAGGAGGGCGCCTATGGCCATCCAGACGATGGCGGAGAAGATCTGCGGATCTATGACCGCGGAAAGGTTCGCGCCTATGTCGACAAGAGCCTCGACACCGATTCCGGCCTCTTCGGCGGTCTGTCCGTCGCGCATGAACTGGGCCATCATCACGCTGATCTTGTCGCTCCAAGGCCAGACTTTGACCAGAGAGCCAAGGGTGAATCCGATCAGGGTGATCAGCGTCGGCCTCTCGTAATGGGCGATCAGCCAGTGCAGGAACTTCGAGAACGCCGCGATTCCCAGGACACAGCCGATTCCGAACAGGATGAGGACTGGCCAGTTGAGCTCGCTGATGGCGCTCATGATATATTCATACTTCCCAAGCAAAACCAGAATGAAACTGCCGGAGATGCCCGGGAGAATCATCGTGCAGATCGCGATCGCGCCGCAGATCATGACAAACCAGCCCGCGTCTGTAGTCTGGGTAGGGGACAAGAGGCAGATAATGGCGCCCAGAAAGATGCCGAAGACCAGCCAAAGTCCATCTTTGACTTTCCATCCTTTGATGTCGTAGAGCATGTAGGCACCCGAGACCACGATAAGCCCGAAGAAGAAAGCCCAAGTCTGGATAGGATGGTAGGCGAGCACATATTCCATAAGTTTGGCGAGCGAGAAGACACTCACGATCACACCCACACCCAACCAAAGCATGAATGTTCCATGAATATGCTCCCAGAACTCCTTGGCCTTCCCCTGGAGCAGAAGCTTCCATGAGGAAACCGACAGAAGTGCGTTGAGGGCCTCGATCAGCTCGTTGAATATTCCCGTAAGCAGGGCGATTGTGCCACCGGACACACCGGGGATCACATTGGCCGCTCCCATCGCGAAACCTTTCAGGGCAACGGCGGCGTTTTTGATGATATTTGACATGTTAAACTATTGAATCTTTGTGAGATAGCCTTTGATGGCCGTAAAACTGTCCAGCTGGGTGACGTTCTTCCCGGCAGGGTCGCTGATGACAAGGTCGAACAGGTTCCCGCTCATCTGGCGGCGTCCTATCTTGAACCTGGCCTTGGAAGTGCGGGCCATATATTCAATGGAGAAGTCCGGATCCTTGACAAGAGAGATGAACAGGTCGGGCGCCTGCTCCTCCAGTACGTTCAGCTTGTAGCGGGAAGGTCTGCCGATCCAGTCCAGATCCTTTTTCGTGATGGTGGTCTGGATGCTGGTGATCAGACGGTCCTCGCTGCCGATCTTCCTGAAATCCTGAAAGAACACACAGCCTTTGATGTCGTGGGCCCTGAAGAAGTTCATTATGGCGGTCTTGCATTCGTCGAACGTCGACTCCTCTGCATCGATGATCGCGACGTATGAGTGGATTTTCCCAAGAGGAAGAATCTCCGTAGGTACCGTGCTGGAATGCTTACGAAGACTTCTCTTCCTAAAAAAATTCTTTATAAAATCAAACATAATCTACTGGTTTACAGAGGCTATCAGCTCACGAATCTCACGCTTGGCGTCCTTCCATCTCGGAACGTCGATCTTGGTGCCGATAACTTCGACGACCTTCGCAGCAATTATTGAGCCTATCTCTCCGCAAACCTTCAGCGGCATTCCGAGCGAATGGGCGTAGAGGAATCCGGCGGCGTAGGTGTCTCCGGCTCCGGTGGCGTCGATCGTGGCTGCCGGCCAGGCTTCTATGTAGTGATATTCATCTCCCTGCTTGACCATTGACCCGTCCTTGCCGACCTTCACGACGGCTATCTCGCATTGGCTGGCCAGAGTGTCCAGGGCCTCGCGCGGCTCCTGTTTTGTGAATGCCCTGGCCTCGGTCTCATTGGCGAAGACGATGTCCACATACCTGTCGACCAGATTGTGGAAGAACGCTTCGTTGGATTCGACCACATTGTAGGACGCCATGTCTATGGAAATCTTGCATCCGGCCTCCTTGGCCATTTGCACGGCCCGGCGGATAAGATCCTGATTCTGCACGAGATAGCCTTCGATATGGAAGTAGTCGTAGTCTTGGAAATATTCAGGCTTCAGGTCCTCGGGCACGAGCTCCAGAGCGGCTCCCATGTAGTCGGCGAAAGTCCTCTCGGAGTTGGCCCCGGTGATGAAGCACATCGCCCGGCCCGAGCCTTTAGTGCCTGCCAGCAGGGTTGTCTTCACTCCGTACTGCTCAAGCGTGCTCTTGTACAGATGCCCCAGTTCATCGTTGCCGATCTTCCCGATGAAGCCAGAAGGCATTCCGAATATGGACGTGCATGTGATCGTGTTGGCTGCCGAGCCCCCAGGAACATACTTCACGCCGAATTCCTTCAACTTTGACCAGATGCGGTCTCCGGTCTCAAGATCGACGTGCTGCATGCTTCCCGGAGGAAGATGGTACTCACGGAGCATAGTCTCATCAGGAAACACCGCCAGAATGTCCGTCAGGGCGTTCCCGATTCCTAAAATTGATTTCATATCTTCGGTTTTTGATATTCATAGCGTGTCAAATCACAAAGTTAACGAATATTTGATTAAATTTGTAAGCTATGAATAAGAAGGCCGGGAATATTCTTAAATACGGAGTCTCCATCGCGCTTGCGGCGGTGCTTCTGTATTTCTCTTTCCGTGGAGTGAGCTGGGGCGATTTCCTGGATGGTCTGAGGGCCTGCCGCTGGGGATTCGTCATCCTTTCCATGCTGTTCGGCGCGTTGGCCTTTTACCTGAGAGCGCTCCGCTGGCGGGAACTCCTCCTGCCGATTGACCGGACAACATCCCGTCTCACATGCTTCAATGCCATAAACATCAGCTATCTGGTGAATCTCGCCCTGCCACGGGTGGGAGAGTTTGTCCGCTGCGGCTACATCACGGCCCATTCTCCGAAAGACCCAGGCTCCGCCGAGGCGAACCGCCGTGTGGCCTCCTACGACAAGGTGCTCGGAACCGCCGCCCTCGAGCGCTCGGCTGATGTGCTTGCGATGTTCGGCATATTGGCCATATTCCTGACTTTCACCTGGAATCGTTTCGGGGGATTTTTCTCCGAAAGGATTTTCGGGACCGCCTCGGACGGCTTTGGCGCCGGAAAGATCGCTATCATGCTTTCCGCTGTCGCCGGCGTGATTGCTGTCGTGCTATGCGCAATCCTTTTCGCAGACAAGTGGGCTCCGTTCAGGAAAATCAGAGGCTTCTGCAAAGGCGTCTGGGAAGGATTTCTGAGCTGCCTCAAGATGAAAGGTGCCTGGAAGTTCTTCGTGTTGACAGGAGGGGTGTGGTTCTGCTACTGGATGATGAGCGCCACGATCCTGTGGGCCCTTCAAGGAATATCTCCGGATTCCGTCAGTCCTGAGCTCGCCTCGGCGGTGGATGTCATCAAGGGCTTGAACTTGACCGACGCCCTATTCCTGATGATAGCCGGAAGCCTGTCCTCGATCGTCCCGGTGCCGGGAGGATTCGGGGCGTTCCACTTCATAGTCTCCTCCGCTTTGGCCTATGTTTTCGGCATCCCCGTGCAGTTCGGGATGATCTTCGCGACCCTCTCGCACGAGTCCCAGGCCGTGAACCAGATCCTGTGGGGAGGCATCTCCTTGGCAAGTGAATCTTTACGAACAACAAATAATTAATAACTAAAGTATTATGAAGATTAAAAATTTATTCCTGATCGCCGCTGGTGTCCTGATGATGACAACCACATTCGACGCGGCCGCAAAGAAACTCCCGAAAGAGGTCAAGATGACCAAGGAGGTTCTCGTGGACAAAATCAAGGGCGGATGGGCCGGAAAGGTCATCGGCTGCTCCTATGGCGGACCTACCGAGTTCAAGTACGCAGGTTTCATCAATGACGAGATCGAGATTCCGTGGCACGACCACATGATCAAATGGTGGTTCGACAAGTTCCCTGGACTGTACGACGATGTCTATATGGATCTCACATTCGTGGAGATCTTCCAGAAGGAAGGCCTTGACGCTCCTATAGAGTCATTCGCAAACGCTTTCGCGCATGCCCCGTACCCTCTCTGGCACGCCAACCAGCTCGGACGCTACAACATCCTCAACGGTGTGATGCCTCCTGAGTCCGGCCACTGGCACAACAACCCTCACGCTGACGACATCGACTTCCAGATCGAGGCCGACTACGCCGGCCTGATGGCTCCGGGAATGATCAACACATCGTCTTTCTACTGTGACGAGATCGGACATATGATGAACTACGGTGACGGTTGGTACGGTGGCGTGTATGTCGCCGCGATGCTTTCTCTCGCGTTCGTCAGCGATGACATGAACTTCGTTGTAAATGAGGCTCTCAAGGCCATCCCGGCGCAGAGCAACTACTACAAGGCGATGGCTGATGTCATCAAATGGCACAAGCAGTACCCTAAGGACTGGCACATCACATGGGCTCTGTTCAACAAGCACTACGGCTACGACATCGGCTGCCCTGACGGAGTCGACAACCAGTTCAACATCGACGCTGTCATCAACAGCGGCTACATCCTCATCGGTCTTCTCTACGGAGACAAGAACTTCTATCGCACGATCGACATCTCAACCCGCTGCGGCCAGGACTCTGACTGCAACCCTTCGTCAGCCGCCGGGATCCTCGGAGTCATGATGGGGTACAAGAATATTCCTGAATATTGGAGAAAGCCTTGCGAGGAGGTAGAAGACATTCCTTTCGTATACACCGACATCTCCCTCAACAAGGCCACTGAATATTCTTTCAGTCAGGCTCTCCAGGTGATCGAGCGCAATGGTGGTTCCATCGACGGCGACAACATCACCATCAAGGTTCAGAAGCCTGAGGCCGTGCGCTACGAGAAGGCTTTCGAGGGCCACTATCCTCAGGGTAAGGTCAACGTCAAAAAGACCATCGCGAATGTCGGCCAGATCAAGTTCAAGGGCAACGGAATCGTTGTCAAGAGCCACTACTACAAGGGATCCGGCTACAACGACAACACCGGTTACGTCGGAGAGGTCGAGATCTACCTTGATGGTAAGCTTTCGGCTGTGGCCAAGAACCCTATCAAGGGCAACGGAGCCGCCCCGGACCTCTATTGGAAGTACGATCTTCCAGAGGGCGAGCACACTTTGACATTCAAGTTCCTCAACAAGCAGGACAACATGAACATCGTCATCGACAACTATCTGGTATATTCCAGCAAGCCGAAGGTCGTGAACCACGTTGACGAGTAACATGAAGATATTCAGATTTTTGGCGGCAGCGTCTGTCGCATTGGCATCCTTGGTTGCCGTCCCGTCCGAGTCTTCGGCCAGGACGACATCCAAGGATCTTTACAAACAGTTTCAGAACCCGGACAACCGCTACCGTCCGTTCGTGCGCTGGTGGTGGAACGGCGACCGTGTCGAGGCCGAGGAACTTGTGCGTGAATTGCATATCCTCAAGGACGCTGGCATCGGAGGAGTCGAGATCAATCCGATATCCTTCCCGTACGGTGCCGACGCAAAGGGTACAAAAGCCCTCAAATGGCTCAGCGACGAGTGGATAGACATGCTGAAGGTCGTGTTCGACGAGGCTGAGCGCATCGGGATGACCTGCGACCTGATCATCGGATCCGGATGGCCTTTCGGTGCGGAGACCCTTCCGCGTGACGAGAGGGCGTCCGTGATGCTGACTTACGCCCAGAAGGTGACGGGCGGTGAGAGGTTCGAGATGTCCAAGTTCAACATATTCAAGAACATCGACCCAGGAGTTACGAAAGTGAACACCAGCCGTACTCCTGAATTGGTGTCAGTCTATCTGGCTCCGGACCCGATCAACGACCTCAGCGAGGCGATTGATCTGTCAAGCAACATCGAAGGTGATGTGATCACCGTGGATGTTCCTAAGGGAAACTGGCAGTTCTATGCGATGGTGAAGTACGACTCGTTCGCCTGCGTGATCAACGGTGCTCCGGGAGCCGCCGGTTCGATCCTGAACCACATGGACGCCAAGGCTGTCCGCAAGTACCTTGACCACATGACCGACACGATCGAGGCTCGTATCGGACCTCTTTCAAAGCATCTGAGGGCTTTCTTTGTGGACAGTATGGAACTTGAGGGCTGCAACTGGACAACCGATTTCCCGGAGGAATTCAAGACCCGCAGGGGCTACGACCTGATGCCTTGGCTGCCGTTCACGATGTTCAAGGTGGGAAGGCTCGGCAATGTGGAGAGTTTTGACTACGGCTCCAAGAAAGGTGAGAAGTTTCAGGATCAGGTGAACCGTGTCCGCTTTGATTTCGAACTCACTAAGGCCGAACTGCTCAACGAGCGTTACATGAACACATTCCTCTCTTGGTGCAAGGAGAAGGGTGTCAAGTCCCGTTCCCAGGCCTACGGCAACGGATTCTTCATCGAGGAGTCTTCCCTTGGCCAGGACATTCCTGAGGGTGAGTCCTGGACAACCAACTGGCTCAAACACAAGATCGGAGAGGAGATGGGCGACGAGGACTACCGCCGCGGGCGCGCCTACACGATGATCGACAAATATGTCTCATCGGCCGCCCACTTGACCGGCAAGCGTCTTGTCAGCGCAGAGGAGATGACAAACACCTACAAGGTGTTCACGACTTCTCTTGAGTTTCTTAAGGTCGGCTCTGACATGAGTGCCATCTCCGGCATAACACATTCGGTATGGCACGGTTTCAACTATTCCCCGCTTGAGGCAGAGTTCCCTGGTTGGGTTCAGTACGGAACCTTCCACAACGAGAGGAACACATGGTGGCCTTACGTGAACAAGTTGAATGACTACCGCGCGAGGCTCGCAAGCCAGCTTCAGAACGCTGACATGTACACCGACATCGCCATCCTGCCTGCCAACTACGACATGTGGAGCACGATGGGCGTGCAGACCGAGCCGTTCCCTGTGGCCTTGAATATTCCTTACACCTCCCTGATCTGGGAGGCCATCCACAAGAACGGTGGCGGAGCTGACTACGTCAGTGAGATCATCCTCAACGATGCCACTGTCCGTAACGGCAAACTTTGCTACGGGCCAAAGGAATATGGCACCCTGTTCATCGTCGAGGTGACCAGCACGACCCCAGAGACACTCGCCAAGCTGGAGGAGTTCGTGAAGGGCGGCGGAAGAGTCTTCTGCATCGGGAAATATCCTGAGAAGTCCCTTGGTCTCAAGGATTTCGAGGCTCGTGACAAGCAGATCACCGAGGCTGTCGCTCGTCTGAAGGAGTACAAGGACAATTTCATACTGCTTGAGAAACCGGCTGATGGAAAGTACCTTGAGTGGTACGCTGGAGTGATGGAGAAGTACAATCTTCCTCACACTCTGACGATCAGCAATCCGGACAGATTCCTGCTTCAGAACCAGTACGTTACCGATGACGGCAGCGATATGTTCCTTTTCATGAACGCCCACATGAGCGAGGCCCGTGAGACGGACATAATATTCCCGAAATCAGTGACCGGAGGGAAACACGCTTGGCTTTATGATCCGGCTTCAGGCAAGAGGTTCGTCCTCCCTGTCGGCAAGGATGGCAGGATGCACTTCCGCTTCGGTCCATCGGAGACGTATCTCTTCGTGTTCAACAAGATGGGCGGCAGCGCTCCGGCTTGGAAGACTCTTCCGCTTGAGGGCTCGGATGAAGTTCAGGTGGCGGGAACTTGGGATCTCAAGATGCACCACACCTGGCCTGATTCCACTTGGACAACCAGCCTTGACCAGCTTCAGGATTTCAAGGATATCAAGGACACCACATTCAAGAACTTTATGGGTGAGGCGACCTACACCAAGACCGTGACTCTGTCAGGAAAACTTCCTAAGTACTTGAACCTTGGCAAGGTGGCAGACATCTGCGAGGTCTGGGTCAACGGCAAGCCGGCCGGTGTGAAGTGGTTCGGTGAGCGCGTCTATGACGTGACCGGTCTGCTTCGTCAGGGCGAGAACACCATCGAGGTGAAAGTCACGACCCTCATGGGCAATTATATTCAGACCCTCAAGGACAACAAGGTGGCGCAACGTTTCGTTTTGAAGCGCAAGCAGCCTTACGTCAGTGCGGGACTGATCGGACCAGTGAAATTATATTAATAAAACATTACTGATGAGAAATTTACTTAGAACAGC
>DJRG01000023.1:20618-23281 GCA_002438845.1 Bacteroidales bacterium UBA6366
TTCGCCCGTGATTTCGGTGCGAAACCGGACGGAGTGACTCTGAACACAGCCAGCATCCAGGCCGCGATTGATTTCGCTTCCTCACGCGGAGGCGGACGTGTCGTGCTTGACAAAGGAGACTATGTTTCAGGTTCCATTTATCTGAAGAATAACGTGACCCTCCACATCGAGAAGGACGCTGTTCTTCTCGGCTCCCTGAATCCTTACGACTACATCAAGGATCCGGACGCCAAGTGGACAGCCCTTGTCTTTGGTATTAATCAGGACAAAATCGGCATCACAGGTGAAGGAATGATCAACTGCCGTGGCTTTGAAGTCGGAGTCCGTTTCGTGGACTTCGTTCATATGGGGCTGATTGTGGACCCTCTCGGGCTTGATCGTATCAATGAGACAATCCGCCCAGAGAACCTGCATTTCTATAAAAGCACCAACATTGTCATCAAGGACATCACGCTTAAGGATCCTGCAAGTTGGAACCAGCAGTACGACAAGTGCCGTAATCTTCTGATCGAGGGCATCACCGTGGACGCGAAGTGCTACTGGAACAATGACGGTCTGGACGTGGTGGATTGCAGCGATGTCATCGTGCGCGACTGCTACATCGACTCGTCCGATGACGCATATTGCTTTAAGAGTCACAGCAACGACGGTGTGAGCGAGAATATTCTTGTGGAGAACTGTGTGGGACGAAGCAGCGCCAACGGCATCAAGTTCGGAACCTATACGCGTGGCAAGTTCAAGCACTTCAGGTTCAAGAATATGACCATATTCGACACCTACCGCAGTGCGATCACCATCGCCACTGTGGACGGTGCCCAGATCGAGGATGTGGAGATCGACAGCCTCAAGAGCCTGAACACCGGCAACCCGATATTCCTCCGCACCGGCACCCGTCACGTCAACGATGGCCAGCAGGCATACCTCAAGGACATAGTGATCAAGAATATGTACGCAGAGGTTCCGTTCGACAAACCTGACGCTGGCTACAGCTACGAGGGCCCGGTCGAGGATCTTCCACGCAATGTCTGCCCAAGCATAATCGCCGGCCTCCCCGGACTTCGCATCGAGAACGTCCGCATGGAGAACATCGAGATTGTCTATCCGGGACATGCCGATCCTGAATATGCCTACGCTGGAACCTCCAAGGAGGAACTTGACGCCATCGAGGAGCAGGAGACCCGTTACCCGGAGTTCTCCAACTGGAAAGAGCTTCCGGCCTGGGGCTTCTACATCCGCCACGCCGACGGCATCGTGTTCGACAACGTGAAACTCACCGTCGCTGGAGAGGACTATCGTCCGGCCATCGTGACCGACGATGTCATCGGTCTCAGGATGAAGAATCTCCAGATCAATCAGGAGACCGCTCCTAAGGGCAAGAAGCAGATCATCACAAAGGACACCAAGAACATCAAGAAGAAATGAAAAGAATATTATTATTAGCGGCTTTGCTGCTGTTTTCTGTTTTGGGTTTCTCCCAGAATGTCTACAAGGCGTCCAGGTTCAACATCAAGAGCGACGGGCAGCACGACAACACCACGAGCATCCAAGGCGCGATTGATTTCATCGCCTCCAAAGGTGGCGGAACTCTTGAGTTCAGCGTGGGGCGTTACGTCACGGGTGCCGTTCAGCTCAAGTCCGGTGTCAGCATCAGGCTCCGCGAGGGCGCTGTGATCGTCGGCTCCACGAACATCTATTCCTACAAGGGCCGCAAGGCCATCTTCTGGGGAGAAGGCGTTGAGAATATGTCCATATTCGGCACCGGAGTGATCGACGGACGTGGTCCGGCTCTTCTGGACGACATCGCTGCCCAGGCTAGGATGAAGCATATTCCTGAGGATATATTCGTCCCGACCCTTGTCTATCTCAAGGATTGCAAGAACGTGACCCTCAAGGACTTCATTCTCCGCTACCCTGCCACCAAGGACGACCTTTACATCATCGAGGGCGGTAACGTCACCGTGGACGGCTGCTACTCAGACATGAGGTAAATTAATTCATTGTCGCCTTCAACTTGCACCACTAAAGAGTGATGGCAGGGGAAAAATCAAATGGCAGATTTTGGTAACGTGCAAAATCTGCCATTTGCCTTTTTTCCCCTGACTTTGTTAACGTCATACTTTTGGACTTAGAAGCTGTTTTGATTTAACTGGAATGGTCAGAAAAATCAAAATTTTGCACGTTACCAAAATTTTGATTTTTATTTTTCTGACCTTAGTGTTTAAGACAGGGATATCAGAACGTGAAACTCAAGCCACCCTGAGCGGAGAACTGCCAGGATTGGGCCTTGTCTGATGTGTAGACATCGGTGCTCCCGTCGTGGGTGTAGCGTCTGATGTTGACATACCGGTAATTATCGGTTATGAAGTAGTGCACAGATGGGATGAAACTCAACTCGAAACGCCATATTCGGAAAGAAACCGCCAAGCCCGCATCCGCGGTCAAGCTGAACCGGTTGTTGATCCTCATATAATCTACTTCCCTGCTGTCTCCGTGGGTTTGTTCCCTGTGCCCGAAAATGTAGCCTGGAGTCAATCCACCGAAGAATTCGATTCTGTTTAGCAATCCTGAGAAGAACTGCCCGAAGACTGTCCCGGCATCCGGCCCTTGGCCGTAATAGGATAAATTGTGGTAGGTTCCCCAAGCGATGTTTTCCACACCCTGCC
>DJRG01000074.1 GCA_002438845.1 Bacteroidales bacterium UBA6366
AGGCTGACCTCGTGAACATCCGCCTTGAGAACATTCCAATCGACCTCAGGTTCGAATTCCAGAAATAAAATTAATAATCAATACTACTGAAATGGCTGAAAAGAAATTCAATGTGAAGTACGGTGTACTTCTGCCGATTGTTCTTCTGGTCACACTCTTTTTGTGGTGCGTACCTACCTCTTTCTTTGGCATCGACGCTCTGACCGTTGTGCAGCAGCGTGTGATCGCTCTCTTCGTGTTCGCCGCATTGATGTGGATGTTTGAGATCATCCCTAACTGGGCGACTTCCGTGATGATCATCGTGGTGGCTCTGCTGACCGTCTCCGACAAGGGGCTCGGTTTCTTCTGCAATCCGGAGTTCGGCCAGTTGGTAAGCTACAAAAAGATAATGTCTTCCTTCGCTGACCCAGTCGTGATGCTGTTCCTCGGTGGATTCGTGCTCGCGATCATGGCTGAAAGATTCGGACTGGACGTCACTTTGGCAAAATCCCTGCTCAGCATCTTCGGAACTAAGCCTAAGATGGTGCTTCTGGGATTCCTTGTTATCATCTCCGTGTTCTCGATGTTTATGAGCAACACAGCGACCGCTGCCATGATGCTCGCTTTCCTCGCCCCTGTGCTCTCTAAACTTCCGAGCGATGACAAGGGAAAGATCGGTCTCGCGCTCTCAATTCCTATCGCTGCCAACCTTGGTGGTATCGGAACCCCTATCGGAACCCCTCCTAACGCTACTGCGAAGGGTTATCTTGAGCAGGCCGGCATCGATGTATCTTTCGGTGACTGGTGCATTCACATGATACCTTACGTAATCATCATGATTCTCCTTGCTTGGATTCTCCTCCTTGTTTTCTTCCCTTTCAAGACCCAGAAACTCGTGCTTGAGATCCCTGCGAATGACAAGAAGAAGGATTGGAAGAGCAAGCTTGTGTGGGCTACATTCATCATCACGATTCTCCTCTGGGCAACCGAGCAGCTCCATCACATCAGCTCCAACGTCGTGGCTTTGATTCCTCTTGGAGTCTTCACCGCCACCGGCCTTTTCGGAAAGGAGGAAATCAAGGAAATCAACTGGTCAGTTCTCTGGCTTGTGGCCGGAGGATTCGCCCTCGGCTATCTCCTCCAGGACACCGGTCTTGCCAAGGTTCTCATTACCGCTATCCCATTCGGCTCGATGTCTGTGATTCTGGTATTGGTTGTTGCAGGTTTCGTCTGCTACTTCCTTTCGAACTTCATCAGCAACTCCGCCACCGCGGCCTTGCTTATCCCGATCCTTATCGTTGTCGCTGAGGGTATGGCTGATCCTGCCGCTGCCAACAATGCTGCATTCATTGCTATGGGTGGAACTCAGGCCATGATCATATTCATCGCTGTGTGCGCATCCATCGCCATGCTTTTCCCGATCTCCACACCTCCGAACGCCATCGCTGCCTCCACCGGACTTGTCGAGACTAAGGACATGGCAAAGGTTGGTATCATCATCGGTGTGGTTGGATTCATCTTCGGATTCTTCTGGCTCACCAAGATCTTCCCGTTCGCACAGTAATTATTCAGTGATATCAGAGAAGCTGTTTTGGGCTTAGGAACCAAAGCAGCTTCTCAATTCTTAAAAACAGTTAGTAGTCATTAAAATGAACAAAATCATCACTTCTCTTGCCGCTTTGGCAATGTGCGCCACACTTGCGGCGCAGGAGACGGCTCCAAAGGTCGGTATTTACGGATTTATCCGTAACTATTACGCGTTCGACACACGTGAGAGCGTGGCCGGAACAGAGGACTTCTTCTATTACCTCCCTAAGGACGAGAACAAGAAAGGCGATGTCGACCTGAACGAGCAGAGTTCCCTCCGCTATGCGGCCATCACTTCCAGAATCGGGCTCAATGTGACCGGTTATGAATATAACGGATTCAAGATGGGAGCGAAGATCGAGACTGACTTCTACAACGGTGTCTCAGGTGTCACCGGAACCGCTGTCCTCCGTCTTCGTCAGGCATACGTCACGATCGGAAAGAACGACTGGATGGTGACCGCAGGTCAGGCATGGCATCCAATGGCCGCTGACATGCCTGACGTGTTCTCACTCAACACTGGAGCGCCTTTCGGACCGTTCAGCCGTACCCCACAGGTGAAACTGGACTATAAGTTCGGCGACGCTCTCTCTTTGACAGGATCCGCCATCTGGCAGATGCAGTACAACTCAGCCGGCCCTAACGGCGCTTCAGCCAACTACATCAAGTACGGCTGCACCCCTGAAATTTACCTCGGATTGAACTACAAGAACGACAACCTCCTCTTCAGGGCTGGAGTGAATATGCTCTCCATCAAGCCAAGGAACAACAACGGTACGGTCAAGGTTGATGACCGCATCACCACTTTCACTCCGTTCCTCTACGGACAGTACAAGAGCGGCCTGTTCTCTGTCAAGGTGAAGACCGTCTTCGCCGAGGCGGGTGAGCATTTCAACCTCAACGGCGGCTACGGAATCTCAGGAGTTAAGTCAGACGGTGTAAGTTATGAATATACACCTACCCGCAACTCCTCGACATGGGCCAGCTTCATGTACGGCAAGAAGACCCAGTGGATCCTCTTCGCCGGTTATGTGAAGAATTTCGGAACCAAGGATGACCTTTACGGAGCCAAGGACGGCTACGCCCCTGCCGCCAACCTCTATTTCAGCAAGAACAGCTTCTCGAACATGAACCAGATGTACAGGCTCACCCCAACGGTGATCCACAACATCGGTAAGTTCGCGATTGGTCTTGAATATGAGCTCACAAGTGTGCAGTACGGTGACTACAAGACAGTCGGCGATGTGAAGTGCATCGGCGCCAACGGTCTTGCCGAGGACAACCTCCACTGGATCACCAACCACCGTATCCAGGCTCTTGTAAAGTTTACTTTCTAGTTGGATTTTTCGAGTCGAGGCTGTCGGTCTTGACATAAGACATGATGATATGAAAAGGACACTCACAACGCTGGCTTTGGCTTTGTCCATGTCGCTCTTCTCTTTACCGTCTGACGCCCAAAGTCATCTGGTAAAACTCACTAATCATCTTGAGCCTTATGGCTTTTTCCGCACAAGCGCGGCGTTCGACGCCCGCGAGGTCAAGACCGACTCCGAAGACTTGTTCTATTCCCTGCCTTACGACAGCGAACTCAACGGCAACGGCTACGACATCTGGTACAATCCGTCCTTGAAGATGTCGGCGTTGACAACTCGTCTGGGCTTCAACCTCACGGGCTTCCGCTACGGGGCCTTGAATGTGACCGGAAAGCTTGAGACGGATTTCTCTATTGTCAGCAAAGGAGCGTCGTCCATTCATTTGAGGGAGGCCTATCTGAATTTCGGTTGGAACGATCTTGGCGGGATCGTCGGCTCCGTCGATGTCAAGGTCGGGCAAGCATGGCATCCGATGTCTCTTGACATGCCTTGCACGATTGGCTACGAGGCCGGTTCTCCGTTCAATCCGTATGCAAGAAGTCCTCAGCTGATGGCAGGAGTCTCTTTCCTTGAGAATTTCACATTCACTGCCGGGGTCTTGTATCCGATGGAGTTTAGTCCGACCGGGCCTCTGGGACCTTCGGCCGATTATGTCAAGTACGGCCTTGTCCCTGAGCTATATGCTGGACTTGGGTTTTCTACTGGACATTTTAAGGCTAAGGCCGGAGTCGATTTCCTCAGCCTTAAACCACGCTGGCGCACCCTTGCCGACAGCTATTACTTCAACAAGGGCTCTGCCGTCAAGGACCGTCTTTCGATGATCAGTCCGATGCTCTTCGCTGAATATTCGAAAGGCATTCTCAAGGTCAACGCCAAGGCTGTCCTTGCCTCTGGAGGTGACCATCTCCGTCTTTTGGGAGGCTACGCCCTTTGTGACAGAACCGATCCTTTGGACTACAAGTACACTCCTTTGCGTTCTGTCACCGCATTTGTGTCCGGCTCTTACGGCGAACAATGGCAGTTCCTGTTCATGGCCGGTGGGATGAGGGCCCTTGGCTCCACCCATGACCTTCTTACCGACAGTGAGACCGGTGCCGTGGTGTTGGACAACATCTACTACTACGAGGGTGGCTTCAAGAATGTCCGCAATGTGGCCCGCGTTGTGCCTGCCGTTGCCTTCAATCTGGACAGACTCACGGTCGCGCTCGAGTACAACGGCACCTGCGTGTGGTATGGCGACATCAATTCCTTGAGTTTGAGGGGGCTTGCAGTCAACAACAGCCATACAATCATAAGCCACCGCATCTTGGGAGTGGTCAAATACTCATTCTAAGAATATATTCGTGAATATTCTGTCAAAAATCTCTTGCATTTAAGAATATTTTTCCGATATTTGTCCCGTTGAACAGATAGAATGAGACAGTTTAATCATATCCACCTACATCTTCATCACCGCTTCATACGGGGGTGAGTTTGCCGTGGGTATCTGTTTGTTTTGAGGGATATTTAAGTCAAGGCTCGCTTCCGTTTTCGGTGGCGGGCCTTTTTTTCGGTCACTGAGCTTGTCGAAGTGACCTTTACGAATGAGAAGAAATTAAATAAAAACGAACGACAAATGTTAAGAATCGCAATTCAGGCCAAAGGCCGTCTAAGTGATGAAAGCCTTGCACTCCTGCGTGAGGCGGGAATCGAGGTGGATGACAGCAAGCGGAAGTTCCTGTCAAGGTCCAGCAGCTTCCCCGTGGAGATCCTCTACCTGCGGGACGATGACATTCCGCAGGCAGTGGCCCAAGGGGTCGCGGATCTGGGAATCGTAGGTTACAACGAGGTGTGCGAGAGGGGAGAGGCTGTGGAGATAGTAGACCGTCTCGGATTCGGAGAATGCCGGATCTCCTTGGCCATCCCCAAGACCGAGGAGTATTCCGGATTAGAGTATTTCAACGGCAAGCGGATCGCCACGTCTTATCCGAATATCTTGGATAAATTCTTGAAAGATAAAGGAATAAACGCAAAGATCAACGTTATCGCCGGCTCTGTTGAGATCGCCCCGACTGTCGGTATGAGCGATGCGATCTTCGACATAGTGTCTTCGGGCGGAACCTTGGTCAGCAACGGTTTGAAGGAGGTGGAGAAGGTTGTGTTCTCGGAGGCGGTTCTCATCTCAGGCGGCAATCTGTCCGAGGATAAGGCCAAACTTCTGGAACAGATCAAGTTTCGCTTCAATGCTGTCAGGGACAGCAGAGGGAAGAAGTACCTTCTGATGAACATTCCGAATGACAGGATCGAAGAGGCGATCAGGATTGTTCCGGCGATGAGGAGCCCAACGGTTCTTCCGCTTGCCCAGAGTGGTTGGTCTTCGCTGCACTCCGTTGTGGACGAGAGTGTCTTGTGGGAGAAGATAGAGAGCCTGAAGGAGATTGGTGCGGAAGGGATCCTTGTGCTTTCCGTGGAGAAGATGGTTTTGTAGCGTTGAATATTTATTCATTGATCTATGACGAATAAATTCATAACCCCTCCACGGACCGAATGGTCAAAATTAACCGCCAGGGCCAGCGAAAGCGACCAGGACATAGAGACCAGCGTCAGAGCCACTCTTGAATATGTCCGTACAAAAGGCGATCAAGCCCTTCTGGACCTGGAATCAAGGTACGATGCTGTTGAGTTCTCTTCTGCTGAAGCCTTGAGGGTCAGCGAAAAAGAGATAGAGGAGGCAGCCGCTTCGGTTCCGCGGGACTTGAAAGACGCCATCGCCCAGGCATATTCAAACATCAAGAGATTTCATGAGGCGCAGATGCCGGAGACTGTCAAGGTTGAGACCTCGCCGGGAGTGACATGCGTGCAGAAGGCCGTGCCGATCCGCAGGGTTGGTCTTTATGTTCCCGGTGGACGCGCACCCTTGTTCTCGACCGTGCTGATGCTGGCCATCCCTGCACAGGTCGCTGGCTGCCAGGGGATTGTCCTTTGCACGCCTCCCGGCAAAGACGGAAATGCAAACAAGACCATTGTCTATGCCGCTACTGTCTGCGGTGTCAGGAATATATTCAAAATCGGCGGGGCACAGGCTATCGCGGCGATGGCTTATGGGACTCGGACGCTTGCCAAATGTGACAAGATCTTCGGACCCGGAAACCGCTATGTGATGAAGGCCAAGCAGATGGTCGGGCTGTCTGTCACGGCCATCGACATGCCTGCCGGGCCTTCTGAGGTGATGGTACTGGCTGATGATACGGCCGTTCCTGATTTCGTCGCCGCTGACTTCCTCTCGCAGTCGGAACACGGGCCGGACAGCCAGTCGGTTCTGGTCTGCACCTCGGAGGCGATAGCGGATGCCGTGGCGGAGTCCATCGCAAGGCAGAGCGCAAGGCTCAAGCGTGGTGAAATCATCGCCAAGGCGCTGGAGAATAGCCGGATTGTTGTCTTGCGGGGTCGTGACGAAGTCATCGATTTCGCTAATGAATATGCTCCCGAGCATCTGATCGTCTCAATGGCTGATCCGTGGGAAATTGCGGACAGGGTCGTTGCCGCTGGCAGCATATTCATTGGCAATTATTCTCCAGAAAGTGCGGGGGACTATGCTTCTGGTACCAATCACACCCTTCCGACGAGTGGTTGGGCGCACTCTTTCAGCGGGTTGAATCTGGATGCTTTCATGAGGAAGATGACGATCCAGGAACTCTCTTGCGAGGGGTTGGCTGACTTGGGCGATACAATCCGCTCTATGGCTCTTGCCGAGGGGCTTGACGCTCATGCCGCCGCGGTTGATGTTAGACTCAAAAATAATCAGTCATGAAGATAGAGGACGTTCTTAAACTCGTAAGGCCAAACATTTTGGCCCTTGAAGCATATTCGACCGCCCGTGATGACTGCGGCTCGAATCAGCCGGAGACCTTTCTGGACGCCAACGAGAACCCCTACAACAACGGCATCAACCGCTACCCCGATCCCCACCAGAAAGCCCTGAAAGCCAAAGTCGCCGAGATCAAAGCCCTTGACACCGAACGCTTGTTTTTGGGCAACGGTAGCGACGAGGCCATAGATCTGGTCTACAGGGTGTTCTGCGTTCCCGGAGAAAGCAATGCCGTGTCGATTGCCCCAAGTTACGGAATGTACGAGGTGGCGGCCGCGATGAATGACGTGGAGTTCCGGAAAGTTCAGTTAAGGCCTGATTTCTCGATGGACACGGAGGCGATGCTTTCTGCCACTGACTCCAAAACAAGGCTGATGTTCATCTGCTCGCCGAACAACCCTACGGGAAAATCCTTCCCTGTGGAGCGGATTGAGGATATTCTTGAAAGGTTTGAAGGGATGGTGGTTCTTGACGAGGCTTACATTGACTTTTCGGTCAGGCCGTCGCTTGTCTCTTTGATAGGCAAGTACCCTAATCTGATTGTGCTTCAGACGCTTTCAAAGGCATGGGGCATGGCGGGGTTGCGCATAGGGTTGGCTGTCGCCGATCCTGCTGTCATCTCGTTGATGTCCAAGGTCAAATACCCGTACAACATCAATGTGGCCGCTCAGAAGATGGCATTGATGAAGCTGGACGAGGCTGCCAAGGACAAGGCTGTGGCGGAGATTGTCGGGCAGAGGTTCAGGCTGGAGAAAGAATTGGCCAAATGTTCGGAGGTCAAGGGAATATATTCAAGTGACGCCAACTTCCTGTTGGTTAGGTTTGACAACCCGGATGAGGTTTACCAGAGGTTGCTTGCCGGAGGTGTGATTGTGAGGAACCGTTCCAAGGTTCCGGGGTGCGAGGGATGCCTCCGCATCACGGTCGGCACTCCGGCTGAGAATGACCGGCTGCTTCGGCTGCTTGATTCATCGGCCACTGAGCCTGTCGAAGTGACCGCCTCTGGCATGGAAATATTGGGCGAAAGGCATGTCAGAATTGTACGCGACACCAAAGAGACAAAGATCACCCTTGAATTGGATCTGGATTCTATGGGAAGCAGCCACATCTCCACCGGTCTCCCTTTCTTCGACCACATGCTTGAGCAGATTCCGAACCATGGAGGCGTGTCTTTGTCCATCGAGGCCCAAGGCGATCTGCAAGTCGATGAGCACCACACGATAGAGGATGTCGGGATCGTTCTCGGTGAGGCGATCAACGCCGCTCTCGGATCAAAACTCGGCATCTCCCGCTACGGATTCGTCCTCCCGATGGACGACTGTGACGCCGCCGTCCTGATGGATTTCGGAGGCAGGATCGATTTCAAATGGAACGCGGAGTTCAAGCGTGAGAAAGTCGGAGATGTCCCGACCGAGATGTTCAGCCATTTCTTCCAATCGGTCTGCTGCGGAGCGAAATGCAATCTGCACATCTGGGCTGAGGGCGAGAACGAGCATCACAAGGCCGAGGCGATCTTCAAGGCGTTCGCAAGGGCACTGAGAATGGCTGTGGCGAGGACACCTTTCCCTTACGAGTTACCTTCAAGCAAAGGCCTGTTATGATCGCGATAGTTGACTACAAGGCCGGCAACATCCGTTCGGTCGAGAACGCCTTGCAAAGGCTTGGCGCTGAATATGTCCTGACGTCCGACCCCGAAACACTCCGTCAGGCTGACCATGTGGTGCTCCCGGGGGTGGGGGAGGCGTCCTCAGCGATGAAATCGTTGGAGTCCACTGGCCTGATCCCGGTCATCAAGTCATTGACCCAGCCGGTTTTGGGAATATGCATCGGTTTGCAGCTGATGTGCTCCTCAAGCGAGGAAGGGAATGTCGAATGCATGGGAATATTCACTCCCCGTGTCCGCCGGTTCCCGGAAGAACCGGGAGTCAAGATCCCTCACACCGGATGGAACACTATTTCCGGGCTGCGGGGACCGTTGTTCAGGAATATTCCCGAAGACTCTTTCGTCTATTATGTGCACTCCTACTGCCCTGACATATTCATTGATCAGACTGCCGCCGTGACTGAATATTCCGGAATCCGTTTCAGCGGTGCGCTTCAGCGGGACAATTTCTTCGGGACACAGTTTCATCCGGAGAAAAGCGGAGCCGTCGGGGCGGTGATATTGAAGAATTTTATTGAATTATAATCTATTGGATAAGTTTGTGAGTGATTAGTGATCGCTTGTTTGTGAAAGTTGAGTATGAAGAATTTTAACATAATTCCGGCCATAGACATCATCGGGGGCCGATGCGTGCGTCTCACTCAAGGGGACTATGCGAAAGAGAAGGTGTATTCAGACAACCCTGTGGAGATGGCGAAAAGTTTTGAGCGGGCCGGGGCCACAAGGCTTCATCTGGTGGATCTGGAGGGGGCGAAGGAGTCCTGTCCGAAGAATCTGGACGTGCTCAGGAGCATCACCCGTGAGACCGGGCTGAAAGTCGAGTTCGGTGGGGGAGTTAAGTCGGAGGAGTCCCTCAAGGCGGTGCTGGACGCCGGCGCTGAATATGTCATCTGCGGAAGTGTGGCTTTCACAGAGCCTGGGATATTCAAAAAATGGCTTGAGGAATATGGCGGCAGAATCATTCTTGGGCTTGATCTGAAGAACGGCCTCGTGGCGACTCATGGTTGGAAAGAGACTGTGCCGATGTCTGCCGTGCAGGCCTTGGAATCTTTTGAAGGCCTTGTGCATCAGGCTATTGTGACGGAGGTGTCACGGGACGGTATGTTGCAGGGAGTCAATCTGGAGTTCTACTCCGCCCTTCAGCAACAGTTTCCGGAAGTGGAGATCATCGTGAGCGGAGGCGTGTCCAGTTACGAGGATCTGACCGAACTGAAGAAGTTCGGACTTCGCTCTGCCATTGTCGGGAAGGCTATCTACGAGGGACGTGTGAAACTTGAGGACTTATTCAGGTAATATGTTGGCAAAGAGAATTATACCGTGCCTTGATGTCAAGAACGGACAGGTCGTCAAGGGCGTCAACTTCGAGGGACTTCGTGAGGTCGGAGACCCTGTGGAGATGGGGGCGTTCTATTCCGGGCAAGGGGCTGATGAACTGGTCTATCTGGACATCAGCGCGTCTTCGGAGGGGCGTAGGACGTTCACGGATCTGGTCTCTCGGATCGCGGAACGGATTGATATTCCTTTTACTGTGGGTGGGGGGATATCATCGTTCGAGGATGCGGCCAGGCTGCTGGACGCCGGGGCGGACAAGATCACTGTCAACACTGCTGCGGTGCTGCATCCGGAGATCATCTCACGGATCGCCTCGCGCTATGGCTCCCAGTTTGTTGTCGTGGCGATTGACGCAAGGACGGTCGCCTTCCCGGTCGCTGAGCCTGTCGAAGCGACTTCCCAGACCCGAAAAACCTACTGGCAAGTAATGACCCACGGCGGCAAAACCCCGACCGACAAGGAGTTATATTCATGGGCCAAAGGAGTCCAGAACCTCGGCGCCGGAGAAATCCTCTTCACCTCCATGGATCACGACGGAACCCGAAACGGCTATGCCGTGGAAGCATATTCACATCTCGCTGAGGAACTTTCCATCCCCGTGATTGCCTCTGGAGGAGCCGGAAGCGTCAGTGACATTGAAGAGGTACTGACTGCTGGCCACGCTGACGCTGCCCTTGCCGCGAGCATATTCCATTATGGTGAAATCTCCATCCCTGATTTGAAAAGAACCCTCCGCGCTCACGGAGTGAATGTAAGAATATAAATGAATTTTAACGAATATGATTGATTTTAAAACACTTAAAACTGGCTCAGACGGCCTCGTGCCGGCAATAGTCCAGGACCAGAACACCCTTCAGGTCCTCATGCTCGGCTACATGAACGCTGAGGCTCTCGAAAAGACCCAGACCAGCGGCCTTGTGACATTCTACAGCCGCTCCCGCCAGACTCTTTGGACAAAAGGCGAGACCAGCGGCAACTATCTGCACCTTGTCTCCATCGCTGCGGACTGCGACTCGGACACCCTCCTCGTTCGTGCCATCCCTGACGGCCCGGCCTGCCACAAAGGCACGAAGACTTGCTGGGGCGATGCTGTTCCGACAAGCCAGGGCTTTATCCGTGAGCTTGAAAGCGTGATCAAAGGCCGCCACGAGCAGATGCCTGAGAAGTCCTACACCACGTCTCTTTTCAAGGCCGGGACTCCGAGAATGGCCCAGAAAGTCGGTGAGGAGGCGGTCGAGACCGTCATCGAGGCAGTGAAAGGTGACGATGAGCGGATGATCTACGAGGCCTCGGATCTGGTTTACCATCTTCTCGTTCTTCTTGTCGGCAAAGGCTACGGCATCGCTGACCTTGAAAAGGAACTGGAGAAGAGACATAAGTAGTGTTGAATTACGGACTTAACAATTATCAAACATGAATTCAGACAGGATTTACATTTTAGACACCACCCTGCGTGATGGCGAGCAAGTGCCTGGGTGCCAGCTCAACACTGTGGAGAAAATTCAGGTGGCGAAGGCGCTTGAGGAATTGGGTGTTGATGTCATCGAGGCAGGTTTCCCGATTTCCAGCCCGGGGGATTTCAACTCGGTCGTGGAGATTTCCAAGGCCGTCACATGGCCGACTATCTGTGCGCTCACCCGCGCTGTCCAGAAGGACATTGATGTCGCTGCCGAGGCGCTTAAATACGCCAAGCACAAGCGCATACACACCGGCATTGGCACATCCGACTCCCACATCAAGTACAAGTTCAACTCCACCAGAGAGGAGATTCTTGAGCGCGCGGTGAGCGCTGTCAAGTACGCCAAGAAATATGTCGAGGACGTGGAGTTTTACGCTGAGGATGCCGGACGCACTGACAATGAGTATCTTGCTAAAGTCGTTGAGGCTGTGATAAAGGCCGGGGCCACCGTGGTCAATATTCCCGACACGACAGGCTACTGCCTTCCTTCGGAGTATGCCGCCAAGATCAAGTACCTTGTTGACAACGTGGATGGAATCGACAAGGCCATCATCTCCACTCATTGCCACAACGACCTTGGGATGGCGACAGCCAACACCATGTCCGGTCTTCTTGCCGGGGCCCGCCAATGCGAAGTGACCATCAACGGAGTCGGGGAGCGTGCCGGCAACACGGCCCTGGAGGAGATCGCCATGATCATAAAAAGCCACAGCGACATCCCACTGGTCACCAACATCAACACAACCAAGATCACTCCTGTCAGCCGGATGGTCTCGAATCTTATGAATATGCCCGTTCAGGCCAACAAGGCCATAGTCGGGCGCAATGCCTTCGCGCACTCTTCGGGCATCCATCAGGATGGTGTTCTCAAGAATGTAAGCACCTACGAGATAATCGACCCCAAGGAAGTGGGAATCGATGACAATGACATCGTGCTTACGGCCAGAAGCGGTCACGCGGCTCTTAAGTACCGTCTGGAAGTTCTTGGCATCAAGATGGAAGGC
>DJRG01000020.1:0-4380 GCA_002438845.1 Bacteroidales bacterium UBA6366
GGTCAACCTTGTTCATGAAGACGAGGATCTTAGGTACGTTCACCTGACGGGCGAGAAGGATGTGCTCGCGGGTCTGAGGCATAGGACCGTCAGTCGCGGCTACAACGAGGATAGCACCGTCCATCTGAGCGGCACCAGTTACCATGTTCTTAACGTAGTCAGCGTGGCCTGGGCAGTCTACGTGAGCATAGTGGCGCTTCTCTGTCTCGTACTCTACGTGAGCGGAGTTGATGGTGATACCACGCTCCTTCTCTTCAGGAGCATTGTCGATCTGATCGAAAGACTTTACCTTGTCGGCGTTACCAGAGACTCTCTCGGCGAGAACCTTGGTGATTGCGGCAGTCAAAGTCGTCTTACCGTGGTCAACATGGCCGATAGTACCGATGTTAACGTGCGGCTTCGTTCTTTGGAAAGTTTCTTTTGCCATAATATTATGATTTAAATGAGTAAACTAAATAATGCAGTTTGAGCCGGTGATGGGATTTGAACTCATGACCTCATCCTTACCAAGGATGCGCTCTACCCCTGAGCTACACCGGCTTTTATTGGAGCGGAAGACGAGGTTCGAACTCGCGACCCTCAGCTTGGAAGGCTGATGCTCTACCAACTGAGCTACTTCCGCGAATATTGTGGGAGGAGGTGGACTCGAACCACCGAACCCGAAGGAGCGGATTTACAGTCCGCCGCAATTGCCGCTATGCGATCCTCCCGATATGTCTTTGATACAGCCTCTGGCCGTTTCGAGCCGATAGAGGGATTCGAACCCACGACCCCGAGATTACAAATCACGTGCTCTGGCCAACTGAGCTATATCGGCGATATTTCAATGAATGTCTCCCTTTCACAAAGGGATTGCAAAGATAGGCATTAAAATGGATTATCCAAAACTTTTTCGATTATTTTTGAAAAAGACAGGCTATTTCTGAATATATTCGTTCGGCATCGAGTCCGCAGACCTCTCTCTGTCGTGCCACCGTGGCCTGCGTGATGAACCTGTCCGGGATGCCGAGTCCTTTCACTTTGATGTCGAGTCCATGGCCGGCGACATATTCACTGACCTCGCTGAACAGGCCCCCTTTGAGACATCCGTCCTCCAGGGTGAGGATATTCCTGAACCGCGCCGCTTCCTCCAGTATGCCGGCGTCGATGGGCTTGAGGAATCTGACATTGAATATGGCAGGGCCCCTTCCTGTCTCCTTTCTGAGCCTTTCCGCAGCCTCGGCCGCCCTGTTGGCCACAGGTCCCAAGGCCAGAATGGCGATTTCTTCTCCTTCCGCGATCTTCTCGCCCTTGCCGATCTCGAAAGGGTCCGGCGCCGCGTTCATCCAGTCCTTCCCCTCGCCGAGTCCCCTCGGATAACGGATGACGAACGGTCCGTTCTTGATCCCGGCTCCGGTGTAAAGGAGACGCTTCAGTTCGATCTCGTCTTTCGGGGCGGCTATGATTGTGCCCGGGATGCAGCGCAGGGAGGCCATGTCGAAAGCGCCTTGATGTGTCGCTCCGTCCTCCCCCACAAGCCCGGCCCTGTCCAGGCACAGAACGACGTTCAGGTGCTGGAGGGCGATGTCGTGGATGATCTCGTCGTAGGCTCGCTGGGCGAACGAGGAGTAGATCACGCAATAGGGCTTCATCCCGCCGGCCGCCAGCCCGGCCGCGAAAGTCGCAGCATGCTCCTCCGCGATCCCCACGTCGAAGAAACGGTCAGGGAACTTCGCCGCGAATCCGCTCATTCCGCTTCCTGTCGCCATGGCGGGAGTGATTCCGACCACTTTCTGATCTTTCCCGGCAAGCTCGCAAAGGACTTGGCCGAACACATCCTGATAGCGCGCAGCCGGATATTCCTTGACAGGCCTTTCCCCCGTTTCCGGGTTGAACTTGCCTGGAGCGTGCCATGTCGTCGGGTCTGATTCAGCGGGAGCGTAACCTTTTCCCTTGACGGTGCAGGTGTGCAGGATCTTGGGACCCTTTATGTCTTTCAGCCTCCGGAGGGTCCGCACTACCTCTTCGATGTCGTTCCCGTCAATCGGACCGAAGTATCTGAAGCCGAAAGCCTCGAAGAGATCGCCTCCCGAGGTCGTCACCAGGCCGGATTTAGTGTTACGGACCAATCGCTGGATTCTGTTCCTGAATTTTCCGGCTCCCAGCTTGTCCCAGATGTGAGTCTTGAGCCGGTTGTAGGCCGGATCCGTTGTCATCCTCAGCAGGTAGGAATGAAGTGCGCCTCTATTCCCGTCGATAGCCATGTCATTGTCATTCAGGACGACAAGAAGATCGGTCCCTCCTTCTCCGGCGTTGTTCAGCCCCTCCAGCGCCAATCCTCCGGTCATCGCCCCGTCTCCGATCATCGCCACGACTTTTTCCCCCGATCCGGACAGCTTGGCGGCCTCGGCCATTCCAAGCGCCGCGGAGATCGATGTGGAAGCGTGTCCCGCCCCGAAGGCGTCGTATTCGCTCTCGTCCCTGTTCGGGAATCCGCTGATGCCGTCAGGCATCCTGTTCTTCCTGAAAGCCTCCTTTCGTCCGGTCAGAATCTTGTGCGCGTATGCCTGATGTCCCACGTCGAAGATTAGCTTGTCTTTCGGCGTGTCGAACACATAATGCAGCCCCACAATCAGTTCCACGGCGCCAAGACTGGAGGCAAGGTGCCCCGGATTCTCTGAACAGCATCTGACAATATAGTCCCTCAGTTCGGCGCAGAGCGTCCGAAGTCCGTCTATGTCGAGTTTCCTGACATCGTCAGGAGAATTGATCTTGTCTAGAATCATAATTACGAAGGTACGACTTTATTCCGACATTTTTCTTATATTCGCAACTTGTTTGAATATTTTTACATTCGCATCGAATATATTTTAAAAGGAATAATCAAATGTCAGAAAAGATCCAAAAACTGATGAATGACTCGCCGGCCGCAAGATGGACCGCCCTCATTCTCATCGCGCTGATGATGTTCTTCGGCTACATGTTCGTGGATGTCATGTCGCCGTTGCAGGCACTGATAGAGCAGCAGAGGGGCTGGAGCCCTGATGTGTTCGGAACCTACGCCAGCGCGGAGTACATCCTCAATGTCTGCGGCTTCCTGATCCTGGCCGGTATCATCCTGGACAAGATGGGCGTCCGTTTCACGGGAATCCTTTCCGCCTCGATGATGTTCGTCGGAGCCTCCATTAAATATATAGGTATAACGGACTGGTTCCAGACAACGGCCTTCTGCGAGTGGCTCGGAACATGGTGGGTCTCCATGCCGGGCAGCGCCAAGATGGCCGCTCTTGGATTCATGATCTTCGGATGTGGCTGCGAGATGGCCGGTACGACGGTCTCCAAGGCGATTGCCAAGTGGTTTAAAGGCAAGGAGATGGCCATGGCGATGGGAGTCGAGATGGCGATCGCCCGCGTGGGTGTCTTCTGTGTGTTCTCCATCAGCCCGATCCTCGCCTCCAAACTTGGTGGCGTGCAGGGGCCTGTCGGATTCTGCACGGTGCTTCTTCTTATCGGTCTGATCAACTTCCTCGTGTTCAGCGTTATGGACAAGAAGTTCGACGGGCAGCTTGTGGAGGCGGGAGCCAAATCTGATGAGCCGTCCCCAGAGGATGAATTCAAGCTCAGCGACCTCGGTAAGATATTCTCTTCCCAGAGTTTTTGGGTGGTGGCCCTTCTGTGCGTGCTGTATTATTCCGCGATCTTCCCGTTCCAGAGATATGGCGCGAACATGCTTCAGTGCAACCTTGACGGAATCTCCGCCAAGACCGCCTCTGACATATTCAGATGGTTCCCGATCGGAGCCGCTGTCATCACTCCGTTCCTCGGCAGGTTCCTTGACACAAAAGGTAAGGGCGCCACAATGCTCATCTGGGGGGCCTTGCTTCTGATTGTCTGCCATCTGATCTTCGCGTTCGTGCTGCCGGCGACCCACAGCAAGTTTATCGCCCTCGCGACAATCGTAGTCCTTGGCATAAGTTTCGCGCTCGTCCCGGCCGCCCTTTGGCCTTCTGTCCCTAAGATCATCGATGAGAAGATTCTCGGTTCGGCATATTGCCTTATCTTCTGGGTTCAGAACATCGGTCTCTGCTTTGTCCCTAAGCTGATAGGCAGCGTTCTGGCAAGCGTCAACGCAGACAATCCTGCCGTCATCGCGGCCAAGGCCGCCGGAGCCGAGTTCATCCCTTACAATTACACGGTTCCTCTTGTCATCTTCGCCGGTTTCGGTGTCGCCGCCCTTCTGATCGCCCTCTACCTCAAGGTTCTGGACGGCAAGCGCCATCTCGGTCTCGAACAGCCGAACATCCAGAAATAGGCGTTTTGGGAGCCTTCCTGCGGTGACTGACTTGGCCGACGTAGGAAGGCTGCCTGTCATTTTCTGCTACTTAGAAGCTGTTTTGATTT
>DJRG01000020.1:4475-27722 GCA_002438845.1 Bacteroidales bacterium UBA6366
CTGAAGTTTTTCACTCTCAAAACTTCAAACAAACAAATCAAAACAGCTTCTTAACGATAAACTGAACGATTGTGGCAAAAATTTTAAGGAAATATTCATGCTGGATAGCTCTGGCCTGTCTCGTTGTGCCGATGTTCGCGTCGTACTACTTCGATGACATGTTCTCGACGCTGTCCCACCTTTTCGAGAACCCGTCCGCGCTTCACCTGGGGTGGAATTCGGCTGATTACGGACTTTATACGAGCGGTTACTCGGTTCTGTGCGTGTTCGGCGGACTGGTGGTCTGCGGCATGCTTCTGGACAAGTGGGGCGTGAGGGTGACCGGCTCCATCTTTGTCACGATGATGGCCGGAGGAGCCACCTTGGTGACTTATGCCTTGACTTCCGGACTCCCTCCGAGGACTTCCCTGACAATCGCCTACATAGGCTGCATGTTTTTCGGTCTCGGAAGCGAGATCGCCGGCGTGGCGGTCACCAGGTCGATAGCCAAGTGGTTCAAGGAAGGGAATATGGCCTTTGCCATGGGAGTGCAATTGGCCATAGCCAGGCTTGGAACCGCATTCGCCCTCGTCATCTCGCCAAAACTTGTGATGGCGAAAGCGGCAGGGGAGACATATTCGTTGACAGAGACAGCATCGCCTGCTTTTCTCGGGCTCATCCTGATGATTGTCGGCATGGTGCTTTGGGGGGTGTTCGTGGCCATGGACGCCCGTTTTGACCGTAGGGAGGGGATTGATGACAAGGTCGACACTGCCGAGGAGGACAAGTTTCGCTTCTCTGATGTTATAAAACTCTTGAAAAACAAGCAGTTCATCGCCATTGCCCTGCTCTGCGTCTTTTTCTATAGCAGCGTGGTCTCATTCAAGAAGTTCGCCTCGGCGATCCTTATTCCACGTTTTGACGTTCCAGTGGAAGCGGCAAGTTGGATGATATCCATGCTTCCGTTCGCCACGGTTGTCTTCGCTCCGATTTTCGGAATATTGGTGGACAAGATCGGTTATGGCACCCGTTGGATGCTGACCGGTGCGGTGCTTGCCCTCGTGGCGCATCTACTGCTGGCTTTCGCCCCGTCCGGGGTGCCGTTTTACGGCTACCTCAGCATGGTGTTCCTTGGCTTTGGCTATTCCTTGGTGCCTGCCGCCATGTGGCCGTCCGTTCCGAAGATAGTGCCGGATAAGGTGCTTGGGACGGCATATTCATTAATTTACTGGGTGCAGAATCTTGGGCTGATGTCGTTCAAGATGCTCGCCGGCAAGATTCTCGCCGCCACCAACCTTGAGAAGGGCGTGAGTGAGACAGGTGCTGTCTGGGTGGAGGTGATGTTCGTTGCGGTCTGCGTTGTGGCGTTGTTCCTCGCGTTCGCCTTGAGGATGTCATCCCGCCGTAACCCTCAGCTCAGGCTCGATTTGCCAGACAGGTCCAAATGATTCGGCCAGCGGTATAAAAAATAAGTTGCCTCACAGTGTGGCAACTTATTTTTTTATCGATTACTTAGTTGTACTCTTGAAATTATGTTGTAAATTTGGCAGATTAACGATAAAATCAATTTTTTATGAAAAACTCAATCAAAGTCCTCGCTCTGGCAGTCGTTTCGGCTGCGATTATTTCCTGCGAGAGCAAACCTTCGACAATGAGCTACACATTGGCGGGCACTTTCGGCTACATCGTGGAGAACACGACCACCTTTCCGGTCGTGGACAGCATTTACTACAACAAATACATCATGCTGGACAATTATTCCGCATTGCGTACTTCCTGCGATGATGTCAATTCCGGTTTCAACGGTGGTTGGAGGATCTCTTTGAAGAAAGGAAGCCTGGAAGAGCCGGCGGATCTTCAGATGCTCTCGTCCGCAGGCCTTGGCGCCGGTCTCTATGACTCAAAGAGCGGTCTTGCCAACAAGGCCTACGCCGTTTACTCCCCGTCTTTGGAATCCGGTTACGACATCCTGTTCAATTACAAGAACTATTTCTCTAAATCTACCTGCTATGTGTCTGGTTTCTACATCAACAACACAAAATATGTGGAGAAACTTGCCGCGGACGGCCAGGTCGCCGATGGAGACTTCCTTAAGGTGACAGCCAAGTTCTTCAAGAACGACATAGAGGTATGTACTGAAGAGTTCTATCTTGTGGACTACAGGGGAGCCGAGAAAAAGATTGTGAAGGATTGGACGGCATGGGAGATGAAGGATGCCTCTAAATGCGATGCCGATGCTGTCAAATTTGATGTGTCCTCCTCCAACGAAATGCTGTACCCTCAGTCATTCTGCCTTGATGTCTTGGTGGCCGCCATCGCCGTTGAATATTAGGAAGTTTTTGATTTAAGCAAGCAAGCGAATCAAGACAGCTTCAAATTGGTCATCAAATATTAATTTTAACTTTATACTGCCATGAAAGAGAATCTGTATTACAAGAACGAGGCTTTGGCCGCCCTCAAGGGGAAATGGGCACCGGCGGTGTTGGCTGTTCTGGCCTATTTCGTGCTGTCAACCGTGTTCCTTGCCCCTTATCAGATCAAGGCCGCCGAACTTCAGAATGATCCAACAAATCTGGAACTTGCCATGGATCTGATGAAGGTGTACCCGTTGCTTTTGCTTGGGATGCTCTTGGTGATCTCCCCATTGCTGGTCGGCCTTGTAAACTGCTTCAAGGAACTCCTTGTCAAGAGTGATGAAAGGATGCTTCAGAACGAGTTCAAGATTGGTTTCGGAAACTACTTCCATCATGTCTGGGGGTATTTTCTCAACAGGTTCTTCGTCTTTCTGTGGTCCATGCTTTTCCTGATTCCTGGCTTTATAAAGATGCTTTCGTACGCGATGACGAACTACATCCTGGTGGACAGGCCGGAACTTTCGGCAAACGAGGCGATCAATCTCAGCAAGGACATGATGTACGGTCACAAATTCGATCTCTTCTACCTTTATCTCAGTTTCGCCGGATGGCTCATCCTCAGCGTCTTCACTTTGGGAATAGGATTGCTGTGGCTTATCCCTTACGCACAGACCGCACAGGCTTCATTCTACCTTGATGTGAAGGAGGACTATGAAAGAAGGAAAGGAGTAAGTTTTTAGGATTTAGATCAGCCCCTCGGGAACATCAACCGAGATGGCCTTTGAATCTTCGTCGACGGACAGGATGAGGTCTTCATGCAGAGGAATCATCACCTGTCCGTCTTTCGTCTCCACGTAGAGGCACGTGTTGCCGGGAATGTCCTCGTAGTCAGTGATCTCTCCCACCTCGATGTTTTCCGCGTTCAGGAGGGTCCATCCAATCAGATCATCCACTGTAAGGCTTTCATCGGCGTCTTCGTCCTGATGAATGGCCGTGGCCTTGGCGGAGATGTCCTTGCCGGTCAGCTCCTCCGCGTCTTCAAGATTCTTCACACCGGTCAGGCGCACAAGGGCCCGATTCGTGCCTTTCCTTGAAAAAGATTCGATAAAAAACGGAACCGGCAGTCCATCAAACGTGATGAACACCGGTTCCTTTTGATTCAAGTCCTCGGGATTGATTTCGCGGAAACCCACAAGGATTTCGCCTTCGGTACCGTTGGACTTCAGTACCCGGGCAATCCGCAGAAGTTCTGACTTTGCCCTGGACATCTGGTTAGGCCTCCGCTGGAGCTTCCGGAGCAGCCTCGGCGGCTGCGGCTTCCTCAGCGGCCTTCGCAGCGGCAGCCTCTTCGGCGGCCTTGCGCTGAGCCTCAGCGAGCTCTTCAGCCTTCTTGGCGAGAGCCTCGGCCCTTTCCGCGTTAACCTTCTTCTCAGCCTCGAGAGCGACCTTGGCCTTGTCGGCGGCGTCCTTTACAAGACCTGCCTTCTTAGCCGCGATCTTTGCGTCTCTTTCCGCCTTCCAAGCGTTCCATTTCTGGTCGGCCTGCTCCTGTGTGAGAGCTCCCTTGGCAATACCGCCGTCGAGGTGCTTTCTCAGAAGAACACCCTCGTAAGAGAGGAGTCTGCGGGCTACGAGTGTAGGTTGTGCGCCGACGTTGAGCCATTTGAGAGCCTTCTCGCCATCAAGGATGATGGTGGCAGGATTGGTGTTAGGGTTGTAGGAGCCGAGTTGCTCGATGAAACGTCCGTCGCGAGGAGCGCGGGAATCAGCCACAACAATGTGGAAGAATGCGAAATTCTTCTTACCGTGGCGCTGAAGTCTGATTTTAACAGCCATTGTGAATCTGTTTTAATAAATTAATAATGTTTAACCTGTGATCTCCAACTCGTGGAGACGGACAAAGTTACGAAATATAAATTTATTCTCGAAATTTTTTGGTATTTCAGGAATATTCTTTATCTTTGCAATCCCAAAACAAAGGGAGACATACTTGCGGTAGTGGTGAAATGGTATACACGCTACTTTGAGGGGGTAGTGGGCGCAAGCCCGTGTGAGTTCGACTCTCACCTACCGCACAAGATTGCCCGACGGATTTCTCCGCCGGGTTTTTTGTATATATCTCGGCCCGTTTTTCCGGGGGCATAAAATCCGAATTTGCACCCGTTAGCGTATAATAGAGTCTATTCGGGGGCAAATGATGGGATTTTGCACCCGGATAGGATTTTGCCTCTGTCAGGAATTTTCATTAAGTTTGTAATATGATCAAAAAGATTATCCTATTCGGAGCGCTGCTGGGAGCGGCACTCTTTGCTTCCGCTCAGGAGACTGACATTCAAGAAAATGCGAGAGCCACACGTCTGGATTCCGAGTTTGTCAACGAGTACATCACTCCGGCTCGTGTCATGCTTTCGGACGGAGGGGTGGTCGGAACGGAGAACCTTCTGCGGCCGTATTGCGGGCAAGTCTCCACCAATGAGCCTAATGTCTGCGTGTTCAGAAACGGCAAGGACGGCAGGAGCTCGGTTCTGTTGGATTTCGGGAAAGAGATTCATGGTGGCATCCAGATAGTAAGGGCCATGTCTGCCGACAAAGCGGCGGCACGTTTCCGCATCTGCTTCGGAGAATCGGTAAGCGAGGCTCTCAGCAATGTGGGTGATGCCGGTACCACAGCCACCAACGAGCACTCGGTCAGAGACTTCGAGATCTTTGTGCCATGGCTTGGATCCGCAGAATATGGCAACACAGGTTTCCGCTTCATGCGTCTGGAACTGCTCGGGGAGGACACAGAGGCTTTGTTGGTGGCGGTAAGGGCTGTCTCGCGCTATCGTGACATTCCTTATGTCGGGCAATTCAAATGCAGCGACGAGAGGCTGAACCAGATCTGGCAGACGGGGGCCTACACGGTTCATCTGAACATGCAGGATTATCTCTGGGACGGCATCAAGAGAGACAGGCTCGTGTGGATAGGTGACATGCACCCGGAGGTGATGGCCGTGAATACGGTCTTCGGCAACCACAAGGTTGTCCAGAAAAGTCTGGATTATGTGCGTAACAGCACTCCTCCGACTGTGTGGATGAATGGAATATGCTCATATTCATTGTGGTGGATCATCATTCATCACCACCTTTACGAATATTACGGCGATCTTGCGTACTTGAGGGAGCAGCACTCGTACATGACGGATCTTTTGCACACTGTAATGGCTAATTTCGACGGTTCGAAAGAGAATTTCAAGGACGGACGTTTCATAGATTGGCCAACCTCCGAAAAACCTGACGCTATCCACGCCGGTCTTCAGGCGCTTTCCGTGAGGGCGATGGAGGCAGGTGCGGACATGGCCGGATGGCTTGGTGACAACCAGCTGAAGGAAGAGTGCTTGGCGGCGGCTTCTGAATTACGCAAGCACACGCCTTCCGTGACATCAAGCAAGCAGGCGGCCGCTCTGCTTTATCTTGAGGACATGGCTGACGCAGAGGATGCCCGCAAGGTGATTCTGGCCGGAGGTGCCAACGGATTTTCCTCGTTCATGGGCTATTACATGCTTGAGGCTTTGGCCAAAAGCGGTGACTACGACGAGGCCATGAGGATGATCTCGGATTATTGGGGGGCGATGCTTGATCTCGGAGCGACAACATTCTGGGAGGATTTCGACTACTCCAAGGTGGAGGGAGCCGGCAGGATTGACGAGATCGTTCCGGAGGGTAAATACGACATCCATGCCGATGGCGGGGCCTACTGCTATGTCGGATTACGTCATAGTTTCTGCCATGGTTGGGCGTCAGGCCCGACTGTGTGGCTGAGTTCGCATGTGCTTGGCATCGAACCTGCCGAGCCGGGGTTCAAGAAAGTCAGGATAAACCCTCATCTCGGTTCTTTGGAATGGGCCGAAGGCTCGTATCCTACACCTTACGGACCGATCACCGTATCGCATCGCAAAGAGGCGGATGGCACGGTCAAATCCAAGATCCATCTCCCGAAGGGCGTGAGGCTTGTAAAGTAATATTCCCGTCGCATGGATCCTTTCCCCAAGCCCATTACTAACAGTCGTGCTTTGTCGGATGCTTACGCCCATTAGGGCTGCCACGAAGTTGGAGGGGTATATATAATAAAAAAGGATGGCCAATTTTGGCCATCCTTTTTATTGCTGTTTTGAGTCAGTATTACTTGTAATACTCTGCGAACTCGATGTCCTTTGTAGCCTGCTCGGCAAGAGCCTTGTCTTTCTTGGCCACGGAATCAAGCCATGTCTTGACCTGATCGAAGTTGCCTTGACGGGCGGCGATGATGGCTCTGAGGTAGTCTACCTTGGCGTCCTTGCAGTGAGCTGTCTTGGAGGCCTTGTCAAGCTGATCGGTGAGGATGTAGGCGAGGACTGTGTTGTGGCAGCAGCCTTTGACGTCCTTAAGATCCTGAACGGCCTTGTCGTAGTCTCCAGTGAGGATGTCTACAACGCCCAGGTTAGCCTTGGCGGCGTCTGTGCCGGCCTTCTTGAAGTTCTTTGCGGCGGTCTGGTAGTCACCCTTGCGCAGTGCGATCACACCAAGGGCGTTGGTGAGGTCGGCATCCTTTGTCTGAACGCTCGCGAAAGCTTTCTCTGCCTTCTTGACGTCACCTGCGTTGAGGTAAGCCACAGCAAGATTGAACCTTGCCTTGTCGCTGTCGTACTTGTTGATGGCCTTGTTGTAGAGTTTAACCTTGCCGTCTAGGCTCTTGTTGAGGGCGGCGGCGTGGAGAAGAGCAGGCTCATCGAGGATGTCGATGTTGCTGTCGACCAGCTCGGCAAGCTCTTCGGCCGTGTAGTTCTTGAACTCTACGTTGGCGATGAATCTCGCGCGGCGGAGTTCAGGGAGGATACCGCTCTTAAGCTCGGTGTAGACTGAAGACATATTCTTGATCTCGCTCTCACGTACGGCCGGATCGCTGTACATGGAAAGGACTCGGAGGATAAGATCCTTGTCCTCGATGTCAGAGTTCTGGACAAGCTCCTGGAAGCCTTCCCAGTCCTGACCGATGCTCTTTACCTCAGGATCCGCTACGTCCTTGCCTTTCATCACCTTGTCCCAAGCCTTGTCGGCAGACTTCGAACGCTTCTCGGAAAGGGTGTTGTTGAGCTTCTCGCCACCGTCCGGTGAAGCGTAGGCAACGACCTCTGTGCCCACGAGGGTCTTTCTCCCGTTGGCCTTGATCTCCTCAAGAGCGCTCTGGAAATCCTTGATGGACTGGCCTTTGAGCTGCTTTGACTGAACGTCGGCGGAGTTGATGTTGTAGAGGATCTGTCCCTCCGCGGTCTGCTGGAGGACAGCCTGATAACCGTCAGCCTTGAAAGGAACCTGTCCGGCGCCCTTCACGAGCATATAAGTCGTGTTGACACCGTCAGCGACCTTCTTTACAGGAAGCTTATAAGCCTTGTTCTTGTACTTTGCGATGCCGCGGAGCTCAAGATGAGACTGCTCCATGCCTTTCACATAGTCGAAGTGAACCTTTTCGGTCACGGTGCCGCCGGCCTTGGCCACAACCTTGTAGTTGTCCTTGACCTTCTCGCCCTGGTACATGAACGGAGTAATCTTGACCTCGCCTCCGTCATACACGAGTACAGGAGTGACCTCAAGAATGGCCTTCGGATGGAAGTACTTCTCCGGGTAGGTCACTGTGACAGTGGCGTCAATGTTGCCGGCCACACACTCCAGAACCGCAGGGTCGCACTTTACGGTCACATTGTCAGCAAGTTCAGCCATTTTCTCGGCTGAAGAGCAGGCGACTGCGGCCATCCCGATGAGGGCCGCAGCAAAAAGTTTGAGTGTCTTTTTCATATTACTAATGATTAAAGATTGCATTCCAATGCTACTAACAAATGTACAAAGATAATTATTATTTTGTTAACTTTGCCAAACTCTGAGCAAATACTATGGACTCACAAGAACTGCAAAGACTTAAAAACAAGTACGACATCGTTGGTAACGACGCCGCCCTCAACAGGGCTCTGGAGACGGCCGTCGCCGTCGCCCCGACAGACCTTACTGTCCTTGTCACCGGTGAAAGCGGTGTCGGTAAGGAGAATATTCCAAAGATCATACATCAGAACAGCCTTCGCAAGACTAGCAAATACTTTGCCGTAAACTGCGGCGCCATCCCGGAAGGGACCATTGATTCCGAGTTGTTCGGTCACGAGAAGGGCTCTTTCACCGGGGCGATAGAAACAAGGAAAGGCTATTTCGAGGAGGCTGACGGGGGAACACTTTTTCTGGACGAGATCGGTGAGCTGCCTATGGCCTCGCAGGCGAAGCTGCTGAGGGTCCTGCAAAGTGGAGAGTTCATCAAGGTCGGTTCCTCAAAGGTCCAGAAGACGGATGTCAGGGTCATAGCGGCCACTAATGTCAACCTGCTCTATGCGGTCGGAAAGGGAAAGTTCAGGGAGGATCTATATTATAGGCTCAACGCCATCCAGATACTCATGCCGGCACTGCGGGAGCGGAAAGAGGACATCTACCTGCTGTTCAGAAAGTTCACTTCCGATTTCTCGGAGAAGTACGGCATGGGGAAAGTTTCCTTGACCAACGATGCGATCGACATGCTGATAAACTATCGTTGGCCAGGCAACATCCGTCAGCTCAAGAATATAGCCGAGACTGTCACGGCGCTGGAGTCAGAAAAGCTTTCCCGTGTTTCTGAGAGATGCGTGGTCGATTCGAAGACCTTGGCTCTCTACATGCCCAAGGAGGAGACCACACTTCTTCCTGTCATGGCGTCAGAGCCGGCCGGTGGCCAGACTATGCCTGATTCCGACAAGCAGATGATCATCAAGGCGCTCTTTGACCTTAAACAGGAGGTCGATCGCTTGAAGGCGAGGTTGGATTCCATGCCTGACCATGTCCCGGCCCTTCAGCCTGCGCTGCACCCGTCTCAGGAACAGGAGGAGGCGGAATGGCAGGGACTCGGAGCCCCTGTCACAAGCGGAGAGATCGGCAAGGTCGTCGACATCCGTGCGGAGGAGCCTAAGCATCAGGATCTTTCGTTGAAGAAATCAAATCTGGAGATGATCGTGAAGGCTTTGGAGAAGCACGGCGGCAACCGTAAACTCGCCGCCCAAGAGGTTGGCATCTCCGAGCGGACCCTATACCGTTGGATAGAAAAGTATCACCTTGACTCAAAGCCTGAATGAGAATGAATATTAAAAAGTGTATCGCCGCCTTGGTTTTGCTGGCGGCCGCGGTTCTTGGCGGCTGCTCCATTGTCAATTACTCGTTTTCCGGGACTTCCATCCAGGCGGATGTCAAGACGGTGACGATCAATTATTTTGAATATAAGGCCCTCAAGGTCAATCCTAATCTCAGCAATGACCTGACGGAAGCCATGAGGGACAAGTTCCGCAAGCTTACCAAGCTGGAACAGGTTGACATGGACGGAGATCTGGAACTTCAGGGCGAGGTCACCGGCTATGAGGTCAGGGCCGCGGCGGTGACGGCCAACGAGGTCGCCGCGCAGAACCGCCTCACGGTCACGGTGAAGCTTAAGTTCACCAACCGGAAGTATCCTGAGGATGATTTCGAGAAGAATTTCTCGGCATATTCGGACTACGATTCCACCAATTCCCTGGATGCTGTCGAATCTACCCTTTGTCAGGAGATAATCGACAAATTGGTTGAGGATATGTTCAACGCAAGCGTGGCTCAGTGGTAGGTATGGAGGAAGTCAAAAAGAATCTCCAGTCTTTGACAATGGACGAGTTGACAGGGGTCATCAACGTTTATCCCTGGTTTGGCGGCGCCCGTAAGGAGTTGTGTGCCAGGATGGCCAAGGTGGGAGGAAGCGAGTGGGGTAAGGCGCAGTATTCGGATGCGGCCATGTACGTCGCTTCCCGCACGTTGATTTGGGACATAATGCGCGCCACTCGTAAGGGGGACTATTCCGACAAGGATGTCGAGCGTCTGATCAAAGAATATATAAGGCCGGATAAGTCGCTTCAACAGGCGGAGACCCTTCAACAAGCTCAGGGACCTTCCACTTCAGCCGCTGGGCTTTCTTCTTCGGTCGCTGAGCCTGTCGAAGCGCCCGAAGCACCACAATCACACTCACAGCCCAACCCAGTGCCATATCACCGCACAGTGCGTGTCGCGGGAGGGGATTTCTTCTCCCCGGAACAGTATGCCGCCGTGAAAAAGGATGAGGACAATGTTTTCTCACGCTTCAGGTCCGAACGCTACGATGACTCTGAGGGACATCGTTGGGAAGACCCTGAGTTCGGATTCTGCACAGAGACATTGGCCGCGATCTACGCCGATCAAGGCTATTTTGCTGAGGCAAAGAAGATTTATTCCCGACTTATCTTGCGATATCCGGAAAAAAGTGCTTACTTTGCATCCCTTATTGAGAAATTGCAACAGGAAAATTAAAATTAAAGAATATGTTTACATTCCTAACAGTTTTTATTGTCATCGCGGCGATCCTTCTTATCCTCGTCGTGCTGCTTCAGAACGGCAAGGGACAGGGAATGGCCAGTAACTTTACTTCAGCCAACCAGACTCTTGGCGTAAGACAGACCGCTGACATCCTCGAGAAGGTTTCCTGGGGTCTTGTCACTTTCATCCTTGTCGTCTCCATCATCACTTCGTTCACCACAAAGACGGCGGTGTCAGGTGTTGACGTGACAGAGAAGATCGAGAACACCGCGTCACAGCCAGAGTTCCCGTCAGTTCCTGTGCAGCAGGCCAATCCAGCCCAGGAGGCTCCTGCGGAGTCTAACGCCGAGTAACTGACATTTTGTCAGCCTTCGGGCTGTGGAACATAATTTGACTTCAAACTGTCTGGTCTTCGGACCGGACGGTTTTTTGTTTACCGTCACGTGAACCGGCGCGGGCCGCGAGCGGAAGTGTCCTAAGACTTAAAAAGGAGAAATCTAAATATATGGAAAACAACAATAGCAACAACAAACTGGAGTTTCTGTCCAAGTTCGCTGTCGATCTCAACGAACAAGCCGCCAAAGGCAAACTCGATCCTGTCATCGGCAGGGATGAGGAGATCCGAAGGGTCCTGCAGATTCTGAGCAGGAGGACCAAGAACAACCCTATTCTTGTAGGTGAGCCGGGTGTCGGCAAGACCGCCATCTCGGAGGGCATCGCCCAGAAGATTGTGGATGGCGACGTGCCGGAGAACCTTAAGAGCAAGAAGGTATATTCATTGGACATGGGTGCCTTGATCGCCGGCGCCAAGTACCAAGGTGAGTTCGAGGAGCGTCTTAAGGGTGTTGTCAAGGAAGTCGTTGACAGCGCCGGAGAGATTATCCTGTTCATTGATGAGATCCACACTCTTGTGGGTGCCGGACGTTCTTCCGGTGCGATGGATGCCTCGAACATTCTTAAGCCTGCGTTGGCCAGAGGTGAGCTGAGGACCATCGGCTCCACTACCCTTGACGAGTACCAGAAGTACTTTGAGGCCGACAAGGCTCTTGAGAGACGTTTCCAGATGGTTCTGGTCGATGAGCCTTCACCTGCCGAGTCAATCGCCATTCTGAGAGGTCTTAAGGAAAAGTATGAGAATCACCACAGGGTGAAGATCGAGGATGATGCCTTGATCGCCGCGGTCAATCTTTCCCACAGGTACATCACGAACCGGTTCCTTCCGGACAAGGCCATCGACCTTGTGGACGAGGCCGCTTCAAAGCTTCGTCTGGAGATGAACTCTGTTCCTGAGCCTATCGCCGAACTGAACAGCGACATCCGTCAGCTGGAGATCGAGAAGGAGGCCATCAAGCGTGAGGGAACATCTTTGAAGTCCGAGAAGATCCAGAAGGAACTTTCCGACAAGATGGCCGAGAGGGAGAGCTTGATGAAGCGCTGGAATGATGAGAAAAGCATCCTTTCGGGACTTCAGGAGGCGCGTCAGAAGATTGAGGACTACAGGATAGAGTCCCAGGCCGCCGAAAGGGCCGGTGACTATGGAAAGGTCGCAGAACTTCGCTACGGCAAGATCGCCGAGGCCCAGAAAAGGATTGACGAGCTGACCCAAAAGCAGGCCGAGATCAAGGATCCTATTGTCACTGAGGCTGTGACCCCGCAGGACATCGCCGAGGTTGTCGCCAAGTGGACCGGAATTCCTGTGCAGAAGATGCTTGAGAGCGAGAAGGAGAAACTTCTCCGCATCGAAAGCGAATTGCACAAGAGGGTTGTCGGTCAGGATCAGGCCATTCAGGCTGTGGCTGACGCGGTTCGTCGCAGCAGGGCCGGACTTTCGAACGAGAAAAGGCCGATCGGCTCGTTCCTCTTCATGGGAACGACGGGCGTCGGTAAGACTGAGCTTGCCAAGGCTCTCGCCGAGTTCCTATTCAACGACGAGAACATGATCACGAGGATTGACATGAGTGAGTATCAAGAACGCCATACCGTCAGCCGTCTTGTCGGAGCGCCTCCGGGATACGTCGGTTACGATGAGGGCGGTCAGCTTACCGAGGCTGTAAGGCGTAAACCTTATTCCGTCGTCCTGCTGGATGAGATAGAAAAGGCGCATCCGGATGTGTTCAATGTCCTGCTTCAGGTTCTTGACGACGGTCGTCTGACTGACAACAAGGGACGTACGGTGGACTTCAAGAACACTATCCTGATCATGACCTCAAACGTAGGCTCGGACATCATTCAAGGCTATATGGACAGGCTTCCAGCCGTTGGGCAGCCTGGAGCTGATCCAACGCAGGAGATGAGGGCGATAGCCACAAGGCGTGAGCTTCTGGATGAGTGCAAGGAGAAGGTGATGGACGTGCTCAAGACCACGGTCAGACCTGAATTCCTGAACCGTATCGATGAGATCATCATGTTTGATCCGCTGACTCAGAACGACATCCGTGAGATTCTTCACATTCAGATGAAGCAGCTTCGCGACAGACTTGCGGAAGAGGGTGTCACGATTGAGTTCACCAAGGCTTTTGAGGATCACATGGTCACGACTGGCTACGATCCTGCATACGGCGCCCGTCCGATCAAGAGATTGATGCAGCGTGAGCTTGTCAATCAGCTTGCGAAGGCGATTCTGGCCGGAACAGTCCACAAGGACTCCGTCATCGAGGTCAATGTGGCCGGTGGTCAGATAGTCCTGAACGACAAGAAGAAATAAGAGGCCTGATAAGAAAACAGGGTGGCAAAATCACTTTTGCCACCCTGTTTTTTCAGTTATGGACGTTCCTATCTACAGAACTCCAGCTCTTTGATGATGCGCTTCATCCCGGCGTACTTGTCAAGGACCCACATCACGTAGCGGATGTCCGTGTTGATGCATTTATTGTAGCCCTCGGTGTATGAGGCATCACTAGCGAGTGATTCGAGATTGCCGTCGAAGGCTAATCCGATGAGCTCGCCTTTCGCGTTCAGCACCGGACTGCCCGAGTTTCCTCCAGTGATGTCATTGTCGGTCATGAAGTCCACGATCATCGAATTCCTCTTTCCGTCAAGGGTGAAGCCCCACCGGCCCCACTTTCCTTTCTCAAGCAGGGTTTTCTGTCTGGTGGTGAGATTGTAATCGTGGTCGGACGGGTCGTATTTCTCTAGAATACCGGCCGGTGTCGTGTACCAGTTGTACACGATCCCGTCATTCGGTTGCAATCCACCTACGGTCCCGTAGGAAAGGCGCATCGTCGAGTTCGCGTCCGGGTACTGCTCCACGTCCTTGTGTAGTCTCATCCAATAGAGGGCTTTCTTGTACTCTTTCTCCAACTTGTTGGCTTTCTGCCTCTTGGCGGCCTCTCCATGCCGCTCGTTGAAGACTGTTATCGGTGTGTCGGCCAGAAATCTCCGCAGCGGATCGTTCTTGATCTCGTCAATCGAATTAATCCCGTCAACCCTTTCCTGTGACGAAATCACGCTTCTGCTCCAAAGATATTCAGTCATAGCCTTGTAGTCGCTTCCGAAACGGTCAAGCATCTTGTTTTGGAACTTGCCGAAATAGTAGGACTCAAGATTGTCGAAATATTCCTTGCAGGCATATTCCAAAAGCTCCTTTTCCACCCTGGCGTCGGTTTCCGCAAGTCCTTGCCTCAAGGTTTCCTTGGCTTTCTCCAGACTTGACGAGTTCCCGGCGCGCATGAGGTAGCGGTTGATGTAGGTCCCGCGGAACATGGTCTCGCGGTAGAAGACCTTGTCCCTCTCAATGCTTTCTGTTTCTGAATATGCCTTCTCAAGATCCGGGATCATAGTCTCCCACATCGCTTTCCGGTTAGGAGCCGCGTCAATCCATTTCTGCATTTCCCTCTCCTGGGCGATTTTCTCGTCCTTTACCCAGAATCTCCTGTAGCATTTGACCATGCCGTCGTTGTTTTCCTGCACGTTGCTCAGCGCGAAGAACCAGTCCGAGTATTTCATCCTGACCTCGGGGTCGGCGTCCATCCATTTGCGGATAATTCCCATCTGGCCTCCTCTTATGGAGTTTGACACGGGAAGACTGACTTTCTCCTGAAAGTTGATCTCGGCGGAAGAGGCGTACCGGTCAGTCTTGCCAGGGTAACCGATAACCATGGTGAACGAGCCTGGGTTGTAGCCCTTCAGGGAAATCTTCAGATTCTTTTCCCTCGTCACCGGTTTTCCGTCCTCGTAGATCCTGTAGATGGTGAAGTCGCAGTTATGACGAGGCCACCTCCAGTTGTCCTGATTTCCTCCGAAGTAGCCGATGCTCTGCGGCGGGGCGGCTACCAGTCTCAGGTCGGTGTAGGTCTTGTAGACGGACATGTAATACTTCTCACCCGCCCACATTCCGCTTAGTATGCATTCCAGTCCTGTGGCCTTGTTGTACCTTTCTTCCATTATCGAGCTGATCTTCCTCATTCCGCAAGGCTTGCCTGCTGCCCGGAGTTCCTTAGTGAGTCCTTTCACTTCTTCAGTGACATCAAAGACTCTTTTTAGGAAAAAGACTTTCTCTCCCTCTATAGGGATCTCATCCTCGCTGGTCATGGCCCAAAAGCCCTCTTCAAGGTAGTTGTGTTCAGGAGTGCTGAGTTTCGCGATGTTTGAATAGGCGCAGTGATGGTTGGTGATGATGAGTCCCTGGTCGGAGATCACGCTGCCAGTGCAGTAGAATCCGATTGACACCACGGCGTCAGACACGGCTGTCCCCGGAGCTTCGTCATTGTAGATCTCATTGGCCGCCAGCTTGAGACCGCGCGCCCTCATGTTCTTCTCCAACGCCTCGTTGATGTCCTGGATCATCCACATCCCTTCATCGGCGAAGGCTGTGGCACTGAATGCCAATGCCACAGCCGTCATGATAATTCTTAATGTTCTCATCAGAAGTCTATTCTTCGGTGTAAATGACAGTCAGTGAGTTTCCGCCGGTAAGCTTTCCGGACGCCTTGCGCACATCCTCGGCTGAGACTTTCTTGTAGGCGGCTTCCCAGTCCGCGTTCGGATCGATGCCGTTCCTGACGTAGTTCATCACCTGGGAGTTTCTGTGCGACATTGATTCGGAACGCTTGGCCTTCGACTCCAAATTGTTCTTTATCAGCCATGTCCGTGCCTCTTCAAGCTCTTTCTCGGTAGGGCCTTCGGCATTGAATCCAGAGATGACGTCATCAAGATCTCCTACGAGCACCCTGTAGAGATCTGGTCTGGTCTTGAAGGTGATCTCTGACTCGCTGCGTCCCTTTTCACGCACGCTTACCGTTGAGTTGAATCTGATCGTGTAGGTACCGCCACGTTTCTCTCTGATCTGGTTGAGGAGACGCTGTGACAGGATGTAGTCCACAAAGTCGACAGCCGCTATGCTCTCTGTCGTAGGCTTGACCTTGGAAGAGAAAATCCTTGACACGAGAGTATAAGGATTGATCTCTTTCTTGCCTGTCATCGAGAACTCGCTCACGCCCTTGAACGAAGGGACCCGCTCTTTTATGCCGCTCTTCCTCACACTCTTGTCTCCGTCCGGAATCGACGCGATGTACTTGCGGACATATTCCTTGACCTTGGCTTCATCGAGGTTTCCGGCGATGAAGACTGTCATCCCGAGCGATGGATTGAACTCCCTACGGTAGATCTCCTCGACAAGCGTCATGTCAACTCCCTCAACCGCCGAAGAGTCTATGTCCACAGACCAAGGGTGGTTGCCGTAGATGAGCGAATCGCAGGCCTCGTTGAAACGGACAGCGTCTTTCTTTGGCTCGCCGAGGGTTTCCAGTTTCTTGTCCTTCATCTGCTTCAGCACCTTGTCATTGCCCATGCAAGGGTCTGTGATGGTGAGCGATGCGATGCGGAAGGCGTTCTCGACCTTCTTGGCGGGAGCCGACATGAATATTCCGGCGAACCGTTCGCTGATTCTGATTGACCTTGTGACCTCATTGCACTCAGGGACCTTGGCGATCTCATCGCTTGACGCTCCTCTGAACCCGGCGTTGGCCTTGATGAACTCGCCGGCGAACAAGGTGGAGCCGAATCTGTCCTGCGGCAGGGCGTTGTAGCCGGAGTTGAAGTAGACAAGGAGCGAAAGGTCAGGTGTCACTTTCCGGTCGTTGACAGGGGTCCAATAGACTTTCGCTCCGTTGCTCAGAGTCCATTCCTTGCTGTTCTCCAAGCCTTTGACAGTCTTTTCCTTGACTATTTTCCCTTCGGCTTCATTCACGTTCAGGTCAACCTTCCTGAATGTGACGAAGTTCGGTTTCACATCCTGTGCGAAAGCTTTGGCGAGCCTTGCCCTGGTCTCTTCCGTTGATGGGATTCTGTCTTTGTCTTTCGGGTTGGCGAACCAGGAGTAGATCTTGTCACTCTGTGAGAACACCTTGCCGATGTAAGGCTTTACATCGTCCAATGTGATCTCAGAGATGATTCTGTTCTGGATTGCGCGAAGTTCAGCCGGATTTGTCAGGGACGTTCCGCTGATAAAGTTGTTGTGGCAGACAGCCACGAGGTCGGCGTTGCTGACAGACGCCGGATTGAGCGGTTTGTCGAGGTGATAACGCCTTCTGACGGTCATCTTCATGGCCTCAAGCTCGGCCTCCGAGATCCCATATTCAATCATCGCCTTCTCGTTTCTGGCGTAGAAGTCGATCAGCGGCAGCAATCCGCTGTCTTTCTTGCATAAGATGGTGTAGAGATCAACGTAGTAGTCGCTGGACTCGGCGTAGTTCACCATCACCGCTGACTGAGGCTCAGCCTTGCCGGAACGGATCTGCTCTTTCATCCTCTCGGACATCACGTTAGCGAGAATGTCGCGGATGTAGAGATCCTTGTAGAACTCTTCAGTGCTCCGGATCTCCCGTTCAGGATAAGGCATTCTGTAGAAGACCTTGAGGGCCGTGAAGCTGAGAGTGGAATCAATCAGGTTCTCGAAGATAGGCCCGTCGGCCTCCGGTGCGAGATAGACCTCTTTAGGAGTCGGATTCACGGCCTTCGGGATGTCGGAGAACCGGCTGCGGATCTTTTTCTCCATTTTGGCGGCGTCAATGTCACCGACCACGATTATCGCTTGAAGGTCAGGACGATACCACTTGTGATAGAAGTCCAAAATCTCCTCTCGCTTGAAGTTGTTGATCACGTCAAGGGATCCCAGGACAGTCCTTTTGGTCTGCTTGGAACCCTGGTAGACAAGGTTGGTCTGCGCGGTGAAAAGTGTGCGTCGTGAGTCGAATCCACGTCTCCACTCCTCGCGGATTACCCCTCTCTCGTCATCAAGCTCATCCTGCTCGCACAGAATGTCGCCTGACCAGTCGTGGAGAATCAGCAGCAGAGAGTCCACAAAACTCTCTCTGGCGACAGGCGCTCCGTCTATGTGGTAGCAGGTCTCGTTTCTGGAAGTGAACGCGTTCACGTTCGCTCCGAAGCGGACACCGTTCCTTCCCAGAAACTCAAGCATCTCTTTTCCGGGATAATGCTTGATTCCGTTGAACGCCATGTGCTCAAGGAAATGCGCGAGACCGTTCTGGTTGTCATCCTCCTGGAGTGCTCCTACATTGTGTACTATGTAAAAGTCGGCCGTTCCGGCAGGGTTGGAGTTGTGCCGGACGTAATAAGTCAGGCCATTGTCAAGCTTCCCTGTCCTGATCTGCCCGTCGGAAGGCAGGATCTGCGCGGCCAGACCGAAAGCGCTCAATGCCAATGCGGCCGACGCTATGAAAAGAGATTTTAAAAATTGCATCCTATTGTGAATATGAGTGTGTTTCTGTAGTTTCCGGTGAGATATTCAGGATTTGATGTCAGGCGGCGGTAACTGTCTGAAAGATCCATGAACACCGAATATCCACGCTTGTCTGTCCTTTTTACCAAAGTGTAGCGTACCGAGGCGTCGCCGCCGACTGAGGAGGCGTGGAAATATTCAAAATTCCTGTTCAGGTAGGTGTCAATTGTCCGAGGGTTGCCGGTGGCGGAGGAATATTGCCCGTCCTCGTTTTTAAGATCGTCCCCGGCAAAGGAATATCCTGCTCCGAACGTGACGGACAGAAAGTTGTTCCTTATAGGGAAATTCCTGACCGCCGACACATTGACCGTGTTCTGAGCCAGCCTCTGTTTTCTGTAGAAAGGATAGGATGTGGCGGTCTGGTTCAGGCTGAACCGTTCGAAACCGACCGACATCGCCCACGGTGCGGGTTTGAGGTGGCCATCGGATCTTTCCGTCTGTTTTTCAATGGAGTACCTCGCATTGAGCCTCCCTACAATCCTGTCGCCTGTTTCCTGGCTTCCGAAATATTGGATCTCAGAACTCTGTCCTGGGGTTGTGGAGACTCTGTAGGAATTCTCCTTGTTGAGGGATGTCAGGACATTCCAGCTCCCTTGGATCCTGTTGAGGAAGTCTCCTGTCCTGAACGAGATTCTTGTGTCCAGATTATACCTCATTCCGTCAAAGTCACAGAACCGCACAGATCCGCTGGCCTTCTTGCCGAAGTATCCGTTTCGGTAAGCGGCTCCGAGGTCCAGAAACGCGGTCACGCCTTCGGCCTTGAACTCGGCCTGCGCGCTTCCTCCGAAGAACTGGTTGAACATCGGACGCTCGTTGGAGACAGAAAGGTAGCCGTTGTCCCCGTCGATGATCTCAACCTTGCCGAAACTTCCGCCGTAGTCCACCAGGTAGTAGTACTGCCTGTCAAGCGTGCCGAAGAGTTTCTCTGCGACGGTCTCGATCGTCTTTGTGTAGTTGAGGCTGATTCCGAAAGCCCCTTTTCCGCTCGCCAATGAATATCTCGCGCCCACCGAGGCGTCCAGATCCATCCATTGGCTGTACGATCTGGGATCCTTTCGCTTGGCATAGTCAGCGCTTTGGAAGTTTATCTTCCCGGCAAGCGTGAGCCTGTCATTCAATGAATATGCCATCGCACCCTCAAGGGTATATTCCTCCAAGGTCTTCGTCCCGGTCGTGGTGTCCACGCTTTCGAGGAAATTGACAGGGTTGTAGTAAGGGTCCATAAGGATCGGCCCTCCCATGTCCTTACCTTTGAAATAGCTGTAGTCCATCCGGCCGTAGAAGGTGATCCGGTCGGAGACTTTCATGTAGGACGCCGCCTCCAGGTTAGGCCTGAAGCAGTCGCGGCTTTCGTGCAGGTCCGTCAACCCTCCGTCTTTCTTTTCAAGTCCAGCCCTGACGGTTGAGATCTTGCCTACCGGCAAGGTCGCTATCCCGGCAGGATTGGAAGACCGCACCCAGGGGGTGAGGTCTGTGAAACGGGAATATTCATCCTTCCACTCCTCGGTCTGCGACCAGGCCGGAAGAGCGGAGAGGATGAACAATCCTATGAACGAAAGGATTCTTGAACCCATGATTATTTCTTGATGGAAGCGACCTTCCTCTGGTGGAAGTCGTTCTTGGAGTTGTTGGTGTCCTTGTAGATGATGTGGGCTCCCTTGGCGATTGAGGCCTCGGCGTCGATTCCGGAAGGGTCGGTCGAGCCTCCCTCGATGCCATCGGTGCCGCCGGCGTAGTTGTAGACCAGCTTGCCTTCGTTCTCGGCGAGGGCCTCGGTGGCATCCTTGTCAACATTCCTGTAGATGGTGTAGCCGTTCTTGTTGGTGAAGCCTATGTAGCCGGCGTCAATGCTGTCAAGAAGTCTCTTGTTGGATTTCTGGAGGTTGGCGTTGTCGAAGACCTCGACGCCATCCTTGACCCAGCTTACTGGAATCTTGGCGCAGTTGAAGGCCGGCTTCCCTGTCGGAGACTCTATGTTGTCAGGATTTGTGACAAATGCTTTCGCTGTAGTTGCTCCTTCAGGAGAGAAGATGAAGAATGACGGAGAAGTCTTGGAGATGGCCCAGGCGGTACCCAAGCCATAGCAGTAAGTCTTTAGATAATTGTCAGCCGGGATGGATGCTGAAGGAGCAGGATAGTTGCTGGCCAGATTGAAGACTTCAGGATCGTAGAAAACATAGTCGGCTTTGCTAAGATCCACCGATTTGCTGTAAGTCTCAGTGTGGTTGATGGCTCCGGTGATAGAGATGACAATCTGTGAGTATGGAGCGATCTTCACATCCTTCTGGAACCACCATACAGCATTCCACGCTGGAATGTAATCAGAGTAAGTAAGCTTGCCGTCTTTAAGGTAGAAGTTGGTTGCATTAGAGTTGGCCGGACTTCCTATAGCGAAAGCCATTTTGCTCGCATCGGCTTCGAGAGGGGAATTGTTGTACAGGATGACATATTTGTCAAGAGCGTAGTCGTTGGCCCCTTCGTTGTCCATGCAGCCTCCTATGTACAGTTCCTTGATGATCACCTGGCTGGTAGTTGAGGCTGAGAGGTTGAGAGTGAATGCGTTGGCTCCACCGTCAACTACTGTGACAGCGGAATTGGTGCCATTGTAGATGCTTGACTCCTTGTAAAGTGTAGCGGAAGCCTCGTAGATTCCGGCCACAAGCTGGAATGTCGCAGTGCCGTTCACTGTCGTGGCTTTGTATGCCGTGGATGAAGACTTGTCAGTCACGGTTACCTCGACAGCGTCCGTCACAGGCTCGTTGCCGATCAGAACCTGTACGGTGACATCATTGATCTTTGCGCTCTCGTCTTTCTTGCAGGCCGTGAATGCCGCGGCCGCCGCGAGAAGAATGTAGATGAACTTTTTCATTGTACTTTGTTTTTTGTTGTTTTGTAACTTGTAAACAGTTCGTTTGTCTAAAATTTCAATCTTAAAGTAAGGCCATAATAGAATTGGGGAACGTAGCCGCTCCCTGTCAGAGAGTAATACTGCCGCGTCTTAGTGGAATAGACCTGCCCCAGATTCCTGAAGAAATTGTTGGCGTAGAATGAGATGGAGGCGATGTCCCCGATCTCTTTCGTCACGCTGAAGTTCGCGGAGAAATAAGGAGTGATGTAATCCTTCTGGTAATTGTACGTGAATGAGGTTCTTGACACGAGACTGCACAGATTGCTGTAAAGTTCCCTGTCGTTCTCCTTCGCCCACAGAAAATCCTGAAGGAATGGTTTAGGGGTCGGATCCCAATAGCTGGAGTAATACTCCGGATAGGTGACGGCGATCACCCTCCTGTCCATGAACGACGGATCGGAGCCCGGCACATAAGAGGAGTTGTCGTCAACAGCGTAAGTCCTTGTGCCTCCCTCGGTTTCGCTGAGGTTTCTTGAATATCTCAGCAGCGTCCCTTCAATCTTAGCCGAGACGATCATCCTGACCCGAGGAATATGTGTGGTGATGTTCACGTTCATCCTCAGCATTCTGGACTCGCTGCCGTTGCTCGTCCCGTTGCCTCCGACGTACCATCCGATGTACTTGTAAGGAGTGTTGTCAGTCATCCTCTGTGAGATAGGTGAATATGCCAGAAGATCTTGATTGACAGTCTTGTAGGAGTAATAGTTTCCGTCGAGGCGGATTTCCGTGTTGATCGGGTTTATCCTTTTGAAATCAATCACCCATTCAAGACCGTAGCGGTTGACAGGAGTCCCGCTGTTGGCGGCGTATGTCCTGCTGACAAGGGATTCCCTCGTCACCCCGCCTATTGTCTGTGCCGGGATTGCACCGGTCTTGTCAGTGACGGTCACGACTCCTGTCTTGCGGTCAACGCTGTAGATCCTGTCATCCACAGGAATAGCGCAGGACTCAAGCGCTTTCTGGTCCGTGTAGTTGTACGAGAACGGATCGTAGGCATTGTTTGTCGTGAACGCCTTGACGGTCCTGTTCCAGAATCCGGCCAGGGATATTCTTGTGCCCGCAAGGTTGATCTCCATCCCGAGCTCCCCCTGATGATTCCTTTGCCAGACAAGGTCGGGATTATATTCAATGGTGGTCGGCATCACATAGTAGGCGTAGTAGGCTTTCCCGTCGCTTGCCGTCGGAGGGTTGAACACCACGAGGTCCCTGTAGCTCGGCTGCGGGTAGAGAATCGAGAACGACGGCTGCTTCACCGCCACGCCCCAGCTTGCCCTGAAAGCGAGACTTCGGACCAACTTGTCCCCGCGTCCCTTGGCTGAGAACACTGAATATTTCGCGTTGAATCTTGGCGAGAGGCTGGTTGTGGTACCATATTCAGAACCCTTTATGAAAGTGCTTTCGGCTCTCAGTCCGGCGATCAGGTTCAGGTGTGATTCCCTGCCGATCGGGATGGAGATGTTGTCCTCGGCGAACAGGGCGAGATTGTTCATGAACGGAATCTCGCTGTAGTCGTAGGTCCTGTAAGACGGGGCATTGCTCAGGTCTTCCGAATATTGCCCCTTGCCGAAGTTGGCGTCGGCGTTCCAGTCCGCTCCCAGTTTGAGCTTGTTGTTGACAGATCCGAATTTTCTCGCCCAGTTGCTCTTGAGCGTAAGCTTGTAGGAGAACGGCTTGTCATCCAGGAACATCGTGTTGTACCAGTACCCCGGAGCGATCATGATGGCCGCAGCGTCCGGATTGGTGGCATAGTCCTCAGCCACATAGTAACCTTCCTCCTTGCCGTGCAGCGAGACTGTTCCGGCCGCGCTGGAGTACCTGTTTCTTGTCTCGCTGAGCCTGTCCGACCTGACCACCGATCCCTTGAACTCCAG
>DJRG01000016.1:0-569 GCA_002438845.1 Bacteroidales bacterium UBA6366
GTTTGGCAGGCTCGACTAATTACTACCGGCATAAATTATAATCGATTAGCCCAAAACAGCGCCTGTTTCTTGCCGATAACGGCAAGAAACCTTATCTTTGTGCAGGCATTCGCTATTATTTATGCCGATAGATATGAATTACGTCTCTACTAAAGAATATGCGGCCACACACGGCATCGCTGAGCGAACGGTAAGAAACTATTGTATTCAAGGGAAAATTGCCGGAGCACATCTTGTCGGCAAAACATGGAATATACCCGCCGAGGCCCCTCTCCCACAGCGCAAGAATGCCAAGATAAGACTCTCACCACTTTTGAAAACATTGCGTGAGCAAAAAGAATCAGGAATCAAAGGCGGAATATATCACCGTACCCAGATTGATTTGACATACAATTCAAACCATATTGAAGGCAGCCGGTTGACAGAAGAACAGACACGCTATATATTCGAGACCAATACAATAGGAATCACGGATAATGCGGTGAAAGTGGATGACATCATCGAAACCACCAACCATTTCCGCTGCATTGACTTTATAATTGACCATGCGAAAGAACCGCTGACTGAAA
>DJRG01000016.1:620-4736 GCA_002438845.1 Bacteroidales bacterium UBA6366
AAATCCTGGTTTGCGGTCGGTGAGTACAAACGGATACCAAACGAGGTCGGTGGGATGGAAACGACCTCACCACAGAATGTAGGGTATGAACTGCATAAATTACTGAAAGAGTATAAAGAGAAAAAGCCAATGCGTTTTGAGGATATACTTGATTTCCATCAGTGTTTCGAATCAATACACCCCTTTCAGGACGGCAACGGAAGGGTTGGACGTCTGATAATGTTCAAGGAATGTCTGAATCACGACATTGTCCCTTTCATCATCACGGATGAACTGAAGATGTTCTACTATCGTGGTCTGCACGAATGGAAAAGGATCCCCGGTTACCTGACAGACACCTGCCTGACCGCACAGGACTATTACAAGAAACTCCTTGACTATTTCAGAATCAAATATTGACCGATGCTGCACTAAAATACGCTCCTTCTTTAGTGTTCAGCTTCTGAGTCTGTACACTCAAATACAACGTCCCTAACGATTATGGTTGACTGCCATTCTGTCCATCATGAATAATTGTAAAATTGATTGCACATTATTTGAAGAGTGTGTCGTCCTAGACAAGGATAGCCAGAGGAATTGTGTATGTCCCATGTGATATCCTCGATGTCATAAAGATTATGCGGAAATGAAAAGGTTTGGTTTTATCGCACTGCTTATATTCAGTGCGGTTTGTTTGAGAGCGCAGTCATTGACCGATTGCGAGAATGTTGTCAAAGAGATGGTTAACGCCATAAACAGTTATTCTTCAGAGGCTGTTCAACCGTACTTGTCCTCGGATTTTGAATGCTCCGGCCAGAAGGGCAATGTCGCCAATCTTGTGCTGAACGCCACCATCGAGAAGTTGAAACAGTTGAATGACAGCATCATGAAATATGAAAGGACCTCGGAGAGCAGGGACGGCAATATGATGACGCTGGTATATTCATTCTCATATTCAAAACTTGGTGACAGGGCCACTACTTTCGTGTTCAACGATGAGAACAAGATCAAGAGTCTTGAGTTGCTGAAGGCGACTGTCAAGCAGGCAGACAAGGGTTTCAAGTTTGAAAAACCTCAGGACAAGGTGATCACCGTCCCGATAACATTGTCAAAGGACAATATGATTGTCGCTCAGGCCGTAATCAATGGGGAGAAACATAATTTCATCATCGACAGCGGCTGTCCTATACTTTATCTGAACAGCAAATATTTCAGAGGAAGCGAGGACAAGGGAGCACGCGTGAGCACATCAGAAGATGTCAACGGAAAAGTCAGCGGCGGGCAGGATGTCATTTACGTTGACTCCTTTGATTTCAACGGAATACGTGCGGACAGCATAAAGGTCATGATGTCAGACCTCTCTCATCTGGAGAACGGCACGGAGGTTTACGGCCTCATAGGCTACGATGTGTACAAGGACTATGACCTGCTGTTTGACTACAAGGGCAAGACTCTCACCCTGATTGATCCGGATTACACGGAGACTTTCCTGAAAGAGCGGAAGTATGAATATGAAGAAGTGCCTTTTGAGATGAGCAAGGCGATGCGCCATATTCCCCTCATCAATGGCCAGATAGGCACGTCCAACCTTACATTCGGCATCGATTGCGGAGCCTCAAGCGACCTTCTTGACTCCGGACTGTGGGAGGAGTTTAAGAATATGATGAAGAGAGTTAAAGCGACAAAATTGAAAGGTATCAGCAATGACAAAGGGACAGAGGTACATGAGGGAAAACTGAAGAGTCTCAAGATAGGCGGGAGAACCTTCAGAAACACCAGGACCGTGTTCAATAGCATCAGCCACCTCAATATGAACAAGGACGAGAGAATCGACGGACTAATAGGGTACCAAATTCTGTCAAGGCAGAAAACGATCCTGTCCTGCCGGAACAGAAAGTTGATTTTCATAGAGTGACCACAAGGGAATATTATCTCCCGAACAGCCAGCGAAGGCGCTCGTCAGTGTAGGACTGCTCGCAGGTGGTCTGATGCGACCATTGCTCGGATGCCGGGACTATCGTACAGTTTGTATTGCCTCCGGCGGCATTGATGCTTTCACAGAATGCCTTGACATCTTCGTAGGCGGTCTTCATCACCTCATCGGACTCGCTCATTACCGTGCAGATGCGCATTGACCTGAAGTTTGCCGCGTCGGCGGTTCCCGGCTTCCCTGCGACGGGCATTATCCCGCTGAACTTCTCCGGATATGTGTTTGCAAGCGACCAGGTACCGGTGCCGCCCATCGAGCCTCCAAGCACGAATAATCCGTCACAGGACGCTTCGTACTCACCGATAAGCTTCGCAAGAGGTTCGTTCATCTTCGCGCCCCAGTTTCCGGAGGACGGACATTGAGGGACAATGAATATGCTCGAGATGGAATTGTCCGCCAGATATCCAGCGATAATGCTGACGGCAGCTTCCTTCATCTGCGTCTCGTTGTCGTTTCCCTTGGACGAACCGCCGTGCAGATACATCACCAGAATCGGCTTTACGGCATTATCACTCGCTATGCTCTTCATCCTGTACGGCAATGTGCCGCTGACGTATTTTCCGAAGTCGTCAAGAGGGGAGATGGTTCCATCTCCTGGGGCATAGTTGTTCATTTCCGAATACGGCACACCTCGTGCGATGCGGAATCCGGCCTTTGGCTTGTAGTTCGATGTCGGGATTTTTGTCCTGAACGACACCCGAAGTCCGAATGAGCTGCTCTGCCAATGTCCGCCGCGCAAAACGTGCGTGGAGACATTCTTTCCGGCATATACATATTCCTTGTCGGCATCCGAAGGACCTTTGGGATTGACCTGCTCCGTGTCAGAATATGGTCCATACCAGTCATAGCACCACTCGAAGGCATTGCCCGACATATCGTATATGCCAAGTTCGTTGGCCGCTTTAAGCCCCACCTTGTTAACGTGGCTCAACCCGTTTTCCTTGAACCAGCCGGCTTCATTCACGTCATTGCTTCCGCTGTAGCGATAGTCCTTGCTTTTCACTCCTCCTCTTGCGGCGAACTCCCATTCAGCCTCGGTCGGAAGCCTCCAGCCTCCTCCTGTGAGCGCATTGAGTCTGTCAACGAACCGGTTGGCATCGTCCCAGTCCACGCCGTCCATTGCCCTGTCGTCATCCTCGCCATATTCCGAAGCCGACCAGCAAGGCTCCAAAGTCCCCATCACTTCTTTCCAAAGTCCTTGCGTGACTTCATATTTCGATATCTCGAAATCGGACAGTGTCACCTTATGAAGCGGAAGTTCGTCCGGGCGCGGGTCATTGTTGTCCTGAGCATCGGACTCCGCTTTTGTCAATGCTCCGTTGTCCAGGCCGGAAGTCGTCTGTCCCATAATGAAAGTTCCTCCCTCGACTTTCACCATCATTGACTCGACTCTCTCTTTGATTGTCAATGTTTCCGAACCTTTGTCATATCCGTCACCGCCCACAGGCTGTTCCTCCTTTGAAGAACAACCTGCCAATGCTATCGAGAGGGCGATTAGACCATAATACAATCTATCTCTGCGCATTGCTTCTTGTTCTTGATGGTTGCTGTCTCCTTGATCCCTGCGGCTTCGGCTGAGAGAGCCTGCGCATCATATCGCGTTCAATTTCATACACGCGGGATATCTGCTTCTGTGAGAGGAACGTGCTGTAGATATCGTAGTATTTTTTGCGGAGGTCAAGGATCTTCTGGCTGCGCTCGAAACGCTGCTTCATCTCTTCCTCGCCTGGATTTTTCGACTGCTGCTTTCCGAGGCTCGGACCCAGTGCCCATAGTTCCCTCAAGAAGTTGCAGTAGGTCTCCCGGAATTTCCTGCTTGTCGCATCATCGAACGCAAGCTCCGTGGAGATGTGCTCGGCCTGCTTCACCGCAAGTTCCTCGCGGCTGATCTTCTTTCCGTTAGGCTGTGCGGACAATGTCATTGATATGAGGAGTGCGAATGACGTCGCGATTATTGTTCTGAATATTGTTTTCATCTGTCTTCTAATAATTTATGTTCATAAATGTGTCTTCATTGTAAATTTCGCTGAGGAACGCCTGGTCTGCATTGTCAAGGTTTGCGAACGCCTGCTGCACTTCCGCCAGAGAATCCGTAGGGGATGGCTGGCGGTGCCATGCGAATGTTGCTATCAAGGTCAACGATGCTG
>DJRG01000005.1:0-11490 GCA_002438845.1 Bacteroidales bacterium UBA6366
AGCGCAACTACATCATCAGCAGCGACATCCGCCGCAAACTAGGCCTCTCCGAGCACGACACCAATCTCGGCATCTGGCTCCGTTCCCGCCTTTCCGCCCGGTAATCGGATCAGTAGTCCGGTGGATGGGCGTATGGCCGGACAAAGTGCCTTTATTATTACTTTTGTCCGGTGAAAGCCCTTTTTCACGGACAAAGATATTCGGGATTATGCTGTTTTAGGCTTTCGCTTGATCCCATCGGCAGCACTTTCGACCTCTTTTGATTCTCAAGAGTGTATCGTACACTCTTAGGAAACGTTTTCCGTGCTTTTCGTCTCCCGATGGTGCCGCCGAGCGCTTACGGGCAACATAATTTATCTTTTTTACTGTCTTTCGTTAAGTCTCATTTACTTGACGTTAGAGTTCACTGGTGCTGCTCTCGTAAAAGTAGACACGGAGAGGTAGAAAAAGATTGAATGTTGTACATTTGTGCTTGCATGGAAGTTGCTGGCGATAGCGAAAAAATAAAATTCCAAATTTTGGTAACGTGCAAAATTTGGAATTTTCCTTTTTTTCGCGTTCGCCCTAAAACGGCTTCTAAATAATGTAATAGGACAAACGAGTAACTATTCCACAAGGCATGAATCCATCAGATCGGCAATCTGTTTGCGGTCAAGGTTCTGGCCGATGAAGACGATCTTGATCATGCGGTCGCCATAGACCGGATCCCAATCCTTGCGGAGATTCTTGTCCCTGCGCATCATCTCCTGAAGCTGGTCTTCCGGCATGGTCGCGAACCAAAGTCCCGCGTCCTTGATGGATTTCTGCACCCCGGACTGCTCGAAGAGGTAGCACTTGTCTTTCTCGTCAGCGAAGTAGCACAAGCCCTTGGCACGGATGATATTCTTTGGCCATTTCTTTGAGACAAGCCAGTCGAACTTGTTGATGTCCAAAGGCTGACGGCGATAGTAGACGAAAGTTCCGATGTTATATTCCTCGACCTCACCGCCCTCATGGTCGTGATGATGGTGATGTTCGTGGCCGTGTCCTTCGTGGTGTTCATGCCCGTCTTCATCGTGATGATCATGGTCGTGTTCATCCTCGTCATAGTGCCCTTCGTGGTGATCGTGTTCCTCTTCGTCATGGGCATCATGCTCTGGCTCGTTGCCTTCGCCCTCGATGGCGTTGATCCATGCAGCTGAAGTGGCGGTCTTGTCGAAATCGAACATCTTGGTGTTCAGGAGTTTGTCAAGGTCGATGTCACCGTAGTCGCACTCGAATATAGTCACCTTAGGGTTCAGGGCCTTCACTATGCTCCGTACCCTGCCGAGCTCTTCAGGCTTCACCTCGGAGGCCTTGTTCAGAAGCACGATGTTGCAGAACTCTATCTGCTGGATCACAAGATTCTCAAGGTCATCCTCCTCCAGATTGTCTTTCTTCAGGGCATCCCCGCATGCGAATTCACTTTGCATCCTCAGCGCGTCCACAACGGTCACGATGCAGTCGAGCTTAGGAACATTCGATTGGGCATATTCAGGAACAAGCTTCGGGAAAGAGCAGATGGTCTGCGCGATCGGGGCCGGCTCGCATATTCCGCTGGCCTCGATGACGATGTAGTCGAAGCGGTTGGTGCGGCACAGGTCGTTGAGCTGCGCTACAAGGTCCATTTTCAGGGTGCAGCAGATGCATCCGTTCTGGAGAGGGACCAGGCTGTCATCGGTCGTGCCGACAACGCCGCCTTTCTGGATAAGGTCGGCGTCGATGTTCACCTCGCCGATGTCATTGACGATGACCGCGAACTTGATGCCCTTCTTGTTGGAGAGTATTCTGTTGACCAGAGTTGTCTTGCCGCTTCCGAGGTATCCCGTCAGGAGCAGCACCGGTATTTCCCTGTTTTCCATTGTTATTGTCATGGTTATGCTGTTATTGTCATATTGCCGCAAAATTATAATTTTTACTTTGGTTTAGCAAATCGGACGAAGGCTGGTGTGCCGTGCGCGAGAATGGTGCCGTGACGCACAAGAAGTGCTTGGAGGAGGGTGCCGTCTGCTTCGTGCGTGGAAATGCTGTTCTGGCGCACGAGTTGGTACTGTGAGGGAGCTGCCGTGCGCGGAGAGAGGCGTTCCGGCGCACCGGATGAGATATTCCGCCGGATTAAAAAGGTGATGTCAGTTGAAGTTCTTGTGCAAATGAAGATATTTTGCTAAATTTGCAATCGGGCAGGAGAATTAGGCCTTGATGATATGCTTGAAGGTATTAAGACAAATATTGAGAAGTTGATCGCTCTTTATGAGGCGGAAAGGTCGGAGCGCGAAAGACTTCAGGCTGAACTTCAGCGGAGCAAGGCTGACAATGAGTCCTGCAGGAAACAGATTGAGGATTTGGAACAACAGGTGAACAACCTTCATCTGTCCGAAGCTTTCGGAATGGCCGGAGACGGATCCGCGGCAAAGGAAAAGATAGAAAGACTGATCAAGGAGATAGACAGGTGTATTTCCTTGCTAGAGAATTAGGAATGGGACAGAACATCAAGATAAAGATCGCCGGCAATGAGTATCCTCTTGTCGCTTCATCTCCGGAGATGGAGAGGATGATGAGGCTTGCCGCGGAGGCCATCAATCAGAAATTGACGGCCTATGATGCGAAGTACCCGAACAAGACCCTTTCCGACAAACTTTCCTTTGTGGCGCTGAACGAGGCCGTCGGCAGACTTGCCTGCCAGAAGAGACTGGCCGACGTTGACGCGGAGTCGAAGAAGCTTCAGGAGGATGTCGAATCCTACATTAAGAGTGTTGAAAAAGACGGCCGTTAGTCCCACGTGCTCAAATCAACAAGTTCTTCGGAACCGAGTTTACTCGAGCCGGCAATGACGGGCCAAGGTTACCTTCGGGGATTGCGCCTCAGGCGTGACGATGGATCTCTGAACCGGTGCGGATCTCAAATCTTATTCGTTTAAGGTTTCAGACAAGCGACTAACGGCTTTTTTATCATTCCACGATCGGTCTGTTTCCGGAAGAGGAGACGGCCGGTCGCTTTTTATGTCCGGAAGTCATTGGGAACAACTGCCTTGCCGTTGGTTTGCCTTTGGAAGGTATGGAATTGAACACTTTAACATTATTGATATTATGTTGTTGTTTTTTATAGGAGTCCTGATCGGTGCTATAATCGCACTGGCGGCTTACATAATCATTCAGAGAATAGTTCTGAAAGGACAGAAGAACGAGATCATCGCCAAGGCCGAGATCGAGGCCGAGGGGATCAAGAAGGACAAGATCCATCAGGCGAAGGAGAAGTTCCTTCAGCTCAAGAGCGAGCACGAGCAGTACATCAACGAGAAGAACAGCCAGCTCAAGGATGCCGAGAACCGCATCAAGCAGAAGGAAAATACGTTGAATCAGCAGAACTCGGAACTTCAGAGGAAGATGCGTGACGCGGACAACGCCAAGTCAAGTTTTCAGGCCCAGCAGGAGGCTCTTGCGAAAAAGACTGAGGAATATGAAAGGCTGAGTGCCCAGGCCAACAAGCAGCTTGAGACCATCGCCGGGATGAGCGCGCAGGACGCCAAGAATGTGCTGATGGAGAACATGAAGGCCGAGGCGAGGACCGAGGCTCAGGCCTACATCAACGACACGATGGACGAGGCGCGTCTGAACGCTACCAAGGAGGCCAAGAGGATTGTCATCAACACCATCCAGAGAACGGCGACAGAGACAGCCATAGAGAACGCCGTGACGACATTCCCGATAGATAACGACGAGATCAAGGGGCGCATCATCGGACGTGAGGGCCGTAACATCCGTGCCTTGGAGGCCGCGACGGGAGTCGAGATCGTGGTTGATGACACTCCGGACGCGATCCTCCTTTCCGCTTTCGATCCTGTCCGCAGGGAAGTTGCAAGGCTCGCCCTTCATCAGCTCGTCGTTGACGGGCGCATCCACCCGGCCCGCATCGAGGAAGTGGTCGCCAAGGTCCAGAAACAACTTGAGGATGAGATTCTTGAAACAGGTAAGAGGACCTGCATAGATCTTGGAATCCATGGCTTGAACATTGAGCTTGTCAAGATGATCGGCCGAATGAAGTACCGTTCTTCCTACGGGCAGAACCTTCTTCAGCACTCCCGTGAGGTCGCCAATATCTGCGCCATCATGGCCGCCGAACTGGGCTTGAACCCAAAACTTGCCAAGAGAGCCGGTCTTCTTCACGACATCGGTAAGGTTTCCGAGGAGGAGCCTGAACTTCCTCACGCATTGCTTGGTATGAAATTGGCCGAGCAGTACAAAGAGAAGCCTGAAATCTGCAACGCCATCGGAGCACACCACGAAGAGATTGAGATGACTTCCATCATTTCTCCTATTGTGATGATAGGTGACGCAATCTCCGGAGCTCGCCCTGGTGCACGTCGGGAGGTTATTGAGTCTTACATCAAGAGGCTCAAGGGCATGGAAGACCTTGCGGCATCTTATCCAGGAGTGACCAAGAGTTATGCAATCCAGGCAGGTCGTGAACTTCGTGTGATTGTAGGAGCTGAGGAAGTCAGTGATGATCAGGCAGGAAGGCTCTCAGCTGACATCGCTCAGAAGATCCAGGAGGAGATGACTTATCCGGGACAGGTCAAGATCACGGTGATTAGGGAGACCCGTTCTGTTGCTTACGCAAAATAATAATCTACGAATATAACGGCAAAAATGTTTTGACGCTATGACACATACTTTTAAGAAAGCTATGGCATTGGTGGCTGCACTCCTAACATGGAGTGTGGCCTCTTTTGCTCAGGCACCTGAGGCAACCGCTAAGTGGTCAGTCTCTAGCAAGCAGATTACCAATGATGTCTTTGAACTGACGTTCACGGCAAGCATCGAAGATGGCTGGCACATCTACACAATTGATCATGAGTATAATCCTATTGTCATTGACTTTACGCCCGCTCCTGAATATTCCTTGGATGGTACTTTGGTTCAAGTGACAGAGCCTTCCGATTATAAAGGAGAAAAAGTGTTCTTTGATTTCGTAAAGCTTACTCAAAAGGTTAAGTTAATATCCTCGGAGGCAACAGTTTCCGGTGAAGTCTCATGGAGTGGATGCAACAACCAGTTCTGCGCTGCTCCTGAATCATGGGCGTTTTCCGTGCCGCTAAAGCAGGAGGCTTCTGCAGTGGCAGAGGTTGCCAAAGAGGTTGACAAGCCGTCTGAGACAATCGCCCCTGATGAGACCAAGAGCGAAGGTTCACTTTGGGCTCTGATTATCGAAGCGATTCTTTGGGGCTTTGCCATGCTGATGACTCCGTGCGTGTTCCCGATGGTTCCGATGACGGTGTCGTTCTTCATGAAGCAGTCCACGACAGCGGCTGAAGGGCGTTTCAAGGCTTTCATCTACGGGCTGTTCATCGTACTTCTTTACACAGTTCCGATCAGTCTGATCATAGGTTTGACATGGATCATCGGAGGAAACACTGTAACTGCTGACATATTCAATTGGCTTGCCACGCATTGGCTTCCGAACCTGATATTCTTCATCGTCTTCATGGTGTTCGCTGCTTCTTTCTTCGGAGCATTTGAGATTGAACTGCCGTCCAGCCTTGCCAACAAGAGTGACGCGAAGTCTGGCACCAAAGGACTTGGGGGAATATTCTTCATGGCTCTGACCCTCGTGTTGGTGTCATTTTCTTGCACGGGTCCTATTGTCGGAACGGTGCTGATCAAGTCCACGCAGGGGGAGTTTTGGACACCGATGGTCACAATGTTAGCGTTCTCTGTAGCCTTCGCCCTTCCGTTCACAATCCTGGCAATGTTCCCGTCACTTCTGAAGAAGATGAAAGGTAAGTCCGGCTCGTGGCTGAACAGCGTGAAGGTCGTCTTGGGCTTCATCGAGGTGGCACTTGGCTTTAAGTTCCTCAGCGTTGCTGACCAGACATATCACTGGGGACTGCTTGACAGGGAGGTCTATCTGGGAATATGGATCGTCACATTCTCACTTCTCGGATTCTACCTTCTAGGTAAGCTACGCTTCAAGAATGACGATCCTGTGGAGCATGTCTCAGTGCCAAGGCTCGGCCTAGCGATTGCCGTGTTCACATTCGTGGTCTATATGATTCCGGGAATGTGGGGTGCTCCGCTTAAGGCTTTGTCAGGGTACCTTCCTCCAATGGAGACTCAGGATTTCGTGGTTTATAACTATGCCGATTCACCGGCCAGTCCGGTCGCTTCGACTGGCTCAGCGACCACCGAAACGGCTGACCATACCGGCACTTCGACAGGCTCAGTGGCCGGAGCCTCCACTTACGGCCAGAAATACGACCTAAAGATGCCCCTAGGTTTGACTGGTTACTTCACTCTTGATGAAGGCCTTGCTGCTGCCAAAGCTCAAGGCAAGCCTGTCTTCGTGGACATCACTGGCCATGGCTGCGTCAACTGCCGCGAGATGGAGCAGCGCGTCTGGAGCGATCCGAGAGTGCTGGATATTCTTAGAAATGAATATGTTCTCGTGGCCCTCTATGTGGATGACAAGAGCAAACTAGAAGAGTCAGACTGGCTTACAACACCGGAAGGCAAGACCCTGAAAGAGATTGGCCGTGTCAACTCTTACATCGCCCGTACCCGTTTCGGAGTCAACGCCCAACCGAACTACGCCCTTTTGGACGCAGACGGCAACCAGCTAGTCCCAGTACGTGGCTACAACCTTTCCATCGAAGGCTTCATAGACTTCCTGAACTCCGGCCTTAAGAAATAGTCGTGGCGCTTAATGTCTTGTTATATAATAAGGAATAATGAAAGCAAGAATTTTGTGCCTATATGCCATCGCTACGTACCTTTGTTCTTGTGGAACAGCGAAGAATAGCGTAGTCGATCTGTCAAAATATCCCAATAGGGCAGAGATGATTGTAGCGCAGATGCACGACCCTCATTCCAAATATGTTGTGGTGGCCTGCCACAGAGGCGACTGGCGCAACTATCCGGAAAATTCCATCCCTGCCATAGAGTCCATCATCAGGATGGGGGCAGACATCATGGAACTTGATCTCAAACTCACCAAGGATAGTGTGCTGGTTCTTTCCCATGACAAGACGATTGACCGTTGCACGACCGGCAAAGGTCTCGTGAGCGACTACACTTTGGATGAATTAAAGAAATTCCGCCTGAAACGAGCCCACGGTGTAGCTACCGACTCCTTGCACATTTGTACGCTCCGCGAGGCTTTGGAATGCTGCAAGGATCGCATCTGCGTGAATGTGGATCAGGGCTATGAATATTATGATTTGGTCCTCGCCCTGACAGAGGAACTTGGAGTAACCGACCAGATCCTAATCAAAGGCAACAAGCCGCTCGCCGAGGTCAAGGCCAAATTGGCCGCCCACGAGCATAACATGATGTACATGCCGATAGTGAACTTTCAGAAAGGAGGCGCGAAGCTGTTCAATGAATATATGAGCACAGGCACCGTGCCTCTTGCCTACGAAATCTGTTGGAACAAGATGACCCCGGAGGTCAAGGACTGTTTCAAGAAGATTCTAGACTCTGGCTCAAAACTTTGGATCAACACCATCTGGGGAAGCCTCTGTGGCTATCTTGACGATGACAAGGCCTTCGACAGCGGTGATCCGGCAACGGTTTATGATCAGATCATCAGCTATGGTGCGTCTCTTATCCAGACAGATCGCCCTGAGCAGTTGCTTGGGTACCTTCGCAGTAGGGGATTGCATGATTAGTGTTTGATTGTCATAATATTCATGAATAATGGCTTCATTTCTTGATTTTTCAGAGTTAGTGAACCATGAACGGCTCCGGAGCAACCCTTGGCATCTTCGTAGTCGCATCATACCATGCGGCAGGATTGCAGAACATCGTCTCAGGACTCCTTCTGGACAACAACACCGTTGAGGTTGTGAACAAGCTTGGTGAGACCGTGACGAAACACGATTTTACCTACGTAAGCTGGTTCTGGCTCGGTGCCGCAGTGATTTCCTTCCTCCTTCCGATGCTCAACTGGCACCGCAAGCAGCAGGAGATATAATCGGATTAGTGTTCAGGCGGAGTCTTGAGCGATCGCTGTCTGCCAGTCATGATTATTCAAAATACTGTCATATCTGTGCCTAGGGCTTGAACTCTCGACAATTTGAGTTAATTTTGCCGTGTTATGAACAACGGACTTATAATTCTAGACTTTGACGGTACCCTTTGTGATACCAGAAAAACCATCGTCAGGACCCTTCAGATGACGATGGAGAAACTTTGTCTGCCTGTGGCTGATGAATATTCCTGTGCAGCGACAATCGGACTCCCTTTGAGTGAAAGTTTTAAAGCACTTTTCTCATCGTTGACGGATGATCAGGCTAAAGAATGTGCCGAGGCTTATAGGGAAATATTCGAGGAGAACAAGAAACTGCTTGTTCCAAAGGTTTTCCCTAATGTCCCTGAGACTTTGAAAGAACTCCGCGCAAGAGGTTTCGTGCTGACAATCGCCTCCTCCCGCTCCAATCATTCGCTTTTGGATTTTGTCAGGACTTTCGGTTTCGACGAGGAAATATCCCTCGTTCTTGGTGCAGATGACGTGAAGAAAGCCAAGCCGGATCCTGAGCCGGTCCTCCTGACCCTGAAGAAGTTGGGTGGTAGCGCATCGAGAACCTTGGTTGTCGGTGACATGTCTTTTGACATCCTTATGGGCCGCGGTGCCGGTGCCAAAACCTGTGGTGTCACCTATGGCAATTCCACTCGCGAGGAGCTTCAGACCTATGGTGCGGACTACATCATTGATGATTTTGCTAATCTATTGGATTTGAATTGGCTATAGTTTAGATTGGGCATTTTTGCCTAAGAGGTCAACAAAAAAAAAGAAAAACCAAAATTTTGCACGGTGGACCAAAATTTTGGTTTTTATTTTTCGCTGCCTTGTGCATGAATAGGTAGGTCACTTCGTCACTTCAGCACTTCGGCAGGCTCAGTGACCGTCCTAATGGTTCGACAAGCTCACCAACCGGACGGTTACGAGTCCTCCGAGCCATGCTCTTTGGTCGCTGAGCCAGTCGAAGCGACATGCCAAGAAATTTTTTAGCCCTAAAAACCGCAAAAACCTCAAAAATATTTGGTTATATATATATATATATATATATATTAGTCCCCGCTTTTTTTGATACATAACAAAGAAAGCGGGCATATACAACAAGCGATCCAAAATTGCGGTTCTGACAGGAACCCTTCGCAAAGTACTGAATTCGAACCCTTTGACGGATATGGCTCCACGCCTTGTTCTATCTGCCCTATGATATTTACTATTAATTGACTGGTCCGGAGCCGCTGGCTAATATTTGTGTTTCTATGAAAAAAGTAATTGAAGTTCGTGAGTATGTGAAACCAGAGATAGATGAGGTTGACATCACGGTGTCAACAGTTCTCTGTGAAAGTGGACCGGAAGGAACCGGAACTGGTGAGACTGGCGGATTGGCACCTGGATGGGGAAATTAAATTGTACGTTAACATCATGAAAAAGAAATTGATTGCAGTTATCAGCGTTGCATGCATGCTTGCAGCGTGCTCCGAGGTGTTGGAAGAAGCCCCGGAGGTGAGTGGAGATGGTGTATATGCGACCCTAGAACAGCCTACATCCATGGACACTCGTAGTTTAGCTTATGATAAAGAGAACAAACAGCTTGTGTTCACTTGGGGAGAGGGAGAGAATCTGATGGCAATCGGAGACGGAGACGCTGCCCTATTCAGGACAGTAAATGCCGGAGAGAAATCGTCCAAGCTTGAAAGCAAGGGCTTCAAACTGATGGATGGTGTTACCTATTATGCCTATATTCCGGCCAAATCGCTCCCTACATCAGAAACGGAAATTCCTGTAACACTTCTTGGACAGAGACAGACGGAGAACAACAGTTCGGCTCATCTTAAGGACTATGATTATGCCTGCGCGACAGCCACGAAAGATGAGAAGTCGAACTCATTGAACTTCAATCTTGAAAACCAGATTGGTTGGATAATCGTCGAGCATACGTTCGCGGAAGATGTCAAGAATGTGATCTCAGTCACAATTAGCGCTGAGGATGACATTTTCGTCACCGAGGGTACGCTTGACGTGGCGACTTCCAAATTGACCGGTGAGACCGCAACTAGCCAGATCACATTGGATCTTGGCAAAAAGGGTGGGGACGGTCTTTCTTTTTCTGCTGGAGAGCTTTTCAGGGGATTCTTCACAATCGTCCCTGTTGACCTCTCTGGAAAGACCCTCAACATAGTGGCCACGACCAAGGATGGAACGAACATAGATCTTGGAACATTCATCCAAGAGAGCGCCAAGATCGCCAAGAATCAATACGGACTCATCACGACCTCAGGTACAGTCGCTGCAGTCGCGACACTTAACGGGAAGGAGTTCAGCAGCCTCGAAGGTGCGATCGCTGCAGCGGAGGCAATTGCTGCTTCCAACAATAAAGCGACTATTACTTTGACGGATGACATCAAGGGAAGCTTCACAATCGCCAATCCAACCAGCAAGGACGCAGAGATTGTACTTGACCTCAACGGTCATAGCCTTACCGCAGAAAATGAAGGCGAATGCACTATCATCGTAAAGCAAGGTGAAGTTTGGCTCAAGAACGGAACCATTGAATCAAAGAACTTCGTCGGGGTTAAACTTGACTCTCAAGCCAAAGGAGCAAGTGCCTATCTAGTCGATTGTACTGTAAACTCTGTACAAGGCGCAGTCTGCACAGGCACGGCAACTGGGTGTAAGATTGTCATCTATGGCGGATCATTCACCGCAACGAACAACGCAGTGATAGCCGGTAACGGTAGCCTTAACTACAAGAAAGACGGGAAAGACACTGGAGTTGTCCGTGACAAAGGCAATACGATAACCATCAGCGCTGACAGTAAGGGTAACGTCCCCGTATTCAATGGCTCTGTTGTCGATGCAGACGCTGTTGCCTGCGGTCTTTACTCCCCATGGAAAGATGAGATCACTATCAATGCTGCCAAATTCAACGTGGAGAATGGTGTCGGCATCCTTTGCCGCGGAGGTAAAATCACTGTAAACGATGCTGAGATCAGCGTCACTGGCGGAGAGCGAGTTGGCTACGTTGCTGACGGCAAAACGAAAGTGCCTTGCACGACGTTCTACAAGGACTCTAATTGCGGCTACCCTGACATAGCGAACGCGGATATTGACATCAAGGGAGGAAAATACTCTGACGATGCAGGAAAGCCGTATGTGGCCGACAACAGCTACTCTTACGTTGAGACCGGAGAGACCCCTCTCGCCTACAAGGTGGTTACCAACGAGACGAAATTCACCGAGGCAGTCTCCAATGTCGAGAAAGATGGCACCGTTATCATCGATTATCCTGTTTCCCTCAGAAATCAGCTGAAGATCCAGAAAGATTTCACCCTGACTCTGTCAGAAGGAGCCAACATACAAGGTGACTGCAAATCCCCTGCGCTGCACTTCTGCCAGGATGGCGGCAATAACACCATCAATGGAAAAGGCGTGATCTACGGTGGTACCAACAGCGATGCTGCC
>DJRG01000005.1:11547-32850 GCA_002438845.1 Bacteroidales bacterium UBA6366
ATTACGGGCGGAAATTCAAGTGATTTCGCTTCAGCCATCACAATCTGGGACGGAAAACTGGTGATCAACAACGGCACATTCATCTCCGGAACTGACGCGAGCGGCAATGACAGTCCTGCCATCTACCTTATGCCGATGGATCAATATGATGCGCCAGAGCTCGAAATCAACGGTGGATTATTCAGTCCGGCACGGGATGGCGGTAGTGCCAAGTTCCTCATCAACTGCTATGATCCTGACATCACAAGATGCAAGATCACCATCAAGGGTGGAACCTTCGTTGGCTTCAATCCGGCAGCCAGCACAGGTGACAATATCGACGGCAAGCCTGCCAACTGGGTCGCTGATGGCTATGAGTCGGTAGAAAGCAAAGAAGAACCTGGCACTTGGATTGTCCAGAAGAAGAAAATCTGACTTTGATTGACACTCTTATTGAGGCCGCCTTTTCAGGGCGGCTTCTTTTGTGTCAAGGTGAATGGAGTTGGCTATCCTTTACTGAGCTTGTAGAAGAGGCCGTCCTAATGGTTCGACAAACTCACCAACCGGACGGTTGCACAAATAGGTGATTTTGCTCCAGTTGAGCGTAATAATGACTACGACGGTGTCATTTCTTGACGAGAACGCTGTCGTCGTGTTTAGGTGCCGGGAGATAAGACAACCGTTGTGTTCAGGTGCCGGGGGATAAGACAACAATTTACCTCATAACAAAGAAGTAATATTCCGGAATTGTTCCAGTGGAGGGTGTATTTATGGCGGCCATTCTCCCGGACAGGGCGCGCGAAGCGCGTAGACCGCCATAATACACCCGCCACTGGAACCCTTGACCAGAAAGACCTCACGAAGTCACATCGCGAAAACATCGCTGACATCAACCACTATTTCCCGCTCGGAATGATAATCTTGTAGGTGTGTCCGGCCTTGTTGAGCAGTTTGTTGTCCCGAAGCCAAAGATTGGCCTCTTTCAGTTGGTAATAGGTCACACCGTGCTCCTGCGCGAAGTCCACCAGATTGGCGATTGAACCACTGACAGTGACAACTTCTTTCGGAGAATAGCAAGGGTACTTCTCGAAATCCTTTACATTGAATCCGAAAGCAGAAGGATTCTCGAAGAACATTTTTGCTGAAAGGACTCTGAACATGTACCGGGAAGTCTCCTCGACCAGCCAAAGATCCATCGCTGACTTCTGCCTCTGGTCAGAAAGACGACGGGATATTCCTCCCTGTCCCGCATTGTAACTAGCAGCGACCGTCATCCAATCTCCGTACTTCTCGTATGCTCTGCGGAGATATTTGCAGGCCGCAGCGGTCTCTTTCTCAATGTTGTAACGCTCGTCCACCTCACCATCAATGACAAGACCATATTCCTTGCCAGTGGTCTTTGTGAACTGCCAGAGACCCGCTGCTCCAGCTGAGGAATATGCTTTCGGGTTGAGGTTGCTCTCGATTGCCATGAGGTACTTCAAGTCATCTGGAATGCCGTTCAGCCGAAGTATCGGCTCCACCATTCTGAAATAGCGTTCGGACTTTTTCAGCATCAGAATCGAGTTGGAATGCATGTAGGTGAACGAGACCAATTCTCTGTCCATCCTCTCGTAGAGGTCGCTTCTGTCAAACCGTACCGTGTCTCCTGCGAACACAATCTGTCGAGGCACCGCAGGAGCCTTGAAATGCAGTTCCTCCTGTGGGAAGATCTGCGCCATCGAGATGAATGTGGCGCCACTGGCCAAAAGCAGTGTCGCCACTGCCGCGTGTCTGATTATCCTTGCAGTCAACAATGTCATTAATCCAGAGTCAATTTTAAATAATGCAAATTTAATGAAATGGATTTGATAAATGAATATCACGAAAAGAAAAAGACCGGGTTCCGATTTCTGGAGTCCGGCCTTTCATATTCATTGAAAATCGTTATCGCGTCAGGACGGCCTTTTCTCCGAGGAAAGTGTCCGCCTGAGCGGGCATCGAAGCCTTGGTGGAAGTTCCGAACGGCTCTAGGGTGAGGGCGCTGTAGGTTTTGGAGCCTACGCTCTGCCTTAGGTACGATGAGCCAGTGGCGTTCTCGGAGCTGAACACTAGGAATTGGTAACTGTTGACGGCAGCACTAGCGTAAGGACTTGGAGTCATGTGGATCACTCCGTCAATGAAACCGAGAGCTATGCTGTTTGCTCCCCAGTATATGGACAGGCCGTCTGAGAAACCAAGTGTCACATAATTACCTTTGTAGCGACCGAGTTTCTGCGGCTCGATGATGATCGAATGGCTCTCTGGGTCGTAGTACGCTTTCACGTCCGGGGTGAAGTCACTGGTGTTGGACAGACCGCTGATTGTGACATCGTTGCCGCCAAGGCTGTAGATGTCTACACGGAATGATTCTTCAGCGGATGAGGATGCACCGTCAACCGTGGCCGAGGCCTTGAATGCTCCTATGAAATCCTCCACAGTCTTGCTCTGATCGAAGTTCGCGGACGTGTAACCTTTTGTTGAGGCTGTCTTCTGTACAAAGGACGTGTCTCCAAACTCATTGACAACGCAGACGCATAGGGTGTAGGTCGTACCTTGCTTGAGGGTGTTGAAGACTGTGGCGAAGCCTTCGTCAGAACCCAGTTTCTGAACGAACTCTTCGTTGACTTCGTTGCCCCTTTCCCAAGCAATCTGAGCAGCACTCTGTCCAAGGTTCTTAACCATGTAGTCAAGGTAGTCCGTCCTCATGCAGAGGTACTTGAGAGACACAGCGTTGTCCGCCTGCATGTCCCAGAACAAGGTGGTGTAAGGGGAGTAAAGCGGGTTGGAATCGTCCCTTCTCCAGTCGAACTTGTTGACTTTCGGAAGGTACTTTCCGTCAGGATCGCATGTGAATCTCTGCATGTAGAGGACAGAGGCGGTTGATGTGGAATCGTAGGCGAGTGCCACAGCCGTGCAGTTCCCTGAACCTACATTCCAGAGTTCGGAACTGTCATCGTACAATGTGAGCACAGGAACGCTTCCCGGAGTCTTGTCCTCGGAGAGCAACTTTTTGATCTCTTCTTGACGGGCGGAATCTCCTGTGAGGTCACCGCTGACCACGGTCGCCTTGTAGAACTTGGCATATTCATTCTTGTAGAATGAGAGCCGTGGAGCCTTGAAACCTGTCTCCGTGGTCTCGATTCCATCGAACGTGATCTCTACCGCAGGAGTTTTGTCCTCATTGCCGTCGAATGTAAGCGTCTCGGTGCCTTGCGCGAAATAGCCGGCTGAGACGTAGTAGATCAAGTAGAACGAGAATGTGCCCTTGCCATCGTAGGTGCATGGGTAGGAACTGTAGGCCGCTTTGTTGCCAGTGTACTCCGCCATGTCTGCAACTTTGACATATTCATTGTAATTGGAGTTGTAGTAGCCGATCGACTGGGCGGGCACGGTGCAGGAGTTGTCATCGTTGAGGATGAACTTGAAGGATGCCCCGCTCGCCCAATCATTGACTTTGAATATGTTGGTTCCCACAGCTTTCTCCACCTCAAGGCCGGAGTCTTGTCCGGTGTAGAAGGCGTTGTAGTGGTAAGTGGCGGTCTGCGGAACCGTGGCACCGCTCTCGTCGGTTCTGTAGTAGGTCTCCCATTCAAGGGTGTAGGACACACTAAGGTTGATCTTGTCAGAGAACTGAGTGACATAAGCTCCGTTCCCTGTCTCCTCCTGACGGTCGGAGATGAGGATCGTGGCGTTCAGGCTTGATCCTGCCAGGAGCCTTCCAAGATTGACCTCGACAGGAATTTTCACGGAATAACTGCCGTCAGGAATCGTGGCTGTCTCCGGTACAGTGAACGAGTCACCGTTCTCGCCTTTCTTCTGAAGGCCGACAGAGAGTTCTCCCTTGTCGCTCGGGCGGGCCAGTTCAATCTCGATCGTTCCGGTCTCTGTCCCTTGCGGAAACTCCTTGCTCAGGGATGACTGGATGAAGTGGATCTCCTTCGCATCGTCAGAATTCGGGCTGTAGACGGTCCCGTTCTGCTCCTTGTCGCAGCTGACGGCGAGAAGGAAAAGTGATGCCACAAGAAGGCATGATGTTGATTTTGAATATTTCATTGTGTCTAAAGTCTATCAAGGATTCTGATCTTCTTCGTTGATGTCAGGGTTGGCGTCAAGCTCGTCCTTAGGAATCGTCAGTACCCAGTCGTAGGTGTCGGCGTTTGTGAGGTCGATGCCGTTACGCTTCATGGCGGCGATGCACTCCTCTGCGAATCCGTCCTCAGTGCGGCGGTCTATGCCCTGTCCGGTGCGGCGCACGTCGAAGATGCGGCCATATTCACCCCACAGTTCGACACGTCTCTGAATCAGGATGTTCTCAAGGAGGGATCCCGTCCAAGTGGTTGTGGTCGCCCCAAGGTGAGTGCCGGAGTAGCTGTAGGCATTGTACTTGGGGTTTCTCTTGGCCATGACCTTGTTCATCAGTTCCCGGGCCTCGTTCTGGTTACCGAGCCTGAGGGCGGCCTCGGCGGCTGTGAAGTACATTTCCTCGACTCTCATGTAGATGTAGTCTCCGAGCCATGACTGGACATTGGAGAATGCGAATTTCTTGGAGATGTATGGAGACTCCTTGTCTGTCGGGTCCCACCATCTGAGACGGATGTCTCCTGAACCGATGTGGTTGTAGAGCTGCTTGTTGATCAACTTCGGAGCGGACTTCGCATAGGCACCGTCGGTGTTGTCCATGTGGGTGAAGAATCCGGCGTAGGCCCCCGACTGCTCGGAAGTCTCGATTCCGGCTCCCCACATCACATTGCCTGCACTGATGGAGTTCATGCCGCCCATCAATTCGTTTTCGCCTCCGATCTGGTAAGAGCCTTCGCTGATGACCTGAGACGCCGCCTTGTAGGCTCCCTCCCAGTCACCTTCGGCCAGACAGGCGCGGGACTTGATGCCCAAGGCGACATATTCATTGATGTGTGACTTATTGCCTTTGTTGAGGGTCGATGCCTCACCTTTTGCGAGCCGAACGATGGCCGAGTCGATGTCAGAGTCAATCTGCTTGTAGACAACCTCAAGGTTTTCCCTTGGTTTGCCTTCGGTGCTGATGGATGTCGGATCGGTGTAAACAGGCACACCCGGATCGCTCCAGCGGTACTTGTCTGTCATCGGATTGTAAGGCGCCCTGGCGAACCACGTCGCGAGACTGAGGTAGGAGAGTGCCCTGATTGCGTACGCCTGTCCAACAACGTAGGACACATCGGCTGTGCTGCCTCCCATCGTCTCCTTCGCGGCGATCACGTTGTTGGCGTTGGCGATCCACTTGTAGTTGGCGTACCAGACGTCGTAGGATCTGAACGCCGAGGATGTGTACTGGTTCTTCACGTTGTAGACATGGTCGTACCAGAACCATCCGTTGCCTTGGGACTGCATGATGAGGTCGTCTCCCATAACGTCCTGGGCAAGGTTGTATGCGGCGACGCCGAAGCATTGGTGGGTGTTGCCCGAGGTTGACCAGCCGGCCGTCCACATAGAGCGGTAGATTCCGTTGATTGAGGTTATGGCTGTGGAAGCCTCCTTCATCAACTCCTCTCCGGAGCCCGAGTCTGTCGGGTTGAACTCAAGCATATCGCTGTCGCAGGAAACTGCCGCAGCGGCTATGGCTGCAAGAATATATAGTTTCTTTCTCATTGAATATCCTCCTAGAATTGAATGTCGATGCCTGCCACAATGGCTCTGGACGGGGTGTAGGAATACGACACGCTTCCCGTGAAGTTGTACTGTGGGTCCATGCCGTCAAGGTGGTTGAACATGGCGATGTTGTCTGCGGTGACGAAGATCCTCAGGGCGCTGATGTCCACCTTTGAGAGCCAGTTCTTCGGGAAAGTGTAGCCAAGCGTGATGTTCTTGATCGCAAAATACGAAGCGTTGATGAGTGCGGAGTCGTTCGCAGGGGATGATCCTCCGATCTCCACCATCGGCACGTCCGTCACGTCACCTGGTTTCTGCCATCTGCGCAGGACGTTCTTGTGCCAGTTGTTGCCTGCGTACTGAACGTTCATTGTGCCTGAATACAGCCCGTCATAGACCTTGCCTCCGATTGACCAGGTGGTAAGGAAAGAAAGGTCGATGTTCTTGAATATCACGAAGCTCGAACCGAGGCTTCCCGACACGGCAGGCTCTCTGCTTCCCATGTAGTACTTGCTCAGGGATGCGAGGGAGACGTTGTCGGTCACATATTCATCACACCTGACATTGCTGATGGCTCCTGTCTCGTCCACGCCCCTCTTCCAGTACGCATAGTAGAGACGCTTTCCTGTGGCAGGGTCGACTCCGGCTGTCTTGGAAAGGTAGAATGTGTAGATTGGCTTGCCGACCTCGATGACGGAGGCTCCGGCGCTGATGAAGTCCTGCGAGGAGGTTAGGCTGGTGACCTTGTTGCGGTTCAGAGACGCCATGACGTTGGCGTCCCATCTGAAGTTCGGACGGTCAAGGATGTTGATCCTTCCGGAGAACTCAAAGCCTTGGTTTTTCATCGAGCCAACGTTGGCGTCGTAGCCGGTGAATCCAGTCGAGATCGCGAGAGGGCTCTCAAGGAGCATGTCACGGGTGTGACGGTTGTAATATTCAGCGGTGAAAGTCACCTTCCCGCCGAAGAGAGAGGCTTCGATACCGGCGTTGAGGTTGCCGTTCTTCTCCCAAGTGATAGCCTTGTTCTCAAGTTTTGAGGCGAAGGCTCCGGCCTCGCTTCCGTTGGCCCAGGTGTAGTCGTACAGACCCTGCCATGCGTAGTAGGTTCCAAGGTTGTCGTTGCCCTGCACACCATAGGAGGCTTTGACCGTCAGGTTGCTCAGCCACGAGGAGAACTGTTCCATGAACTTTTCCTGTGACAGCCTCCAGGACGCTCCGACAGACCAGAAGTTACCCCAACGGTCAGTCCTGTAGAATCTGGAGGAACCATCGGTACGCCAGCTGGCATCGAAATAGTAACGGTTCCTGAATCCGTAGTTCAGCCTTGTGAACCAGGATTCTATTCCATAGTTGTTCGAGTAGCTGGAGTTTCCGGAAGTCGTCACGGCCGGGTCGAGCTCGTCTATCCCGTCCATGATTCCGGTCTTCTCGCCCATCGCGTAGTTGAACCGGTAGCGGTAATATTCATGACCGAGCAGAACCTTGACATCGTGGTCGGAGAACGTGCGGTCGTAGTTGAGGATCTGGTTGAAGGTGTAGCTGAGAGTCCTTGTGTTGGTCTTGCTTAGGCGGCCGCCCTGATCCGCGGCGTTGCCGTGGTACTTGTCGTTGGTGATGGTACGCTGGTAGTCATTGAAGTCGGTTCCCAGATTGGCGGTCAGCCTAAGGCCGTAAAGGAGAGCGTCCTTTCTCGTGGTGCCGAATGTGAGATAAGACCTTGCCGACAATGTGTTGCGGTAGTAGTAGGCCTTGTTGTTGTAAAGCTCTGCCCTTGAGTTGAATCCTTGGGCGGTAGGACGGTTGGCGTAGCCGTTGTCGTCCTCGTCACCATATTCATACTGAAGGTTTCCTGCCTCGTCGAGGATGTTGTTTCCGGCCATGTCCTTTAGGTAGACGGGGTAGACAGGTGCCATGAACTGGGCGGTGTACCAGACGTTGGATGTCGTGGAGCCGGAGAAGTTCTGATAGTCGGCCTTCGTGTGCGAGTAGTTCGCGCTCATCCCGACCTTCATCCAAGAGTTTGCCTGGGAGTCCACGTTGACTCTTCCGGTGTAGCGGTTGAAGTCCGTGTTCTGGAGGATTCCGTTCTCCTTGTAGTAACCCATCGAGATGAGGTAGTTGACCTTTTCGGTCGCTCCGTTCACGGAGAAGATGTGTTCTGTGCGCAGGGCGGCGTTGTCGCTGATCTCGTCCATCCAGTTCTCATTCCACGCCGCAACTGCGTCATCCTTGATCTTGCCGGTGCTTTGGTCGATGAGGGTTGACCATGTGTGGTTCTTGTATGGATTGTAATATTCCGGGTTCTTGAGTCCTCCGATCGTCTGGCCGAGGTTGGCTGAGGCGTAGGCGCTCGCGCCTTCGAAATCCATTCCGGTGCTGTACTGGGCGCTGTTTCTGAGGGACTCGTAGGTCAACTCGACGAAATCGTCCATGCCAACGAGGTTATAACGCTTCAGCGACCTGGACGCGATGCCGGCACTGCCCTTGTAGCTGACGACAGAGCGCTCTCCGCTGCCTTTCTTGGTGGTGATGACGATGACTCCGTTTGCTCCTCTGGCTCCGTACAACGCTCCGGCCGACGCATCCTTGAGGACAGTCAAGGACTCGATGTCAGCAGGGTTGATGGCGCTGAGCGACCCGTCGTAAGGGATGCCGTCCACAACGTACAGAGGTGTGGAGACCGCGTTGATGGAGCCGATTCCTCGGATCATTATCGACGCGCCCTCACCTGGCTGACCCCCTCCAGATGTTACCTGGAGTCCGGCCACCGTTCCCTCTATGGATTTGGTGATGTTGCCTGTAACCCTTTTCTGAAGCTCATCGCCTTTAACGACGGCGGCTGAACCGGTGAAGCTGCTTTTCTTGGCGGTTCCGTATGCGACCACCATCACCTCTCCGAGCTCGTCATCGATAATGTCTTCCTGGAGAACCACATCAATCACGGACTTGCCCGCGACATGGATTTCTTGGGTGACATAACCGATGCTGGAGAATGTCAGGACGGCGTCGGACGGAATCCCGGAGAGCGACCAGGTTCCGTCATCGCTCGTGACCGTGCCGGTCGTGGTGCCCTCGATGAAGACCCCGACTCCGACAAGCGGACTATTGCCGCTGTCTGTGACCTTTCCTTTCACATTTATGTTCTGGGCCGTGGCGGCCAGGACGCAGAGAAAGGCCAGAAGAGTGGCGGCTATTGCTCTCTTTATGCTATTTTTCATAATTTGTTCCGAATATGTTCATGTTGTGGATTATTGTCCAAAGGTCTTCAGTAGAGGTCGGTGTCCCGAAGACCGGGATAGCCTCCACACCGTCAAGCCTCAGTCCGACAGGGGAGGCCTCGGCGTTTGCGGCAAGGTTCTCGAAGACCGCCGTCGCCCTTGTCCTTGCAGCCTTTGTCTCGGCCGTCGTTGTGGTCACGGACGCATGCTTCGTGAGTTTGTCTCCGGCCTTGTTCACTACAGTCGCCATCACTGTGTAGGATGTCTGCGGCTCCACGTCGACAACAAGGGCAAGGCCGTTTCCGTTGATGTACTCAAGGTATGATTCCTTCAACTCTGTGCCTTTGTCTGCGATTATGGCAGGGTAGGAGGACTCTGGAACATTGGCGAGTGCCGCTGTCTTGATGATGACCAGTCTGCCGGACTCTATCCCGACTCCTTTCAGAACACAGGCCATCTTGCTGGATGTCGGGCCGTATTTCTCGTTGACCAGAGCGGCGATCGAGAACCAGGTGTAGGCCTCGCTTGTGGTCTTTGTCGTGATTGAGTTGACGGTCAGCTCCTCTTCTCCCGATGCGGATGTCGCCAGTGCGGACATTGTGTAGGAGACACCGGAGTTGCAAGGGGTCACAGAGTTGTAGCCGTTAGAGGAGTTCACGAGCGCAAGATAGTCTGACCTGACAGCGTAACTGTAGGATGTGTCCCTCAGGAATGCCTTGACGGCCTCCTTGTCGTATGGATCGCTGAAGACACTGTTGAATGTGCTTGTCGGAAGAAGACGGTAGCGGATGCTTTGTACATCCCGTCCTTTCCATGTTGTCCACACGGAGTTGGTCCATCCGTAACCTGTCATTCCGAGATAGGCGTTGGTGAGGTAGAAGTTCTGGTCGAACCAACCGGATCCGCCGTAGTTCGGGCCTGAGGACCAGCCGGTTGCAGTGGTCGTGATCCTTTTTGTGTACAGTCCTGTCGTGACGTTGCCGTTGTAGTCCATCCCGAATGCGATGATGTCGTAGCTCATCTCGGAGGCGAGGCTGGACACGCCGATGGTGTTTGTTCCGACCTTCAGGACGGAAGCTATGGCAAGCTGGAGGCTTATACCTTTGCTTTTGGCATATTCGATGATTGCGGATCTGTATCTTTCTATGACTGTGGCCTCGTCAAACTGCATCAAGGTTGAGGATGAGACCACATCGTAGTAGAAGGTGGCGTCAGGAGTCGCATATACATCGAAAACGACCGCGTCCGCAAGAACGTTCTCTGGAACGATCAGCAGGGCCGGCACATCCTCGGATGAGGTCGTGAAACTGGCCTGGGTGTATTCGGACGCTGTGTTGCCGCTTCCCGCAGGGATGGCCTTGACAGTGAATATGTAGTCAGTCCCCTTGGCGAGATTCGAGAGTGTGACGCGGTTCTCTGTCGTCGTTCCGCTGATGCCGCCGATGGTATATTCATAGCTGCCGGCACCAGGGATGACGCTCCAGCTGATTATTGTCTTGGAGGCGTAGGCGCTGCCGACTGTGATCTCAGGCTTTTCAAGCTGGCTCACGTCAGATGTGCGTACGTGAATATAGACGGGCTCGGATGATGCCTTTGATCCGCCTTTCGCAGGTTCAGCCTGAAGCTTGACGACATATTCCTTGGCAGCATCCAATCCGTTGAATGTCACGAATAAGGCCTTGGTCGAATCCGCTTCGGCTCCGTCAAGGGAGTAGGTGTAGTTCTCCGCTCCGTAAACTTTGCCCCAGTCCACGCGGAAGCCTGAAACGGTCACCTCGCTGACCTTGGCGTCAGGTGTCTTTAGTGTTTCGCTTAAAGTCTCTTCCTTTGTCTCCGAACCGCATCCGATGAGCAGGAAGAGAACCGATGACGCAGCCATCACAAAGGCTGACTTTATCATTCTTGAAGTCTTCATGATTCCACAGTCACGTTTATGGTCCTGACGGACTGGTTGCCGTCGGTGATCCTGATTACAGTCTTGCCTTGGGACACACCCTTGATCGTAAGGACGCTGTCCTTCAGGCTTACTTCAACTATTCCTTGCGCCGCCAATGAATATGTCAGCACGTCAGTCTTGTAGAAATATTCAGAGAGATTGACGCTGACCTCGCCGCCCTTGCTGACCGTGATGTCAGGGATCATGGCGACTTTCTTCACCGCCAGCAGAAGCTGGTAGGTGTCCAGTGAGCCGGCTCCCATATTCCCGAAATATGGCGCCTCGCAGAACGGATCGACCGGGGTGACGCTGGAAAGCAGTGCCTCTTTTAGCATGTCGCTAGTCAGACCTTTTTTCTTTTCCGCTCCGTAGTACCAGCTGACAGCGAGCGCGCAGGCTCCGGAGACGTGCGGGCAAGCCATTGAGGTTCCGTTGATCCCCTCGTAGGCTGAACCTCCGTCTTCGGCAACGCTCGTGCTGTAGACTCCGCCGTAGGTAGAGTTGAGGGAAAGGTCGCCGCCAGGAGCGGAAAGGCTGACCCATTTGCCGTAGTTGGTGAAGTATGACGGTGTTCCGAGCCAGGATGTGGCCGCGACACTGACCACAGCTTCATCCGAGGCTGGGTAGCAGAGCTCGTTCGATGCATCGTTTCCTGCTGCAAAGATCACGATTCCACCAGCCATAGGGCCTTCCTGCACACCGTTCTCGTCCACGCCCGCATACTTGATGAAGTAGTGGATGGCATCAGCGAGCGCTGAGTAATTTCCTCTAGTCCAGTCGTTTTTGGACAGTGCTCCGGCAGTGTAGCCCCAACTGTTCTGACAAATCACCGCACCGTTGTCAGCAGCGTACTTGATCGCGCGCACCTGCGCTCCGAGTCCACCACCGGAGTTTCCTGATTCCGATGCTCCAAGAGTCTCGCAGGACATGATTCTGACTCCGTCACCGCTGCCTGATCCACCTGCTATCCCGTTAACTCCGATTCCGTTGTTGTTGACTGCAGCGATGGTGCCGGCAACGTGCGTTCCGTGCATATTCTCCGAGGAGAAAGTCAATTTGCCATTGTTGTCGGTGAAATTGTAACCGTTCACGTCATCGATGTAACCGTTGCCATCGTCATCGATTCCGTTGCCCGGAATCTCGCCCTTGTTGACCCACATGTTCGCTGCGAGGTCCTCATGGTCGTATTTGACGCCCTGGTCCACAACAGCAACGATCACGTCCGGATTCCCAGTGCACAGCTGCCATGCGGCATAGACATCAGCGTCCGCCCCAACAACTGTGGAGTTGGAATAGACGTTGCCCGAATTGTTATAGTGCCACTGCATTCTCTGCGAACGGACACTTTCATTGAACGGGAACGGAATATTCCTTGCCGATGAATATGCCCTCGTGGCGGCTGGTTCTTCATTTTCAGCCGTCGTGGCTTTTGAATATGCCGCCGTGGCTGTCGGGATGGAATATTCAATGACTTCAACTCCGTCGCATCCGGAGAGCATATTCGCCACTTCCTTCGCTGGGACGGCCTCGTCGTATTTGGCTATGAACCATCTGTCCAACCCTTCCTTTTTGGTTCGTGCCTCGAACCGTCCGCAGGAAGGAAACAACCGTTCGAAACTTACAGAGCCGACATTCATCAGAACCCTGTCGATCTGAGTGTTGCCGGAGGTGACACCTCCCGTCCTTGTTGCTGTCTCATTTGCGGCTCCGGCCTTCATCTTCACGATGATCTCGCCTTGGATCGCCGCATCCGGCGAAAAGACAACGATAGGCCCGCTGTCTTCCGACCCAGGCCCATTGTTCTCATTTCCACCGATTCCATTGCACCCCGCCAGCATCACAAGCAGCGGAGTGATTGTCAAGAATCTGTTTTTCATTATTGATTGTTAAAAGTTTATTCCTTCACGCATCTTACCTGGCCGGTATAGACTTGCGCTCTTGTCTCGTACTCAGCCCAGTAGCCGTTGAATGCCGCAACATAGTACTCGCAGCTCTGGTTCTTCTTTTCGGGATCATAAGTCTTTTCCTGACTTGTCAGGTAGAAAGTTTGGCCGCTTGCGTAGTTGTAAGGTGTGGTCCCGGCCGGTGAATATGATGACGGATAGATGCTTCCTGCCATCGGGTAGAAATCACCTGTCTGTCTCCAGACACGTCCGCAACCGTTCTCCCTGTTCCATAGGAACTCGTTGTTGATTCCGGTCTCGTCATATTCACCATGCTTGCCTCCGGTCTTGATGCTCTCATCGCCTACAGCCTTGCCCCACATGTTCTTGCCAGGCACTTTGTAGCCTGGAGGACATGGGTCGAAAATGGTTTTCTCCTCGCCCCAAAGTCCTGGCTGGACACTGTCCTCGTCGCTGGAGTCGATGTACCATGAATAGCTTGTCGAGAAGTAACCTACAAGAAATCTCATCGGGTGTTCAGACGCGAACGGGATGTTGCCCGGCGCCGCGAAAGAGGCCTTTGCCTTGAACTTTGAGTCTATTTCCCACTCTCCGGTGCCGTCACCGACCTCTGTGTTTGGCTTGTTCCATTCCGGCTTGTTGGAACAATAGTCCTTTGCGTTCTCGTAGTCGGTTATGCCGCTGTAATCAGCATAAGGAGAACGTGACGGAATGAACGGATCCTTCCTGCCCATCTGGTAAATCATTCCTCTGTTGTTTATGTCCATCGGTGTGTTGTTGAGCGCTCCAAGGTTGCGGTCCATGATCTGTGCTATGACGTTGCCCTCAGGGCCGATGTGATCGTGTACATTGAGGTCATTGTTTGTGACCCAGATGTGCCAGCTCCAGAGCACCTTGCCCTTGGCGTTCTTTACAGCGATGAGTGCGTTCCCCTCGCTTCTTCCCGTAGAGAAAGAAATATAGCCTCCGTTGTAGGAAGGAGTCCCGTCTATGATCTCATACGACATCGTACGGTCCCCGTCGTTCCTGGCCTCCCAAAGAAGTTCGGCGTAGGCAACATCCTTTATCTCAAGTCCCGCTGTCTCGATGTACTTGCTTTTTCCGTCCTTGCCACCATTGCCTTTGATGTCAGCGCGGAACTTGTAAGAGCCGTTGGTTTTGGCAATGTAGCAGTTGGCAGTCCCGTCAGCGCTCAGGTCTTTGGCCTCGTCAGCTCTTTGTGAGACTCTTAGCGAAACCTCTTTGGATTCATCACCTCTCATGGCAGTAACCTTTATCTCATCTGTCTTGACGGAACCATTATTCTCATGGGCCTCCACAACGAGGCAGCTGTCGGTGTCGATACTGACAGCGAACCAGTCTCCAGACTGGGCAGCGTAACTCCAGCTCTTGGCATTTGTCGCCATTGTGACAAGTGCCTTGCCTCCTTCCTTGTCAAACACAATTTTGGAATCAGATGACTTAAGGAACAGTGGTGCCTCGTAAGTGTCAGGAGCGACCTTTGTTGTCTCAGTGCAGCCGGCTGCTATTCCGGTTGCAATAATCATTGTTATGATATAATTGAGTTTCATATACTTTATCGTTTGGAAAATTAGTCGTCAGTCTTGCAAACATCCGGAATCTTTTCATAATCCGTGAGTTTTGTACAGCCCTTGAACATTGCCTTGAGATTCTTGAGGTTGGCGAATCCTGTGATGTCCGCTGTCTCAGCTGTCCTTTCGTAGAGGTGGTACTTGACACCATTCACTACGGTGTAAGGTGATTCTCCAGTCAGCGAGACACAGCCGTCGAATGCGTAAGTTGCGCTGGTCAAAGCTTTGAAATTATCGAAGACATTGACAGGCACGGATGTCAAGGATGAACAATTCTGGAAGATATTGTTGATGTACCTTACTTTCTCAGGATTGAGGAATATGTTGTCACCAACCTCTTTCAGTGATGTGCAGTCAGAGAACACTCCATTGATTGAGGTTGATCCGTTGGCGCAGTTGAATATCTCAGAGCCAACTTTCTCCAATCCAGAGCAACCCTTGAACGCATTGCCGTAGTTGCTGACCTTGGCGTTGTTCTTGAACAAGCCTGATGGAACCTCCTTTAGTCCTGTGCAGTTCTGGAAAATGCTGGTCATGTTTCCTGAGGCTGCGTTGATCCCGCTGAACGCATCGGATGCGATCGCTTCTAGAGAGGAACATCCTGAGAACATTGACGTCAACGTCTTTGTCTTAGTGGATGTGCCGAACAGCCCGGCAGGTACGGACTGAAGCGCGGTGCAGTTCTGGAAACAGCTTTCTGTTGTTGTCGCGTTGGTGTTCTTGACAAACAGCTTCTCTGGAATCGTGACGAGTGCAGTACATCCGTAGAACGTCTTTTTGAACGAATCAGCGCCAGTGAGTCCGTCGAGGATTCCGGCAGGAAGTGACTTCAAAGAAACGCATCCCTCAAACGCTGAGTCAAGCTTGAGCTTGCTGGTGGAGTTGGCACCGAAGATATTGCCTACTGAAGTCAGAGCCGTGCATCCCTTGAATGTATTAACGTAGGTTGAGACCTTGCTGTTTTTCTCGAACAGACCGTCAGGAAGACTTGTCAATGAGACGCATCCGTTGAAAGCGCTTTCGAAAGTTGTCACGGCTTTGTTGTTTGCGAAAAGATTGCCAGGTAGGTCGGTAAGAGAAGTGCAACCGTTGAACACATTCTTGAATGTCGTGGTCAAGGTGTTGCTTGCGAACAATCCGGCAGGAACAGATTCGATCCCGGAGGAAGAGAATACATCGCTGGTAGTCTTTAGGTTGGCCATAGGGGAGAAGAGACCCTCAGGGATTGTCTTGAGGCTTGCGCACCCACTGAACAAACCGCTTATGTCTGTGACCTTTGCCGCTCCAGCGAAAGCGTTCTCGGAAACCTTGCTGAGTTTTGTGCAGCCGTTGAACAGGTTCGTGATCGAGGTGCAGGCGTCACAACCTTCAAGGATATTGTCGCCTATCTCCTCTATGCTGGTGCAGCCTTTGAAAATACCCGAGAATGATTTGAGTTTTGCAAGTCCTTTGAATACCCCGGCAGGAATCGATCTGAGTGACGTGCAGCCTCCGAATGCGTTGTTGAAATTTGTCACGGCTCCAGCGTCCTTGAACAGACCTGACGGAATCGTCTCAAGAGAAGAACATCCGTTGAAAATATTTTCGATGTTGGTGATTTTTGTGAATCCGTCCAGAAGTCCGGCAGGAATTTCCTTCAATGAAGAGCATCCGTTGAAGACCATTCTCATTCCGTTCCCTCTCTTTCCATAGACAACACCTTGTGATCCGGAATTTTTGAAAAGATCGGCAGGTATGCTTTGAAGTTCAGAGCAGCCGCTGAAGCAGGACATGAACGAGTTTACGGAAGAACAGCCTTTGAAGACATCCGCTGGGATGCTCTTGATCTTGGTTTTTGAGAAGGTCTGCTCGAAAGTCTCGCATTTTGTGTTGTTTGCGAACAATCCTGCAGGTATCTCAGAAAGTCCTGTGCTTGTGAAAGCCATTCTGAAACTCTCACATTCAGTCTGATTCCTGAAGATTCCTGCCGGAATAGTTGTGAGAGCCTCATCGTAGGAGAACACAGCGTTCAATGTCGTGATTTTAGGATTGTTGGCAAACAAATCCTTGTCAACGGAAGTTAGTTTGGGCATCCCCGAGAATGTGGAACTGCAGTCAGTGAGTTCAGGATTCTTAGAAAAAATGTCTTTGTCAATCTGTTCAACTGACTCGCAATTAGAGAAAACAGACCCTGCGTCTGAAAGTTTCGGACAGTTGTAGAAAATCTGTTGAGGAATAGTCTCTATGGATTTGCAAGAATAGAACATGTTGTTCACACTTTCAGTCTCGCTGGCATTGGCAAGCAACCCTTCCGGGATGACTTTAAGCGAGTCGCACTGGGCAAAAGCGGACTCAAAAGTTGTGACTTTTGAGAAGGCTCCCGTGTCATCATCAGGAATGCTTGCCAGGTAGCCGCATCCTTCAAACGCGTACTCCATTGTTGTCAGTCCTAGCCGTCCCCAGTTGTAGACCTGCTCGATCTGATCCTTCTGGTCGTATGACAGAGAGTTCACGCTGATTCCGCTAGTCTGTCCTTTTACCGAGACAACGAAGTAGCCCGTGTCAGCATATTCATGGGTAGGATTGTCGGTTGTGAACTTTTCGGTGTCGCTGCCGTCCCCCCAGTCAACCGTGATGTCTGTCACGCCTTCAACTGGCAGCATGGATGTGACTATATCGCCTTTCGCCTTCTGAACATGAAGACCGATGATGAATGCGTCCTTGTCAATTCCGGGTTGTGAGACTGTAATCACTTTGGAGTCCGTGTTTTCTTTGCCATCACCTGTCTTGATTGTGATTTTCACTGTTCTGGTCTCGGCGCCAGAGTTGACGGTCGGAACGAATTTCAGGCCGTTATCGGTTTTTTCGACTGTCAGCCAGCCGCTTTCGTTGCCCGAGATGGAATATTCCCAATCAAAGTTCGCCTTTACCTCGACTTCCTTTGCCTCGTTTGAGAATGGCGTGACAGGAACTGTCGAGACGGATGGTTTGATGAGGGCCGCCCTGTCCTGAAGCACATCGATGGTCTCCGTGACTGCCTTGTCTCCGACTCCGGCCTTGAGGACGAACTTCACGTCCCTGTCGGTATATTCCTCATTAGGGTAAGCGCTGATGTTGATGGAGTTGCCGTCCTTTGTGACGAGCATCCATTCGCAGCTAGAGGTCTCAAATGTCCAGTCTGGATCGGTAGATGTAACCTCAAAGGATGCCGTGAGCTCTCCCTTGGCAGCGAGGTGGAAATTGTTCTCGGAAGCAACGATCTCCACTGTTCCGTAGGCGTTCTGTGTGGCCGTGACGGTGGCGGTCTTGTCTCCGGCCTTGATTGTCACTGTGGCAGAAAGAGTCTTTTCGACTTTGTTCTGCTCGCAGGTGAGAGTGAGCTGGTTCGCTTCCTCGTCTTTTTCTCCTTTGATGAAGGATTCTCCTGAAATCTCGTAGGTCCAGTCCGTGTTGGTGTTCACGTCAAGAATGACCTTACCGCCGAGGCTTTTGAAAGCTATGCTTGCATTGACATCGTCCTCAGATGTGAACAGTGTGTTGCGGGACGCCACAGCCAATGTGGCATTCTCCTCTGTCTCGTTCTCTCCCAGGACTGGATTCTGATAGTTGATTGTCTCCTTGGTGCAGGCGCAGAAAGAAGCGGCCAACACTATTGAATATATTATCTTCTTCATGATCTACAATTGATTATTCGCCCTTCTCGGCTCTTACAAAGTACATTTTCCCGTCAGCGTAGTACACATCGCTGAGCATGGCCAAATCCGTGGTTGCACCTATCCTGACGATGAGTCCGAGAGAACCGTATGCCTCGTCGAAGCCTTCCAACAGAATAGCCTGGCAGTTGTCACTCGTCCCGTCAGTGGCGGTCCCGACAGTTCCGTAGAGGATTCCGGTCTCGAATTTCCTCTCCGTGATGTTCGGCTGAACCAGATAATAATAGTATGTGTCTGATTGCTCGAAAGCTCTGGTCAGACACAGTGAGCCAAGCGTAAGCACCATCTTCTTTGTGTCTTTGTCGTAGGAGGCTTCATATTCAGTACCTTCAACAAACAAATCCTTGATAGTGAAACTCTTTCCGTACTCTTTTTGCTCAATCGTGCAGTACGAGCCAATGCTGGGGACATTGATGGCGTTGCCACCGAAGTACCAACGTTCCGCATAAAGTCCGAAGCTTCCCAGCATCTGGAAGTAAGGATTTTCATCGCGCGAGATCTGGGAAATCTTAATTTCCTTGCTCTCAGACTTGCCGCTCACTGTCGAGGTGACGGTGACTGTAGCCTCGCGATGGCCTTCGCTGTTAGCCGCTGCCGTCACGCTGACAAGCGATCCGTTTGAACTGGTTGACAGCCATGATGCGCTTGACTCTACTTTCCATTCGGCGTTGGTCTCGACAGAAAACAGAAAACTGTCTCCTTCGGAATCAAGCTCTATACTCTCCGGACCGTTGATTTTTAAAGACAGTACAGATCCAGACCACGATTGTGAAATAAGGATCTCCTTTCTATCGGTAGCAGATTCCAAGGATACGACAGCTCTTCTGGAATCGCCAGTGGTGTTGGCCGAAACGGTGATCGTCACTTTTCCTTCGTTGTCCGTTGATGTGATCCAAGATTGGTCTGACACGGATGAATGCCATTCTGACGGGCACCCGACCGAGACTGTGGCGGTGCCTCCCTCCATCGGGAACGCCACTTCGTTCTGAGAGATAATGAGGACATCCGCGATTTCCTCTTTCGTCTCCTCACCGCAAGCCGTAAAAATGAGCAGCGGGATTGTGAACATTACAAACAATCTTCTCATAATAAAATTATTTTGATAATGATAAATGTTTTCTATGAATCGTTTTGTGGAAACAGGAATGCGACTAAGTTTTGGGGATTTCGGACAAATTTCAATAGAAAGTATGTTGCGTGCTTTCATTTTGTAACTAAAATTCACTAAATACCATTACAAAGTTACTTGTTTAGTTTAATAAATATTCGATTAATCCAGTGTTTTATTGATTGAAAAGATTGAACAATTGTTCTAAAAGATTTATATGTATGATTATGCAGCCATGGGGATGAATATTTATTACTTATAAATTGTAAGAGAAAAATTTGAAAATCCAAGAGTAATTTTACCTTATAAGAGCCTTTTTAGACAACCCAAAACGCTTCATTAGTAAAAATGGATTAGTTATAGGAAGAAGAAATTGGAAAAATGGCTAACTTTGTCACAAAATCAATATTGAAATGAAAAAAGTATCCCTCATTATCCTCTTGCTAGGCATCTTCGCTTTCTCTGCCAATGCCCAGACTCTAGATGATTCCTATTATGTGGCGGCTTATGTCTGGCCGTCGTGCCACAATGATCCACGCGGACAGGAAATCCTATGGCCTGAGGGAATAGGGGAGTGGGAGGTCATAAAGAAGGGCACGCCTCGTTTCCCAGGGCATTATCAGCCAAAGCAACCGTTGTGGGGCTACGAGATGGACAATGACCCGAAAGTGATGGAGCGGTGGATCAATCTGGCCACTGATCACGGAGTGAACACATTCATATTCGATTGGTATTGGTTTGACGGTGAGCCCTTCCTTGAGGGGTGTGTCAACGATGGCTTCCTCAAAGCTCCGAACAACACTAAGATGAATTTTTACCTGATGTGGGCGAATCATGATGTGAAAAGAAATTACTGGAACGTCCATCGTTGCCCTGACGATGATTCCATTCTTTGGAGGGGAGCGACGGACGAGAAGAATTTCAGAATCATAGTAGACCGGGTGATAAAACAATATTTTGTTCGCTCTAACTACTTGAAGATAAATGGCTGCCCGGTCTTCTCCATCTATAAGGCCGACAATCTCATCGCAACTTTCGGTGGCAGTCTGGAGAAGACCCGGAAGGGGCTTGAATATTTTCGATCGCAAGTCCGAAATGCCGGTTTCCCCGACCTTCACCTGCAATTCGTCCTCGGAGGCCCTTCTACTCCCGAGATTCAGAAACTCCTTGAATATCTTGGCGTTGACAGCGTGACTTCCTACAACTGGGGCGGCCCTCACCGGGAGGATTACCTTGACTGGGGGGCAACCGGGATGAAACGTTTGCAGACGTGGTGCGATTCTCCGGTACCGTTCTTCCCGAACGTGGCGGTAGGATGGGACAACACGCCTCGTTTCCCTAAGGTGGGGCGCGAGGATGTCATTCATTTCAACAACACTCCTGAATCCTTTGCCACCTATCTCCAGAAGTGCAAGGAATATGTCGATTCACATCCTGCCCAGCCGAAGGTCATAACCATCTTCGCCTGGAACGAATGGGTGGAAAGTGGCTATCTCCTTCCTGATCACAAGTACGGTTTCTCCTACATAAGGGCTGTCAAATCCGTCTTTGAAGGTGATTATTCCTCCTATAGGAAACGTTGAAGCCGGCCCTGAAAGTTGCTGTCAATCGTCTGACGGGATCAGATCCGTTGGTAAGCGAGCCTTTCGGAGCCGTCCGTGAGGTTGATCACTCCGCGGTATGAGAAGCCGGCCTTCTTGATGAGGTGGCGCATGATGTTGTTGTCCCTGTGGGTGTCGATGCGGAGATTCCTTGAGACTGAGAGGGAATATTCAATGATCTCTTTGAACACGCCGTGGCTGTCAGGTGAACTGGCGATGCGGTGGATGACATAGTACGGTGCCTCGTCATCCAGCCACTTGCCTTGGATTGATGAATATGTCGGTTCGGGTGAGGGGAGGAGTGCGAAGTAGCCGACCGTCTGGCAATTGCGTTCGACGATATGCGCTCCGCCTTTTCTGATGTCGGAGCGCACGATCTCCTCATTTGGATAACCGTCCTCCCATTGGGTGAGATTTCCGCTTGAACGCATTATGAACTTGGCGGCGATGAAAAGTTCCATCGCCGCCGGAATGTCTTGCTCTGTGGCTTTTCTAATCATTCTGTCTGTAGGCTGTCAGTTATGCTACCAATCCGCTGAACATAGGTCTGCCGTCATTTCCCGTGCGTGGCATCGGCCATTCTGCGCACGTGACTTCTTCAATTGTCACCCTGTATTTGCCTGAAAA
>DJRG01000063.1:0-2557 GCA_002438845.1 Bacteroidales bacterium UBA6366
CCTGATGCAAATGTAAGAGATAATGAATATTTTCCATTTCTCGCTTATGGGAAATGTTATTGTTCTTATGCCATGAACTTAGAAGTTGTCTTGAATTGTCTGTTTGAAGAAACATTTCAAACAAATATAACCGCTTCTCAGAACGAGAACTTGTAGCCGAAGCAGAGGGTGACGGCGGTGGGGTTCTGCCAAGTGAGGGACTTGAGTTTGGTGCCGGACTTGTCCGTGTCGATGTCAAGCTCGTTGTGGTAGTTGTACATGGCGCGGAAATCGAGGGCGTGGCGCTTGCTCAGACTCCATTCCAGACCGAGGGCTCCGCGGATGCGGTTGACGTAGGCGTGAGTGTAGCCGAGGAACTCGTAGTCACTCCACGAACCGGTGGCGGTGTTGTAGGTGGCACTGCACTTTGGATCGTTGAAGGTGTTGCGCAGCTCTACGAAGGCGTAAGGTTCCACGGCTCTGAATCCCCTGTACTTGACCATGAGGCGAGACTTGAGCTCCAAGTGGTTAAGAGTCTCCTGGAAGTGATTGATGTCATAAGCCTTGTGGGTGAACTGAAGCCTTTCCCTCAGGGAGAAGCGCCAGTCCCCGGCGTCAACCGTGCCGGTCAGATTGCCTGAGAACCTGTGCCGTGGCCGAAACTCTCCGGTAGAGTTGGCATAGTGGCCGATGAATGTGTAGTCTGCTCCTACCTTGAGGAACTTGCTGACTTTGTACGAGGCTCCGAGCGCGAACTGATTTCTTTCCACACCGGAGAATGAATCCTTGGTGCGGAGCTGGTACTCGGCGTTCAGATGGAGACCTTTCGCGATCTTCCAGTCGGCTTCGATGTAGGCGCGGCCATTGACTTCCTGAGCGTAAGCTCCAATGTTTGAATATGCCGGCGCAAGGAGGCCGAAAAGTGTCGCGGCAGCAGTTTTCGTGAATATATTCATAATACTCATAGACTTTGATTTTCAATGAATTGTTTGTTTCTGACGATGGAGTCGATAGTTGTGCCGGAAGACGAATCGGTGTTGTAATAGACCTTGATGTAGGCGGAATCCTTAAGGAAATCGATGTTGCCGATGGTTATGTCGACGGGCTTGATTCCGCAGCGCTCCTCGATGTCCTTGAAGAGTTCATCCTTGCGTCCTGGGACGATGAGGTCAATCCGGTCGTAAAGAATGATCTTCGAAGCGGATCTCTTGAGACTGCGGCTGCTTTCCAACACCCAGATAAGGATGATTGACAATGCATTGGCAGCGAGAATCAGAATCAGGTCGCCTGCTCCGAGAATGTAGTGAGGCGCATTGTCCGAGACTCCGGTGACAATGTAGAGCGGAGTCAGACCGTTGACGGCTGCGATGGCGATGATGACGAACAGGTAGGTCATCTCACGGATCGGCACTGTCTCTGTCCTGTAGCGGATCACCCCGAAGATCGCGAATAGTCCGAGGGTCAGGCCGACTCCGACATCTACCCTGCCCATTGCGTAGAGCAGAAGCAGCATCGCTGAGGAGAAGGTCACGAATGTGAACACATAGTCTTTCCTGCGGCTTTTCGGGTAGTAGAGCAGACGGACTATCACCCAGCAGGACAACAGGTTGAGAAAGAATCTCAGCGCAAGTTCCGTCAGGCTTTGGGCCGTGCTCATCACCGGATCGGAGAGTGACTGGATGCCAATAAGCTCGCTTTCGTCTAAAGCGGCCGGAGCAAAACTGGATTGTAGCATTTTATGTAAAAGTTTTTGTTCAATTTGTCAATATATCTGATTTTCTCTTTGAATCTGCCGACTTGCGCACTTGAGTCCGTGAGCGAAACCCCGATGCAGTACTTGCTGATTCTGAAAGGCTTGACGCGGTGCCTCAGAAGGATGTCCCTCATTTCACTGTGCGTTCTGCCATCCTGTTTGAGTTCGATGATGACAGCGGCTCCCAAATCGGCTGTGGCTCCGGTTCTAAGATTCCTGAAAGCCACCGAGGTGTCAATCGTGAGGCGTTCTGTCAAGCCTTTGTTCACCAAGGTGATACGGCTAAAGGATGTCTCGACTGCCGGAGAAACTTCTTCCTCGGAATAGTCCGAATGAGAGGACAGCCAGAGACAGGCTTTCGGGTCGTTCCGGAAATCCTGAAAATCAGCCAATGGGATTTCCATGCGCTTCTTGCGTGTCCTCGAATGGTTGTTCTTTTTCTTGACCTCAAGAAAACAAAGGCCGGAACCAAGATAGACACGAGTCCGTATTTTCTGCCTGACGAGTTTTCCTCTGCGATGTTCTGCGAACATCCTCAAATCTTCAGTGTCGAAATAGATGCTGTCGTAGGCGTGAATCCGTTCCCCTTCGGATTCAAAGATCATGTAGCCTCGGTTAAGCGCATCTTCCAGAATGCTTTTGAGCATCAGAGTGTCAGTGACGAACTTTGTGTCTATCCGGTTCATCAGCCTTATGGAATCCATCCTTTCGAGAGTTATGGGCTCGAACCGGCTCAAAAGGCTGTTGTCAATCACCGGAGGCCGCGTAGGAATATTCATACACCTTGCACCGTTTGAGTTTTCCTTTTGAGTCATAGACATATTC
>DJRG01000063.1:2677-2956 GCA_002438845.1 Bacteroidales bacterium UBA6366
TTCTTGCGCCACTTCTGGCCTTTGCGGTCGTACTCGGCTTCCTCGATTTTCTTGCCGCTCTCGTTGTAGATTGTCAGGTGGTCAAGGACTTTCTGGTTCGAGCCAGCGTCGATGTTCCATTCCTTGACGGTCAGATTGCTTTTGCTCGGCTTATCCTGTGCCGGGAGAGACAGGCCGCAAAGTGACAAAATTATGATTATGAATATCTTCGTTTTCATATTCAATGAATATTATGGTTTACCTTCTGCCGCCAGGACCGCCTCCAGGGTTGCCACCCCC
>DJRG01000095.1:0-13753 GCA_002438845.1 Bacteroidales bacterium UBA6366
AAGTGGAAAAGACCTTGCGGCCAGGTTAAAGGCCCAAATGGCCGAGCAGGTGGCCACATTCCCTGCAAAGTATGGCCGAGTGCCTCACTTGGTCGTGATCCTGGTCGGAGATGATCCCGGCAGCCAGACCTACGTAAGAAACAAGGCCAAGGCCTGCGAAGTGGTAGGGATCAAGAACACTACTGTCAGGATGCCCGCTGACACTCCGGAGCAGGAACTACTTGACAGAATCGCTGAACTCAACGCTGACGACACCGTTGACGGCATTCTTGTCCAGCTTCCTCTCCCGAAGCAGATCAGCGAGCCGAAAGTGATTGAGGCCATCGCCCAGTCCAAGGATGTGGACGGATTCCATCCGCTCAACACGGCCGCCCTCTGGCAGAAGAGACCGAACTCTTCCTGCGTTGTCCCTTGCACTCCGATGGGAATCATCAGGCTCCTTGAGGACGCAAACTACGAAATTGCTGGCAAGAACGCAGTAGTGATTGGCCGCAGCCAGATTGTCGGTCTTCCGATCACCAAACTTCTGCTTGACAGAAACGCCACAGTAACAATTTGTCATTCAAAGACAAAGAATCTTCCCGAAATCACCCGTCAGGCCGACATACTTGTCGTGGCCATAGGCCGAGCGAAATTCGTGACTGGAGACATGGTCAAGGATGGAGCCGCCGTGATCGACGTGGGTATGGATCTGGATGAAAACGGAAAACTTTGTGGAGACGTTGACTTCGCCTCAGTAGAGCCAAAAGCCTCCGTCATCACTCCTGTTCCAGGCGGCGTAGGCCCGATGACCATCTGCTGCCTCATGGAAAACACCATCCAATGTTTCCTCAACAAGGTCGCTGTTCGATAGGAAGTGTTTCTCCGGCAGAAAATGCCTTTCGCCGGACAAAATGCTTGGTAATGGGTGTTTGTCCGGTAGAAACATATTCCACCGGACAAAAAGCAATCAAGACATAGTAAAGAAATAAGTAACCTATATATAGCGCTAATTTGGAGAAAAGAATCAAGTTAGCGTCAAAAATTTTCTATCTTTGCCGCCACAGAAGTTAATTATGCGCAAAAACACTATTCAATCCATATCCGAACAGACCGGTTACTCTGTCTCAACTGTCTCCAGAGTGCTTTCAGGCAAGGCTCAGCGATCGAGAATCAGCCAGAAGGCGATTGACATAATCCAGGCCGAGGCAAAGAGGGTGAACTACACTCCGAATCTGCTTGCCCAAGGGCTCAGGACCAGCAGGACTTACACTATCGGACTGACAGTGCCAGGGATCGACAATCCGTTCTTCGCCACTCTGGCCAGCACTGTGATCGAGAATCTGAAGCTTGCCGGCTACCACACTTTGCTGGCCGACTCTTTGGAGAACCAAAAAGATTTTGAGAGTTCGCTTCAGATGTTCCGTTCCAGAAGCGTGGACGGCATCATAGCGGTGCCTGTCGGTAATCCATCGGAGATGATTGACGCAATCACGGGCAGCATACCTACGGTCTTGATTGACCGTTACTATGAGGACACGAACCTGCCTTACATCTGCACGGACAACTACATGGGCGGCTACATGGCCACTGAATATCTCATCGGCCGTGGCTATCGCAACATCCTTTCAATCCAGGGCGTGGAGGACTCGACCCCTTCAATGGAACGTGTCAGAGGCTTCAAGGATGCCATCAAGGCTCACAGCGAGAAGGGTGTTGAATATGCTATCGTAGGTGACGCGTTCTCTGTCGAAAACGGTTACAATCAGGTTAAAAGAATATTCAGCGAGGGGTTGAAGTTTGACTCTGTGTTCGCATATTCATCAACCATACTACTTGGTGCCATCCGCGCTTTCCGTGAGATGGGAATCCAGATCCCGGGACAGGTCGGCATCATTTCTTTTGACAACAACGGCTTCCTCGACTTCCTTGACCCGGCCATCACCCGCATCGAGCAGCCGCTCTCTGAAATCGGCCGTCTGGCATCTCAGACCCTTATCGACATAATCGAGAACAGGCATCAGGACCTTCCGCCAGTCCAACGCCTCACCACCCCGACCCTAATCGTCCGCGACAGTTGTTAGCGTTCTTACGGTCGTTGAGCTTGTCGAAACGACAGATTGTGAAATAAAGGGACTGTAACCAAACCGCAAATAAATTTCTCCCAGGCGAATTTTGCACGTTACCAAAATTCGCCTGGGAGAAATTTTTTGCGGTCACTTATTCTGCGGTCACTTATGAACAAGGTCACTTCGGCACGCTCTGTGACCACTTGTGGATTGTAGCTAGCGACAAAAAAAACCGGCTGAGGAATTGATCCGCAGCCAGTCTTTCATATATTCATTGAACAAACTCTGTTAGAGTTCGCTCATTTCCTGCTCGTACTCATCCTTGCGGCCAACGATGATGTCCTGGAACTCTTTCTGGCCTGTACCGGCCGGAATGAGGTGACCGCAGATGACGTTCTCCTTAAGACCTTCGAGATGGTCGACACGAGCCCTGATGGCGGCCTCGCTGAGCACCTTTGTTGTCTCCTGGAATGATGCGGCGGAGATAAAGCTGTTGGTCCTGAGGGCCGCTCTGGTGATACCCTGAAGCACAAGCTTGGCGGTTGCCGGATTGGCCTCACGGACAGCCATCATCTTCCTGTTCTGCCTTTCGAGCGATGAATTCTCATTCCTCATGTCACGGGCGTCAATGATGTCACCCTGCATGTACTTCTGGGAATCACCGGCGTCAAGTACATAGAACTTTCCGAATATGTTGTCGTTGGCATCCATGAAATCCCACTTGTCCACCAGCTCTTCCTGCAGGAACTCAGTGTCGCCAGGATTGGTGATCTGAACCTTGCGCATCATCTGGCGCACAATGATCTCGAAGTGCTTGTCATTGATCTTCACACCCTGCAGACGGTAGACGGCCTGAACCTCATTGACGATGTAGTCCTGAGCCTTGACAGGTCCAAGGATGTTGAGGATGTCGGTAGGGGAGATTCCACCGTCGGAAAGCCTTGTGCCGGCCTTGACGTAGTCGTTTTCCTGAACCAGAATCTGCTTGGTAAGAGGAACGAGATAGTGCTTCTCGATTCCGGACTTGTTCTTGACGATGATCTCACGGTTACCTCTCTTGACCTTGCCCATGAGTACCTCACCGTTGATCTCGGCAAGGATGGCAGGGGCTGATGGCGTTCTGGCCTCGAAGAGTTCTGTAACTCTAGGAAGACCTCCGGTGATGTCGCTTGACTTACCGATAGCGCGAGGAATCTTGATGATCACGTCGCCGACATTGACCTTGTCTCCATTGTTGGCGATGAGGTGCGCGCCCACAGGCAGGTTGTATTGCCTGATCTGGTTGCCCTCCTCGTCGAGGATGAGGATTGAAGGGTTCTTGGTCTTGTCCCTGGCCTCGATGATGACCTTGTCCTTGTTGACGGCGAACTCATCGGCTGCCTCCTCACGGAATGTGACACCTTCAATGAGGTTGTCGAACTGAACCTTACCGGCGGTCTCGACAATCGTGATGGCGTTGTATGGATCCCACTCGCAAAGCAGATCACCATTCTTGATAGTGTCTCCGTCCTTGAAGTACAGCTTGGAGCCGTAAGGAACGTCGTAGTGAGAGTAGGTGATTCCAGTGTTCTCGTCGATGATGCTGACCTCGGTCATACGGCTTACGACGATGTCCTGAGCCACTCCGTCCTCTCCGATTTTCTGGATTGTCCTGAGTTCCTCGAAGACAAGCTTTCCATCGTACTTGGCGACGATCGAAGAATCAGCCGCTGTGCTGGACGCGGTACCTCCAACGTGGAAGGTACGCAGGGTCAGCTGTGTACCAGGCTCACCGATGGACTGTGCGGCGATGACGCCGACAACCTCTCCCTTCTCAACCATTCTGCTGGTTGCAAGGTTACGTCCGTAGCACTTCGCGCAGACACCCTTGCGGGACTCGCACGTGAGCACTGAACGGATCTCGACCTGCTCGATAGGCAGATGGTCGATCAGATTGGCTGTCGCCTCACGGATCTCCTCTCCGGCCTTGATGATAAGTTCGCCTGTGAGCGGGTTGAATATGTCATGGACAGACGTACGTCCAAGAATCCTCTCACCGAGAGACTCGACGATCTCGTCCTTGTTCTTGATCGCTGTGGCGATAAGGCCTCTGAGTGTTCCGCAATCTTCCTCCGTGATGATCACATCGTGTGACACATCAACAAGACGGCGGGTCAGGTAACCGGCGTCAGCGGTCTTGAGGGCGGTATCGGCCAGACCCTTACGGGCACCGTGGGTCGAGATGAAGTACTCGAGCACCGTCATTCCTTCCTTAAGGTTGGAGATGATAGGGTTCTCGATGATCTCGGCTCCGGCGGCACCGGACTTCTGAGGCTTTGCCATAAGTCCACGCATTCCGCAGAGCTGTTTGATCTGCTGGGTAGAACCACGGGCTCCGGAGTCCAGCATCATGTAGACAGGGTTGAATCCCTGCTGGTCAGCCGAAATCTGTTTTTCGACGATCTTTGTAAGCTTGTTGTCGATCGCACCCCAGAGGTCAATGACTTTGTTGTAACGCTCGTTGTTGGTGATGAAGCCCATCGCATAGTTGTTCTTGACCTCTTCCACCTGCTTGTAGCCCTCTTCGATGAGGCTTGCCTTCTCGGCAGGGATGATGACGTCTCCAAGATTGAAGGAGATGCCGGCCCTGAACGCCTGATCGTAACCAAGATTCTTGATGTCGTCAAGGAACTGTGCGGTTCTGGTCACACCGGTGCTCTTGATGACCTCGGTGATGATCTTACGAAGGGATTTCTTACCGAGGACCTCGTTCACGTAAGGCACCTCTTCAGGTACATACTGGTTGACGATGATCCTTCCCGCAGAGGTCTTCTTGATCTCGTAGCCTTTGCTAAGGTCCTGCTTATCAACCGGAAGCCTTACTCCGATCTCGGCGTGCATGTCGATCGCTTTCTCGTTGTAGGCGACAATCACCTCTTCCGGGCCATAGAAATTCATATTCTCACCTTTTGCGCCCTTTCTGATCTTGGTGATGTAGTAAAGACCAAGCACCATGTCCTGTGAAGGGACGGTGATAGGGGTGCCGTTGGCAGGGTTGAGAATATTCTGGGAGCCAAGCATGAGGAGCTGCGCCTCCATGACGGCGGCGTTGCCAAGCGGAAGGTGAACGGCCATCTGGTCACCGTCGAAGTCGGCGTTGAAGGCCGTACAGGCGAGAGGATGGAGCTGGATGGCCTTACCCTCGATCATTCGAGGCTGGAATGCCTGGATACCAAGTCTGTGCAGGGTAGGGGCACGGTTGAGGAGAACCGGATGACCTTTCATCACATTCTCCAGGATGTCCCAGATCACAGGATCCTTCCTGTCCACAATCTTCTTCGCGGACTTGACCGTCTTGACGATTCCCCTTTCGATAAGCTTGCGGATGATGAACGGCTTGTACAGCTCGGCCGCCATGAACTTAGGCAGACCGCACTCGTGCATGTTCAACTCCGGGCCGACGACGATAACGGAACGCGCCGAATAGTCCACACGTTTTCCGAGGAGGTTCTGACGGAAGCGTCCCTGCTTTCCCTTGAGGGAATCAGAAAGGGATTTAAGCGCCCTGTTGGATTCGCTCTTTACAGCGCTTGACTTCTTGGAGTTGTCGAACAATGAGTCAACCGCCTCCTGAAGCATACGCTTCTCGTTTCTCAGGATGACTTCCGGAGCCTTTATCTCGATGAGCTTCTTGAGTCGGTTGTTTCTGATGATGACCCTTCTGTAGAGGTCGTTCAGATCCGTGGTGGCGAAGCGGCCACCATCCAGAGGAACAAGAGGACGGAGATCCGGCGGAATGACAGGGATCACTTTCATGATCATCCATTCCGGACGGTTGATGTTTTTGGACTCCATGAACCACTTGACGACGCTCAATCTCTTAAGGTGTTCAGCCTTCCTCTGTTGCGAGGTCTCATTGAGCATCTTCAGGCGGAGTTCCTTGGACAGGCTCTCCACGTCAGTCTCCCTGAGGAGTTCGTAGATGCCCTCGGCGCCCATCTTGGCGACGAACTTCCTTGGATCGTCGAACGCAAGCTCGTCGTTTTCCGGGAGCCTTGCGAGAACATCGAGGTACTCGTCCTCGGAGAGAAGATCCATCTTCTCAAGTCCGCTGTCTCCAGGGTTGACTACTATGTATTTCTCGTAGTAGATGACAGATTCGAGCTTCTTCGCCGGAAGTCCGAGCAAAGCTGAGATCTTGTTAGGCGCTGACTTGAAGTACCAGATGTGGGCCACAGGCACTGTAAGGGCGATGTGCCCCATTCTTTCCCTGCGGACTTTCTTCTCTGTCACCTCGACACCGCATCTGTCGCAGACGATTCCGCGGTAACGGATCCTCTTGTACTTTCCGCAATAGCATTCGTAGTCCTTGGTAGGTCCGAAGATCTTTTCGCAGAAGAGTCCGTCCCTTTCCGGCTTGTAGGTTCTGTAGTTGACGGTTTCCGGTTTCAGAACCTCCCCGCATGACCTCGCCGAGATGTCCTCCGGTGAGGCCAGGGAGATGCTGATTTTCGAGAAGTTGCTCTTTACCTTGTTTTCCTTATTATTGAAAGTAGGCATATTCTTGAATGTCAATATTCATGAAAATTAATCCAAAGTAACCTTGAGACCAAGTCCCCTGAGCTCGTGCAGCAGAACGTTGAGGGATTCAGGAATGCCTGGGTTTGGCATAGGATCTCCCTTTACGATCGCCTCGTAAGTCTTGGAACGTCCGGTCACGTCATCGGATTTGACGGTGAGGATCTCCTGAAGGGCATTGGCGGCTCCGAACGCCTCAAGCGCCCAAACCTCCATCTCTCCGAACCTCTGGCCTCCGAACTGTGCCTTACCGCCAAGAGGCTGTTGGGTGATGAGTGAATATGGTCCGATGGAGCGTGCGTGCATCTTGTCGTCAACCATGTGGCCCAGCTTGATCATGTAGATCACGCCGACTGTCGCCGGCTGGTCGAACCAGTCGCCGGTGCCTCCGTCCCTAAGGTGTGTCTTACCGTATCTTGGAACTCCAGCCTTGTCGGTGTAGTCACAGATTTCCTCAATCGTGGCACCGTCAAAGATCGGGGTGCTGAACTTAAGTCCGAGTCTTGCGCCGGCCCATCCGAGCACGGTCTCGTAGATCTGACCGAGGTTCATACGTGAAGGCACTCCAAGAGGGTTCAGCACGATGTCCACTGGTGTTCCGTCCTCAAGGAACGGCATGTCCTCCTGACGGACGATCTTGGCCACGATACCTTTGTTTCCGTGGCGTCCGGCCATCTTGTCACCGACTGTGATCTTTCTCTTCTTGGCGATGTAGACCTTGGCAAGCTGCATCACTCCGTTTGGAAGCTCGTCACCAACCTTGATCTTGTCCATCTGCCTCTTGCACTCGGCTTCAGCCACCTTGTAGGTCAGGCAGTAGTTGTTGATCAATTCCTGGATGAGGTGGTTCGTGTTCTCGTCAGCTGTCCAATTGCTTGAGTTGATGTTCTGGAAGTCGATGCTTTTGAGCTTCTCGACGGTGATTTCCTTGCCTTTGGCGATTATCTCGACGTCGTAGAGGTCGTTGATTCCAGCGCTCTTCTTGCCCTTTGTCAGGACGGAGAGTCTCTTGAAGAAATCAGCGTACAGTCTGGCGGCTTTCTTGTCGAACTCTTCCTGGATCAAGTCGAGACGTGCTTTCTGGTCAGTCTTGGCCGCCCTTCTGTTGCCCTCTTTTGCGGCTTTGGCGTAGAGAGCCGTCTTTATGACAGTACCGCTGAGGGAAGGATTGGCCTTGAGTGACGCATCCTTGACGTCTCCGGCCTTGTCTCCGAAGATGGCCTTGAGGAGTTTTTCCTCAGGTGACGGGTCGCTCTCACCCTTAGGGGTGATCTTTCCGATCATTATATCACCCGGCTCGATATGCGCTCCGATTCTGATGATGCCCTGTTTGTCAAGATCCTTGGTGGCGTCCTCGCTTACGTTAGGAATATCAGAGGTGAGCTCCTCCATTCCTCGCTTTGTCTCGCGGACCTCGGTGAGATATTCATCGACGTGGACTGAAGTGAGTATGTCCCACTTTACCATCTCCTCTGAAAGCACGATGGCGTCCTCGTAGTTGTAGCCTTTCCATGGCATGAACGCCACTTTGAGGTTTCGTCCAAGGGCAAGCTCGCCGTTCTGAGTGGCGTAGCCCTCGGTCAGAACCTGTCCTCCGACAACTTTCTCTCCCTTGCGGACAATCGGCTTGAGAGTGACTGTCGTGCTTTGGTTGGTCCTTCTATATATAGGAAGCGTGTAGACAGTCTCTTCCGGCGCGAAGGAAACGAACTTCTCGTCGTCTGTCCTGTCGTACTTGATTCTGATCTCTTTGGCGTCAACATAGGTGACTTCGCCCTCACGCTCGGCGACGAACTGTGTTCTGGAGTCAAGGCAGACCCTTTCCTCAAGTCCTGTTCCCACGATAGGGGCCTCGGGACGGAGAAGCGGAACGGCCTGACGCATCATGTTCGCTCCCATCAACGCGCGGTGCGCATCATCGTGCTCAAGGAACGGAATCAGTGACGCGGCCACGGAAGCCATCTGGTTAGGAGCCACGTCCATGTAGTCTACCTGCTCCTTTGAGACCACAGGGAAGTCAGCCTCGAGACGGCACTGGATTCTGTCTTCCTCAATTGTGCCGTCGTCCTCCATCTTCACCTTTGCAAGAGAAACGAGTTTGTTCTCTTCCTCCTCGGCCGTCATGTAGTGCCATCCCTTGTCGGTCAGGTCAACCTTTCCTTCGTGAACCTCACGGTAAGGTGTCTCGATGAATCCGAGCTGGTTGATTCTCGCATAGACGCAAAGAGAGGAGATAAGTCCGATGTTAGGTCCTTCAGGTGACTCGATAGGGCAGAGGCGTCCGTAGTGCGTGTAGTGCACGTCCCGGACTTCGAATCCGGCCCTGTCTCTGGAAAGACCTCCAGGGCCGAGCGCCGAGAGACGACGCTTGTGCGTGATCTCCGCCAGAGGGTTGGTCTGGTCCATGAACTGTGACAGCTGGCTGGTTCCGAAGAATGAGTTGATAACCGAAGACAGTGTCTTTGCGTTGATCAGGTCAATCGGGTTGAACTGCTCGCTGTCGCGTACATTCATCCTTTCACGGATTGTTCTGGCCATTCTTGAGAGTCCGACGCTGAACTGGTTGGCGAGCTGCTCTCCAACGGTGCGCACACGCCTGTTGCTCAAGTGGTCGATGTCATCGACTGTCGCCTTTGAGTTTATCAGCTGGATGAGATACTTGATGATCTCGATGATGTCCGTGTTGGTGAGAACCCTTACCTCCGGGTCGGTGGAGAGCCCGAGTTTCTTATTAAGGCGGAACCTTCCGACAATGCCGAGATCGTACCTCTTCTCGGAGAAGAAGAGTTTGTCGATGACATCCCTCGCCGTAGCCTCATCAGGCGGTTCGGAATTACGAAGCTGTTTGTAGATGTAGTTGACAGCCTCGATCTCGGTGTTGGTTGGGTCTTTCTGGAGGGTATTGAATATGATGGCATATTCATTTGAGTTGGCCTCGTCTTTCTGGAGGAGGATGGACTTGACCTCGGTGTCTGAAATTTTGGCGATGGTGTCATCGTCCAGGATCTCGCCTCTCTCTACGATAGGGATGGTCCTTTCGATAGGTATCACTTCACCTGTGTCCTCATCCTCGAAATCCTCTGTCCATGTCTTGAGGACTTTGGCGGCGAGTTTGCGGCCCTTGTTCTGCTCAAGGTTTTCTTTCGTGACCTCTACTTCGTCAGCGAGACCGAATATGTCTATGATGTCCTTGTCTGAGTTGAATCCGATCGCACGCAGCAATGTAGTGACAGGCAATTTTTTCTTACGATCGATGTAAGCGTACATCACGTTGTTGATGTCTGTCGCGAATTCAATCCAAGATCCCTTGAACGGGATGATTCTGGCTGAATAGAGCTTCGTGCCGTTCGCGTGCATGCTCTGGTCAAAGAACACACCTGGAGAGCGGTGCAGCTGGGACACTATAATTCTTTCTGATCCATTGATTACGAATGTGCCGGCAGGCGTCATGTACGGAATGTTGCCGAGGTACACATCCTGGACTCTTGTGTCGAAGTCCTCGTGCTCGGGATCGGTGCACGAAAGGCGGAGTTTTGCCTTCAGAGGAACATTGTAGGTAAGCCCTCTCTCAAGACACTCGTCGATCGAATACTGCGGAGGATCGATGAAATAGTCGATGAATTCCAACTTGTAGTTGTTCCTCGTGTCTTCGATCGGGAATATTTCCTGAAACACCTGGAAGAGACCTTCGTTCTTCCTGTTTTCCGGTGTTGTCTCCAACTGGAAGAAATCCTTGAATGATTTCAGCTGAACTTCCAGAAGGTCAGGATATTCCAGAATCTTTGATGTAGCGAACATTATTCGCTTGTTATTAGTCTTTTTTGACATGTTCTGCCTTTAGGAAATGGAGAAAAACTTAATACGACAAAAAGGTTTAGAGCCTTCTAAGGCTCTAAACCTGATGATTTTCCCGCCAGGGGAAGCTGGGTTATTTAACCTCAACTTCGGCGCCTGCCTCTTCAAGGGCAGCCTTCAGTTGCTCAGCTTCTGCCTTGGAGGCCTTCTCCTTAACTGTCTTAGGAGCGCCGTCTACAAGATCCTTAGCTTCCTTCAGACCGAGACCAAGAGCCTCTTTAACGGCCTTGATAACCTGAAGCTTAGCTGCACCGGCTGACTTGAGGACAACATCGAACTCAGTCTGCTCTGCCGGAGCTGCCTCAGCGGCTGCGGCTGGACCTGCTACCGCTACAGCGGCTGCCGCAGGCTCGATACCATATTCTTCCTTGAGAACCTTTGCAAGTTCCTGAACGTCTTTTACAGAAAGGTTAACCAACTCTTCTGCAAGTGCTTTTACATCTGCCATAATTGATAATTATTAAATTGTTTGTTATTATTTCTCTTCTTTTTCTGAAAGTGTCTTGACGAGTCCGGCGATTGTGCTGCCACCACCATTCTGGAGTGCGGAGATGACATTGCGTATAGGAGCCTGGAGGAGAGAGATGATGTCTCCGATGAGTTCTTCCTTGGACTTGATCGCGCAGAGTTCGTCGAGTTTCTCGGCACCGACAAACGCACACTCCTGTACGTATGCTCCTTTAAGCTGAGGCTTGCCCATCTCCTTCTGAAGTTTCTTGATGAGCTTTGCCGGTCCGTTCGGTGTCTCTGAGTACATGATGGCCGTGTTGCCCTTGAGAACAGGAAGGAGAAGATTCATCTCTTCGTTGTTCAATGCCTTGAGCACATGGGCGAACAAGGTGTTCTTCACAACAGTCAGCTTGATGCCCTGATCGAAGCAGGCGCGACGGAGCTTCACGGTGTTCTCAGCATTCAGACCCTCAATGTCGGCGACATAGAAATTCGGGTACTGCTTCAGTTGTGCTGAGATGCTTTCAATAATCTGATCTTTTAATTCTTTCTTCATAATGAAATCCTTTTTTACTCAGCGCTGCCGCTTGTGAATGCTTTGACATCTATCTTGATACCTGGGCTCATGGTGGTGCAGATAGCAGCACTCTTGAGGTATGTGCCCTTGAGAGCCTGAGGCTTAAGCTTCAATACCTCGTTCAGGAGAGCTGTCGCGTTCTCGCAGATCTGAGCCGGGGTGAAGGAAGCCTTGCCGATGGCTGCATGTATAATTCCGGTCTTGTCAACCTTGAAATCTATCTTACCGCCTTTTACGTCCTTGACAGCATTGCCGACTTCCATTGTTACGGTGCCAGTCTTAGGGTTAGGCATGAGGCCTCGAGGACCGAGGATTCGTCCGAGAACACCTACTTTGGCCATTACTGACGGGGTGCAGATGATGACATCGACATCCGTCCAGCCAGCCTTGATCTTCTCAACATATTCATCAAGTCCTACATAGTCAGCTCCTGCTTCCTTGGCCTCGTTCTCCTTGTCAGGAGTACAAAGTACAAGGACTCTGACCACCTTACCTGTTCCGTGTGGAAGGCTGACCACGCCACGGATCATCTGATTCGCCTTGCGTGGGTCAACACCCAGATTGGCAGACAGCTCGACAGAAGCGTCAAACTTCGTGTAAGTGATGTCCTTCAGCATTTCACAAGCCTGGGCAAGAGTGTACTGCTTGGAAGCGTCGTACTTAGCGGCGACCGCTTTCTGATTTTTTGTAATTCTACTCATTTCGCATGTGAAAATTAAAGGTTCTCAGGAAATTTTCCGGTGACTTTGATACCCATGCTCCTCGCTGTTCCCGCGACCATCTTCATGGCTGACGCGAGTGTGAAAGCGTTGAGGTCCGGCATCTTGCCTTCAGCGATCGCTTTCACCTGATCCCATGTGATTGACGCAACCTTCCTTCTGTTAGGCTCTCCTGAACCTTTCTGGATCTTGGCTGCTTCTTTCAGAGAAATGGCTACTGGCGGCTGTTTTACCTCGAACGTGAAGGACTTGTCTGAATAGACAGTGATGACTACAGGCACGATCTTTCCGGCGTTCTGTTGTGTCGCCGCATTGAACTGCTTGCAGAAGTCCATAATGTTCAAGCCTTTGGAACCGAGAGCCGGTCCTACCGGAGGAGCTGGATTAGCGGCCCCTGCTTTGATTTGGAGCTTGATAAATCCGGTAACTTCTTTTGCCATAATTGTTTGTTATTCTTTTGTTACTTGAGTAAAGCTGAGTTCCAGCAGGGTTTTCCTGCCGAAAATCACAACTATCACTTTGAGTTTGCTTCTGTCTTCCTCTATCGCGTCAACCGTGCCGCTGAAACCGCTGAACGGTCCGTCCGTGATCTTGACAGACTCTCCGACTTCGAAATTGACTTCTGTCTCGACAGGATTATCGACATTCTGGTCTTGATTGCCAAGAATCCACTGCGCCTCCTCATCTCTGATCGGCACGGGAATTCTTTCGGTCATGGCACCGGTTGTTCTCTTCTCTGTCAGGAAACCGGACATGCCAGGAATGTCGTTGCGGATAATATACTCCAATTCCGGGCAAAGTTGAGCCTGGATCAAGACATAACCAGGATAAAGCAGCCTTTCGACCACCTTCCTCTTGCCATTCTTGGTTACAATCTCACGCTTTACCGGGACAAGTACCTGTGCGACTTGATCCTGCAGGTCAAACCTTTCGATCTCTTTCTCAAGATAATCCTTGGCCTTCTTTTCCTTGCTTCCAGCTGTCCGAAGGACATACCATTTCATGTCACCCATGGTAATCAAAAAAAATTACAATGTGTAAATCGCTGTCATCAGATGCTCGAAAGCGAAGTCAACCACGAAGAGGGCCAAAGCAAGAATCACTGTGGCGACCATAACCAATAGGGCAGAGCTCTGAAGCTTCTCCCAGGTTGGCCACGTGACCTTCTTGGTGAGTTCCACGTAGGACTCTTTGCAATAGTTAATGAACTTTCTCATCTTTGCATTTAATGGACCTCGTAATTTGGAAGCGTCTACGATGTCTGTTAAACAATTACCAAATCGTAACCTTTGATATTTTGCAGGGGAAGCAGGATTCGAACCCACATCGACGGTTTTGGAGACCGCTGAACTACCCTTGTTCTATTCCCCTATGATCAGGACGGACATCTGTTGGACATCCGTCCTGTATGTTGAAGAATTATTCTTCGATCTTGATTACCTGTCCGGCACCAACTGTACGTCCACCTTCGCGGATAGCGAACTGAAGACCTTCGTTGAGGGCTACAGGAGTGATGAGCTGAACGTCGATCTCAACGTTATCGCCTG
>DJRG01000095.1:13873-14418 GCA_002438845.1 Bacteroidales bacterium UBA6366
TTCTTGAGGACGTAGATCTGAGCCTTGAAGTGCTTGTGAGGAGTGATGGAGCCTGGCTTGGCGACAACCTCACCTCTCTTAACCTCTTTCTTGTCGATACCACGGAGGAGAAGACCTACATTGTCTCCGGCCTCACCCTGATCGAGGAGCTTGCGGAACATCTCGACGCCAGTGACAACTGTGCTTCTTGGAGCGTCACCGAAACCAACGAGCTCAACAGGATCGTTGACGTGGATTGTACCGGTCTCGATACGACCTGTAACAACGGTACCACGACCGGTGATGGAGAAGATGTCCTCGATAGGCATAAGGAATGGCTTCTCGTTCTGACGAACAGGCTGCGGGATGTACTCGTCAACAGCGTTCATGAGGTCCATAACCTTGTCTTCCCAAACTTTCTCTCCGTTGAGGGCACCAAGAGCGGAACCACGGATGATAGGGCAGTTCTCGTCGAACTTGTAGAATCCGAGAAGGTCACGGATTTCCATCTCAACGAGGTCAAGCATCTCAGCGTCGTCAACAAGGTCAACCTTGTTCATGAAGAC
>DJRG01000024.1 GCA_002438845.1 Bacteroidales bacterium UBA6366
CTGACACCGGATGGACGATAACCCTCGGGCGCGGGCTTGACATCTATGAAAGGTTCGGCCGTTTCTCGCTGAGCCGGTCAAACCAGAGCTATCGCCGTTGCAAGGACTTCAATGTGTCGATAATCAGGACTGACTGTTAAATGGCTTGGATTCTGTGACAATCAGGTAGTTGTCTTCGTTGTAGGGCGTTTCGATCCTGGCTCCGAAGATGTGGGCGTCATCGCCGGACTTGACTTTCAGGCGGGCTCTTAATTCATCGCTGGACATGGGAATATTCTTGGCCGAGACCTCCGAGTGTGGGTAGCGTTTGCCGATGTCTTTGATTGAGGCCTTGTTCAGAGGCAGGGTCTCCTTGACGAAATAGACCTTCCCGAAATCCTTGAACTGTTTGATTTTTTCTTCAATTTCTGTCTCTGACAACGGTTCGCCGATCGTGTAAAGATGTGTGAACCGAGCCAGTTTCACAAGTCCGAACCTCTCGCAGAGCGCGTTGAACGCTCCGGCCTTGGTCAGCGACTTCCCCGGTTCGAAGATTATCCTCGCGAAGGTGGAGTCCGGCAGCGCCACCTTCGCCTCTGCGATCTCTTTGGACGTGAATGTCAGAGTCTTGCCGTTCTCACGGCAGGTCAATGAATATCCTCCCTCATGCTCCCTGTCCAGCAGAATCAGGAGCTCCTTGCATTCCCCGCCGCTTGCCACAACATGCACCTCACGTACCCATTGGCCGTTCCAGCCTTGGCCGGAGGTCTTTTCAAGATATTCCTCGTACGTCCTGTTCAGCCTCTCCACAGCCATAGAAATGTCAGCCATAGGGGAGAGTTTGAGGAGGACGAACCGGCTGATCCTGAACAGTTCCGGCAGCATTTTCAGCACGTCCGGAGAACAATCCTCCAGAAGGAATACCTTCTTCCCGGCTGAATCCCTTCTCGCAGGGTCCATGAATATCACATCGGGTTTGAAGTCCCCGATCAAGTTTTCCAGAGAGTCCGCTGTCGCCTCCTGATTCTTTATGAATATATTCGTGACTCCCAATTCCTTGAAGTTGTGCCTTGCCGCCGCTGCCAATTCCGGATTCATCTCATTGTAAAGCACTTCGCCCGCCACTTCGCTGAACGCCCAGCAGTCCACCCCCAGCCCGCCTGTCAGGTCAGCGATCTTCCCGGCCTTTCTGGTTCCGGAGGTCACTTCGACAGGCTCAGTGACCGGATCGTTTTCGGTTGCTGTTGTTGTGGTCACTTCGACAGGCTCAGTGACCATTATCTTTTCTGTCGCTGAGCTTGTCGAAGCGCCCGAACCAACATATTCATTAAGGATTCTTTGAACAATCAATGCCTTGTACCGCGCTGTGTCCGAAGAGCTGCACTGCTCCGCGCAAAGCGACGAAGGATAGACCAACCCAGTGCACGCCACCCATTCCGGCAGTTTCTTCCTCAGTCTTCTCCGCCCCTCAATTGTGTTGATCGCCAGCGATTTCGCATCCAATCCCGCCAGCCCCGGATCCCCCGGCACCGGCCACTCCCTCCGCGACATCACCAGCCGCACCGTGTCCGCCCCCTCGTTCTCAACTATTAATCTCTCAAAATTGTCCATATTCTGTTATTCGGGAAAAACTGTCGGAGTTTCTCTTGATTATTGATATTACAAGAGTTTCTTCATCTCCTCCTCGTCCGGCAGAACTTCTCTCAGTTGTTCTTGTCTTGACTTGAAGGTAGCAACGCCCAAAGGTCATAATAAAGTTCTTGAATTGTGGACTATCTCGTTCTCTACTACACGTTCGTCAATGTCCTCATCCCTTTCGCCCAATTGCTCGACATTGATGTAGTCCAGCAAGTATTCGTCTTTGAACATTTGTATTGCCTGAAATGCTCGCTTATAGTCTGGAATTGTCACCCCAAAGTTATTCGGCATTTTGCCTTGATTATGATAGGCATCCTCGGAAATCTTTCTCTCCAGGGCATCAACGGATAGGTTGAGATCCGCACAAAGTTGGATGTAGAATTTTTGTTCTTCGGCATCTTTCACCTTTGTGATAATTATGAAATGATGAGTAAAACCTATACTCAAGAAAGCGATCCACGGGAAATTCGAGAAATCCGCCAGTTGTAACTGCCGAATTGTATTGTTTTTAGAATCAGTAACTTGTAATTCGCCAGTCGCAACTGGCGAATTTGCCTCAATCGACTCCCATTCTTCATAGAAAGCCCGCATCGACTTTAGATTTGATGGAGAGAATCCTCTCAGGCCAGGTATCTCACGACGTAATTGTTCACTGATTGTCGCAATAGCCCCCTTTCCCCAGAACCCCTCTCGACTATTATAGGAAATGAACCGCCCGATGCCATAATACAAAGCCAGTTGCTCCTGATTCACACCTTTCAAGGCTTTCGCTTGGCTCTGTAAAATAGCGGTTTTTATCTGCTTGACAGCATCATTATATTGTGTGGAGAGTTTCTCTTTCATACGTACTAATATTATATTCGTCAACTACAGATAGCAAAGATACACATTTTCAACATTCCCCAAGCGTCATCGATGAGTTTCATGGCATTGGTCTTCTCAGTATAGATTCCTGAATATCACATGTATTAGGTTGCGCTTTTAACCAATTTGCTTGCCTTGATGTAAGCAATTGCATAGCATTAGAGCGCTGGTATTGTTCTTCTAATCAATTGGTGTATCTTTATGTGAACTATAACTTGAAGTTATGGGTATTGAACTGCACGCAAAACCCAAACCTGACAGAACATTGGTTGAAAGATGGACAGACTATCAACAAATTCACTTATGATACATCCGTCGCGGAGGTTAAGTACAAATGATATGGAGTGGTCAATCACGTGAGTGCGATATAGGTGTTGCAATTGGGACTGACAGCAGGGTCAAGTGGCCCTGCTGTTTTGATTGTTGAGGTACATTTTTGCAAACCACGGGCACGCAAGAGTGGCTCTGGGACTGGTTAGAGGCCATAGTGTGTGGCTGACCCCCATATTCGGAGGGAGGGTCAGCCACAGTGTTCGCTGACTGAATGCTGTGGGAGGCATTTTAGTGTGCCCGTGGTTTGTGAGAGGTTGACATTCTTTACTGAAAATACCCAAACCTTTTGTGGCAGGTGTAAGATTGTCGTGCCCTGCATTCGGGATGCCGAATAATTTGAGTAAATTTGTAAATTGTATGGTTTGACGGTCAATCCGTAAGGTAAAAGACAAGATAATAAAACAAGAATACTATGGCACAGGATTACAACGAGAACGCCAGGAAATGGCTGGAAGGGGATTTCGATCAGGAGACCAAGATGAAGGTGCTTGAACTGCGGAACAATGATCCGGCGGGGTTCGAGGACGCGTTTTACAAGACTTTGGAGTTCGGAACCGGTGGTCTCAGGGGCATCATGGGAGTCGGGACCAACAGGATGAACAAGTACACTGTGGGGATGGCGACCCAGGGACTGGCAAACTATATTCTTAAGAAGGTTTCCGGGGACGACATCCGCGTCTGCATTTCTTACGACAGCCGCAACAATTCAAAGCTGTTCGCGAAGATTGCCGCTGACATATTCAGTGCCAACGGATTGCATGTGTTCATCTTCGACAACCTGCGCCCTACTCCGGAACTGAGCTACTCCATCCGCAAGATGGGAGCCGTTGCAGGTGTGATGGTGACAGCCTCGCACAATCCTAAGGAATATAACGGGTACAAGGTCTATTGGTCTGATGGGGCGCAGATAGTCGCACCGGTGGATCAGGAGATCATCGACGAGGTCAACAAGATCACCGACCCGTCTCAGGTGATGTTTGAGAAGAAAGAGCATTGCGGTGAGGTCGAGTTGATGGGCAAGGCGATGGATGATGCTTACATCTCTGACATCCTTTCGCTTACCCTCAGCCCAGAGGCCAGAGAGAAGCACAAGGACTTGAAGATTGTATATACTCCGCTTCACGGAGCCGGTGTACGCATCGTTCCTGAGGCTCTCAAACGCCTTGGTTTCGAGAACATCATCCATGTGCCAGATCAGGATGTCAGCGATGGTGACTTCCCGACAGTAGTCTCTCCGAATCCGGAGGAGCCGGCCGCTATGAAGATGGCTCTTGAGATGGCCGACAAGAAGGGCGCGGACATCGTGATGGCCTCCGATCCGGACGCTGACCGCCTTGGGATCGCTGTCCGTGACAACGATGGCAAGATGGTTCAGCTGAACGGCAACCAGACTGGTTCCATCCTGACATATTACATCCTGACCCGTTGGAAGGAGCTCGGCAAACTGAATCCTACAAAGTACATCGCCAAGACCATCGTGACCACTGAACTGATTGCCGAGATCGGTCGCAGCTTTGGAGTGAAGTGCTATGACGTTCTGACCGGATTCAAGTACATCGAGGAAATCGTGCGCGAGAACGAGGGCAAGGGTGAGTTCATCTGCGGTGGCGAGGAAAGCTACGGCTTCAATGTCGGCGAGTTCGTGCGCGACAAGGACGCTCCTGTGGCCTGCATCATGGTCGCCGAGTGTGCCGCCTGGGCCGCTGAGCAGGGCCTGACTCTCTACCAGTTGCTCCAGAGAATCTATTCTGAATATGGCTACCGCAAGGAGTCGCTTGTGTCTCTGGTCCGCAAGGGCAAGAGCGGCGCGGAGGAGATCCAGAAGATCATGGCTGACCTGAGGCAGAACCCACCAGCAGAGATTGTCGGCTCGAAGGTCATCAAGGTCATCGACTACAACGAGCCGGAGAAGACCGGACTCCAGAAGTCCAACGTCCTCCAGTTCTTCAACGAGGCCGGTGACATCGTTTCCGTCCGTCCTTCCGGCACCGAGCCGAAGATCAAGTTCTACTTCGGAGCCAAAGGTCCTGACGCAGACGCGAAACTGAAGACCCTTGAGACTCAGTTCATCAGTTAGCGTTTTTTTCAGAAGACAAACCATCCCGGTCACTGAGCCAGTCCCGGTCACTGAGCCAGTCCCGGTCACTGAGCCTGTCGAAGTGACCGGGATGGTCGAGGCCACTGAGCCTGTCGAAGTGACCGGACTATCGGTTTTCGTTAGCTGCTGCGTATTTGTTTGATATTGAGGTGAATAGTAACTTGTCTTTGGTTAAGGCCAACTAAAGATAATAATGTAAATGTCTAATGATCAGTGATTTATCTGTCGCCGGGACTTTCGCCATCCGTGACGCCAAGCCGTCTGACGGCGAGTTTATAGCAAGGAACGTTCTTGCGGCCATGGGGTACGAGGTTTTTTCAGGAGCCGAAGCCGATCCAAAGATAGAGATCGGCTCCGCATCCTTGAATGTTCATGAAGCCGTGGTGGCTTTCGGAGAGGTGTGCGCCAGACCGGACACATTGTATTCCTACACCAGAACGAGGGTCGCCTGCGTGGACGGCAAGGCTGTCGGTTCGCTGACGGCATATTCAGGAGATGACTACCTGCCGCTCCGTGACTTGACCTGGGGGCTGCTGAATTCCATCTTCGACGGTTCCACCCTGCCAGAGAATGGTTCGCCGCGAGTCGTGCCGGAAACCGATTCCGCGGCCCCCGATGCTTCGACGGAATCCATTGACAATGAATATGCCGACGAAACTTTTCCTCTCCCGGAACCGGAATGTTACCCGGGTGAGTTCTACCTCGACAGCATGGCAATCCTTCCCGAGTTCCGGGGAAAGGCTTATGAATATGCCGGTTCGACTGACCGCATAGGCCACCTCCTGATGCTTGATGGCATAGAGCAAGGCCGAAGGAAAGGATTCCCCCGCATAAGCCTCATCGTTGACAAGTCCAAGCCCCGCCTCAAATCCTATTATTCCGCCCTCGGTTTCTGCCCCGATGGCGAAATACTCTTCTTCGGCCACCTTTACGACCGCATGATCAAGGATCTGGATTGATTTTGTACCGGAAAGACTTGCATGGTGTACCAAATGGCTGCGAGGAGGCGGTTCGTACACCACATAAGCTTTTCCTGTACGAAATTTAGAAACCTTCAAATAATAACCTGCATCATCTTTCTCATTCTTTTCGGCCCGGATTCCTTTTCTCATCAGTCGTGTACTTCCAGTACACTCCTTCTTCCAAAAGAAATCTGTACTCGAAAATAAAAGACAAATCTGATGCAGGTTATATTTTTCACGTTTCTTAGACGCATGGGGTGCAGAATGAAGACTTTTGCACCCGAGAGCAGTATAAAGACTGGATTTGGGGGCAAAACCTGTCCTTTCGCACCCGGTTGAATCGGTAGTAAAAGCAAAAGCGGGAAGTTCCAATCGGAACTTCCCGCTTTTGCTGAGCCACTCATCAGGCTCGAACTGACGACCTGCGCGTTACGAATGCGCTGCTCTACCGACTGAGCTAAAGTGGCTTGCTGCATTTCTCGTGGAAATGGACTGCAAAGATAAGTAAAATTTTTTAACTTTGCACCATGTATTCAGACATTATCATCATCGGAGGCGGGGCGGCTGGGCTTATGGCCGCTTACGGAGCCACTAAGGCTCTACCGCTCGGGAGTTCAGCACGGATCACTGTTTTGGAGAAGATGCCTCGGCCTGGCAGGAAGATCCTGTTCACGGGAAAGGGACGGTGCAACTTCACAAACCTAAAGGACTGGAACGAGTTCTCGCAGCATATCCGCACGAATCCTAATTTCGTGAAGCCGGCGTTTTATGAATTCACACCGGGGAAGACAACATATTTCTTTGAAAGCAATGGTCTGGAGACCATTGTCGAGAGAGGAGACAGGGCGTTTCCATATTCACACAGAGCCTCGGATGTGCTGGACACTATCGTTGAGGTGGTGCTGCGCCACGGGGTGACACTGCTTACGGATCGCGAAGTGACGGACATCCTGCCCGGTTTCTCGATCCGCTGCGCTGATGGTGAGACTTTTGAATGCTCGAAATTGATCATCGCCACGGGAGGGCTTTCTTATCCTGGAACAGGCTCGACCGGTGACGGTTACAAATGGGGCAAGTTCTTCGGACACAGCATAGTACCTTGTTTCCCTTCGCTGACTGCCCTTGTTCCGAAAGGCTACAAGATCATTGACAGACCGGAGACCGATCTGAAAGGGC
>DJRG01000028.1 GCA_002438845.1 Bacteroidales bacterium UBA6366
TTCGCAGGCAGCTGCACCAGAGTCAGCCAAAAGCCCTCCCGCAGACTGCCGGAGTTCGCGTTCATCGGACGCTCAAATGTCGGCAAGTCATCGCTGATCAACATGCTGTGCGGCAACCGCAAGCTTGCAAAGACCTCAGCCACACCGGGGAAAACCCAACTGATCAACCACTTCATCATCAATGACAGTTGGTACCTTGTCGATCTTCCGGGCTACGGCTTCGCCAAGATCTCTCAGAAAGGACGCGAGGAACTCAGGATGATGATCAACGACTACATCGAGAAATCCGAGGAGATGGTGGTGCTCTTTGTCCTGATCGACTCACGGCACGACATCACCAAGATCGACAGAGAGTTTCTGGCCGGGCTTGGAGAGAACGGAATCCCGTTCGCGATAATATTCACAAAAGGTGACAAGCTTGGTCCGAACGCCCTCAAGGCCCAGATAGAGAGGGACAAGGAGATCCTGTCGGATGATTGGGAAGAGCTGCCGCCGATGTTCGCATCCAGCGCCGAGACCGGAGCCGGAAAGGAAGAGATATTGGACTATATTCAACAATACATTAATTTATAGCATAGTTTAATGCACATGGAACACAGAATGGAATTGTTTGCCTGCAGAGCCTCCAAAGACTTTGCGTGCAAAGTTGTTGACGAACTGAACATCATCGGAGCTCAGACAGGAGAAAAGTATCATCTTGGGGCTTCCGAAGTGACCAAATTCAGTGATGGAGAGTTCGTTCCCTCTTTCACGGACAGCGTCAGAGGCGCGACCGTGTTCATCCTGCAGTCAACTTTTCCACCCACGGAGAATCTGATGGAGCTTCTGCTGACAATCGACGCCGCCAAAAGAGCCTCGGCCGACAAGGTCATCGCGGTGATGCCATACTTCGGATGGGCCAGGCAGGACCGCAAGGACAAACCGCGTGTTTCGATCGGAGCGAAGCTCGTGGCCAATCTTCTGACAGCCGCCGGAGTCGACAGGATCATGACATGCGACCTGCACGCCGACCAGATCCAGGGATTCTTCGACCTGCCTGTGGACCACATCTACGCGAGCAAGGTCTTCATCCCTTACCTGAGGTCCCTCAACATCGAGAATCTCGCCATCGCCGCTCCTGACATGGGCGGAGCGAAAAGGGCGAACGCCTACGCCAAGGAACTCGCATGCCCGGTGATCATCTGCCACAAGTCCCGCGAAAGGGCTAACGTGGTGGCCTCAATCACCGCCATCGGAGAAGTCGAGGGAAAGAACGTGGTGATCGTCGACGACCTTATCGACACGGCCGGAACCCTCGTGAAAGCCGCCGAGGTGCTGATGGAGAAAGGCGCCACCAGCGTCAGGGCCTGCGCCACCCACGCTGTGCTTTCAGGTCCCGCCTACGACAGGATCAACAATTCCTGCCTGAAGGAAGTGTTCGTCACCGACACCATCCCGCTAAAGGAAGGCGCCGACACCAGCAAGATAAGAGTGGTCTCGATGGCGGAGACCTTCGCGGCCATCATCCGCAAGGTCTACAACTACGAGCCTATCAGCACGGAATTTATTTTTTAGGAATATATGAAAACAGTTCTCGCGGCGATAATCCTCCTCGGAATCGGGGTCATCGGAATGTGTTTCAACATCATATTCCGGAAGAACGGCAAGTTTCCTGAGACCGAGATCAGCCGCAACGAGAACATGCGGAAGTTGGGAATCAAGTGCATGAGGGAGCAGGACGAGGAAATTTTCTCCAAGAAGAAGCCCTCAAAGAACGCTTCCTGCACCGGTTCCTACAGTGATGCCTGCACAGGATGCGGGTTCTATGAATATGAGTTCGGCGGCAGGAAGCCGAAGAAGTAGAACCGCGGAAAGTGTTTAACCATTAAGATGTAAAGGAATATTTATGAGTTTAGTAGCCATTGTGGGACGCCCGAACGTTGGCAAGTCCACACTTTTCAACAGACTTGTCGGAATGCGCCAGGCCATCGTTGACGAGACCGCCGGCGTGACAAGAGACCGCCACTACGGCAAATGCGAATGGTGCGGCAAGGAGTTCTCCGTGGTGGACACGGGAGGTTGGACAACCAACTCGGACGATGTGTTCGAAGAGGCCATCCGCAAGCAGGTAGTGATCGCCATCGAAGAGGCTGACGCTGTGATATTCATGGTCGAGGCCGCCGCCGGCATCACGGACTACGACGCCGAGATAGCGGACATCCTCCGCCGGAGCAAGAAGCCTGTCTTGTTGTGTGTCAACAAGGTAGACTCCGGAGAGAAGATGTTCGACGCCTACCAGTTCTACTCACTGGGACTGGGGGAGATCTGGGCCACATCAGCCGCGAACGGAAGCGGAACGGGCGATCTTCTGGACGAGGTCCTCAAGGTTCTTCCGGAAGAGAAGGCCCAGCAGGACGATGACCGTCCGGACCTTCCTCACATTGCGATCGTCGGGAAGCCGAATGTCGGCAAGTCATCCTTGACCAACGCCCTCCTCGGAGAGGACCGGAACATCGTGACCCCGGTCGCCGGAACGACAAGAGACTCCATATCGACTCTTTACAACAAATTCGGCCACGAGTTCATGCTCGTGGACACGGCCGGAATGCGAAGAAAGGCCAAGGTCAACGAAGATCTTGAGTTCTATTCCGTCATCCGTTCCATCCGGGCGATCGAGCATTCGGATGTCTGCATCCTGATGATCGACGCCAACAGCGGAATGGAGGCTCAGGACATGAGCATCTTCAACCTCATCGTCCGCAACCGCAAGGCCTGCGTGCTGGTGGTCAACAAATGGGACCTCTTCCTCAAAGACAGCAACACTATGAAGGAATATGAAGCCTCGCTTCGCCGCCGCATAGCTCCTTTCGATGACGTGCCGATCATATTCACCTCCGTCACAAAGAAACAGAGGATCATGGATGTGCTGGACGCCGCCGAGCATGTCTACGAGAACTATTCCAGCAAGATTTCGACCGCAAGGCTGAACGAGGCCCTGCTGCCTGAGATAGAAAACTACCCACCTCCTGCATGGAAGGGTAAATACGTGAAGATCAAGTACGTGACCCAGCTGCCGACAAGGTTCCCGGCATTCGCGTTCTTCTGCAACCTGCCGCAATACGTCAAGGAACCGTACAAGAGATTCCTTGAGAACAAGCTGAGGGAGCATTTCGATCTGCACGGATGCCCTGTACAGATATTCATGAGAGCAAAATAATGGCTGCCTATGCTGTTGGAGATTCTGAAAGCGTTCATAATCGGCATCTGCGCGTCGGCCCCGCTCGGGCCGGTGGCGATTATCGTGCTTCAGAAGTCCATCTGTTACGGGCATAAGGCCGGTTTCACGACCGGTCTCGGAGCATCGCTTGTCGACACAGCCTACGCCATAATCTCGATCTTCGCCTGGGCTTTCGCCCAGAATTTCATCAACACCTACGAATCTATAATATTCCTGATCGGCGGTCCGGTGATCGCCTTGCTGGGATATTCAATGGCCTTCAAGGATCCTTTCAGGAAGATGGAGCCGGGCGATGTCAAGGCACGCGGAGCATCACCGAAGGATTTCCTCCAGGCAGTCGCCACCACGATCTCCAATCCGGGGGCGATACTCGTGATGTTCGCCCTGTTCGCTTTCTTTCAGGTGGATGTGTCCGACAGAAGCTTCAGGATCTACCCGATCATACTTGCAGTGGCCGGAGGATCAATCGCCTACTGGTTCTTCTTCTCATGGTTCTTCAGCAATTGGAGAAAGGCTTTTGACATGAAAAAGATCATGTGGATGAACAGAATAGCGGGAATCATCATAATAATCATAGGGTTAGCCCTGCTTGGAGAAGGTGCGTTCGACTTGCTCTTCACAGGTGGAAAGTAATTTACGAATATGGCGGATAAAACAGACAAAAAGGGTTTCTTCGGAAACTGGATTGTGAAGAACATCATCCTTGCGGTGCTGTTTTTCACGGTTTTGATAATCTTCAACTCGATTCTTCTGAGCACGATCACAAACCACAACAAGACCATCGAGGTCCCGGATTTCACAAGCATGAGCCTTGACGAGGCGAGGCATGAGGCCGCCAGACTGAAGCTGAGAACCGAGGTGATCGACTCGATTTTCGTCAGGAAGATGGAGAAGGGCGCAGTCTACAGCCAGAATCCCAAAGCAGGCTCCAGAGTCAAGAAAGGCCGCAGGATTCTCCTCACGATCAATGCCAAGAACGCCAAGAAAGTCAGCATGCCGAATCTTGTCGGCTACTCAATGCGTCAGGCCAAGGCCGAACTCAGCTCACGGGGTCTGGCTTTAGGCAAATTGATCTACGTCGACGACATAGCGACCAACAATGTGCTGAGGCAAATCTACCGGAACCGTGAGATAAGGCCTGGAAGGCAGATAGAGACCGGTTCCGAGATCAATCTGGAAGTCGGGCTCAACCCGGAGGACAACCTGACCTACATTCCTGATGTCAAGGGGCAGAAATACCTCAGGGCAGTCGATGTCGTGCATGACAACTCATTGAACATCGGCCGTCTTGTGTTCGACAGGAGCGTCCGTAACTACAACGACTCTCTGAACGCCTCTGTGACCAGACAGACTCCGGAGGCTTCCGGCAATCCGATTCTCATGGGGTCTGACGTGACCCTTTACCTATCATTGGACAAGAAAGACGAATAAAGTGGACGAGGAGAGACTTTACAACGACCAGGAAGAAAATGTAGAGGACGAGGAGCAGGGAATGTTCGAGCATTTCCGGCTCAATGTCGATGTCGGACAGACCCCCATGCGTGTGGACAAGTACATGGCCACGCATCTGGAGGACACTTCCCGGCACAGGGTTCAGTGCGCCATAAAGGAAGGCTACGTACGGGTGAATGACAAGGTCGCGAAAGCGAACCTGATCATCAGGCCGGGAGATGTAATCCGGTTCGTGATGCCGTACCGCCGCCGTGGCCTTGAGATTCTTCCGCAGGACATTCCATTGAACATAGTCTACGAGGACAATGACCTCCTCGTCGTCAACAAGGCCGCCGGGATGGTCGTCCACCCAGGGCACGGGCACTTCGAAGGAACCCTCATCAACGCTCTCTCCTATCATTTGGGAATATCCCAGGGCCCTGAGGCCGCGGACGAGAGGATGGGCATCCTTGTGCACAGAATCGACAAGGACACCTCCGGACTACTTGTCGTGGCCAAAAACGACGAGACCCAGCTGGATCTGGCCCGCCAGTTCTTCGAGCATTCAATCGAGAGGCGGTACGTGGCCGTTGTCTGGGGCAACATCAAGGAGGACGAGGGGACGATTGACGGGAACATCGGGCGTGATCCTAACGACCGGCTGAGGTTCAGGGTTTACACTGGAGATGATGACCATGGCAAGCACGCTGTCACGCACTACAAGGTGCTGGAAAGATTTGGTTACGTGACCGTTGTCGAGTGCAGACTGGAGACCGGGCGCACGCACCAGATCAGGGTCCACATGAGCCACATCGGCCATCCGCTGTTCAACGACGAGCGTTACGGCGGCTCAGAGATCCGCAAAGGCACAATCTACGCCAAGTACCGCCAGTTCATCCAGAACTGCTTCGAGCTCTGCCCTCGCCAAGCCCTTCACGCCAAGACTCTCGGCTTCGTCCACCCAGGCACCGGCAAATGGATCCAGTTCGACTCCCGGCTTCCAGAAGACATGACCGCCATGATCGACAAGTGGAGAAACTACGTCAATTATGTCGGGACGGAGGAGTTTGGCACGGAAATGGCATAATGGGTAATCGACATAAATATTTTTACTCATAAACCAAAAACTGACTCAATAGTTATTTCATAAGTATTGAATAAGATAAGCCGAAGCCGGGTGAGAACCTCGCTTCGGTTTTTTGGGATCAAGTCCAAAAGCATGTGTTTAGCCGGGCGCTTCAACAGGCTCAGCGGCCCTGATAGTCAAGAGTTATTACTCCGGATAGAGCAGGTAAGGCACACGGCGGGCCTTAAAGGCTTCTACATCGGAGACCCAGCGAGCGGAGATTTCAGCGGCGGAGGAGCCGGACTCGATCATCGCGCGGAACCAGTCCACGCCGGCGAGAAGCTCGAAGAAGTTGTTCTTGCCGAAAAATTTATCGCCCATATTCAGATTCCGGTAAGCGTCGATGACATATTCAAGATTGACCTTTTCCCGCCAGATGTCGGCGAGCGGCTTGCGGCGAAGGTCAACGCCATGGCATTCCTCATCCACGAACTGCGGGCTCTTCGCCCCAGGGATGCTCCTCGGGATGAAGGAGAATGAATATCCCGTCATCGCCGGATGCCCGTAAGTCTCGAACGGGAACTGGGTGCCGCGGCCGAGGCTGACCACAGTTCCTTCGAAGTAGCAGGTTGATGAATATAGATACACAGCCCTCATGTCCTTGATGTTCGGCGAGGGCGGCAGTATGAGACTGTAGCGGGTCTGATGAGTGTAATTCAGGCACGGAATCACGGTCAGGTCGCAAGAGCCGTTCTCCAGCCATTTCTCGCCGTTGATCATCAAGGCCAGCTCCCCGAGCGTCATCCCGTGGACTGTCGGGATCGGCAGCCAGCCCACACCAGACTTGAACTTCATGTCAAGCACCGGGCCATCGACATAGAAACCGTTCGGGTTCGGGCGATCAAGGATGACCACCTGTTTTCCGTCACGTGCGCAGGCTTCCATCAGATGATGCATTGTGATGTAATAAGTGTAGTACCTCAACCCTACATCTTGAATGTCAATCACCAGCACGTCAAATTTGTTGGTTTTCTCCTTGCCTGGAATCCTGGAACCTTTCTCGTAAAGCGACAGGATCTCCACTCCGGTCTTTTCATCCACACTGCTGCCGACGTGCTCGCCGGCATCAGCATTGCCTCGAAAGCCATGCTCCGGAGAGAATATAGCACTGACATCCACGCCTTTCTCAATCAACGCATCGACTATGTGCTGGCCGTACTCGATCTTTCCGCCCGGCTCGGACGGCTCAAGAAACGGAATAAGGGAGATCTCATCAATAGCAGGGAAACACCCGCCATGCTCAGCAAGCGCGTCAGCCAGCTTGGAGCCGGTCACCTTGTCTCCGACAATTCCCGTCTGATTGCAGAACACCGCCACACGTTTTCCTTTCAGCAGCGGCAGATACTCCTCGAACCTCTCATCACCCAGAACCACCTTACTTGAATATGTCCGGGCAATGGACCCATTAGCCAACAATATCAATACAAAGCTGATAATCAGAAATTTAAGATCATTCCTCATAATCATGGATCATTTCACAGTCCAATATACAAAATTCCTGAAATAACACACAAAAAAAGGTTTGGTTATCCGAAACATTCATTATCATTGCAATGTCATTGAATTGTGACTTGGTAAAATAAAAACGGGCTTCTGTCCCTAAACAGAGGTCCGTTTTTTGAAAATCACCGAGGGGGTAGGTAACTGAGAGGGAGCCGATTGTTCTACGCCAAGTTATAATAATTCAATGAAAAAGAGAACAATTCAAATCTTCTTTCACATCTCCATTAAAGTCGAAATAATCAGACTTGTGCGGGTGAAGGCGTACAAACGCATCCGCTTCGGCAAGGTTGAAAGAGTACGAAGCTACTGCAAAGAGCCGCCGACGAGGTCGAGGATCTCTGAGGTGATCTTTTGCTGGCGGCCTTTATTGTACTCAAGGGTGAGTTCCTGAAGGAGGTCGTTGCCGTTGTCGGTGGCGAGTTGCATCGCTACGGTGCGGGCGGCGTGCTCGGCGGCGGCGCTGTCCAGCAGGGTTGCGAAAACGCGAAGACGGACAACTTTCGGGAGAAGAACCTGAACGAGGGCTTCTGGAGAGGGTTCTATGATCATGTCGGGAGCCTCGGCAGACACAGTCGCTTCGACAGGCTCAGCGACCTTACCGGCGTGAAGATCGGCGGTGGCGTCGGCAAGAGACAGAGGCAGATAGGTCTGCCGTGTTGTAGGTTGCGAAGAGGTGGATTTATAGTGATTATAAACCAGTTCCACCTTGTCGAAACGGCCGGAGACAAATCCGTCCAGCAGTTCCTGCGCCAAAGCCGAAGCCGTCTCATAGGACGGAGATTCCGACACCTTTGTGAAGTCCGAAGGACTTGGGAAGCCAAGTTTCCTCATCGCCTCCGCCATCTTGCGGCCGACGGAATAGACAGTGATGTCGGCATCCCGGATCCCTGAGGCACGATATTCATTGATCACCGCCGTGGCCTCCCGGATGGCGTTGGAATTGAACGCACCGCAGAGAGAGGAGTTGGAGGCGAAGGCGACGATCGCTACCTTCCGCACCTCTCTATCCGCCATTAATGAATATGAGTCCGACGCGGAGATATTCACAGAACCCATCAGGTCGATGAGCATGCCATGCAGACGCTTCTCGTACGGAAGCATATTCCCGATGGCCTGCTGCGCCTTGTGCAACTTGGCGGACGCGACCATCTTCATCGCCGAAGTGATCTTCAGCGTGCCGCTCACCGAAGCGATCCTATCCTTGATTTCCTTTAGAGATGCCATCTGACTTTATGAATATTTATGCTTTGGCGCCCTGTGCCAAAATAGATTTCACGACAGCGGCCGCCTCACTCTCTATGATCCCGGTGATGGTCTCATCAATCTTCCCCTCCGTCAGAGGATCCAGAACATCCTTCTGATGCGCGGCCCTCATCCTGGTCAGGAAATCAGACTGGAACTCCGCCACCTGATCGATAGAAATCTCACTCATGAGAGCGTGCGTTCCACAATAGAGAATCGCCACCTGCTCCCCTACCGGCATCGGTGAATATTGCTGCTGAATCAGCAGCTTGTTGTTCTTGCGTCCCTTGTCCAAAGCCATGGCCGTCACCTTGTCCATGTCCGAAGAGAATTTCGAGAAAGATTCAAGCTCATTGAACTGTGCCTGATCAATCTTAAGAGTACCAGCCACTTTCTTCATGGACTTCACCTGCGCGGCGCCACCGACACGGGACACGGAGATTCCGACATTGATGGCAGGACGCTGTCCCTGGTTGAACAATCCTGACTCAAGATAGATCTGACCATCTGTGATGGAGATCACATTTGTAGGAATATAAGCGGACACGTCACCGGCCTGGGTCTCGATGATAGGCAGAGCCGTGAGCGAGCCACCGGCCTTGACCTTGCCCTTCAATGAATCCGGAAGGTCATTCATCTGCTCGGCAACCTCTTGCTGGTCAATGATCTTCGCGGCTCTCTCCAGAAGTCTTGAGTGGAGGTAGAAGACATCGCCAGGGTAGGCCTCACGTCCGGAAGGACGACGCAGGATCAAGGAAACCTCACGGTAAGCCACCGCCTGCTTTGAAAGGTCGTCATAGACAACCAGGGCGGAACGGCCTGTGTCACGGAAATATTCCCCGACAGCGGCACCGGCGAACGGTGCGAAATATTGCAGGGCAGCGGGATCAGCGGCGGTGGCGGCGATGACTACAGTATAGTCCATCGCTCCCTTTGCACGCAGGGTCTCAACGATGTTCGCCACAGTGGAACCTTTCTGTCCTATGGCCACATAGATGCAATAGACAGGCTTCCCGGCCTCATAGTTGGAACGTTGGTTGATGATCGTGTCGATGGCGATGGCGGTCTTTCCGGTCTGACGGTCACCGATGATGAGTTCCCTCTGGCCGCGGCCGATAGGGATCATCGCATCAATCGCCTTGAGACCTGTCTGGAGAGGCTCGGTTACAGGCTGGCGGAAGATCACTCCCGGAGCCTTGCGCTCAAGAGGCATTTCCGTAAGGTCACCTTCGATCTTCCCAAGGCCGTCAAGAGGCACGCCAAGCGGATCGACTACCCTTCCGAGCATCTTCTCACCGACCTTGATCGAGGCGATACGTCCCGTTCTGCGGACTGTCATTCCTTCCTTGATCTCATCAGTCGGACCGAGAAGCACAGCACCCACATTGTCCTGCTCAAGGTTCATCACAACGCCCATGACGCCGCTCTCGAATTCGAGCAACTCTCCGGCCTCGGCATTGGTCAGGCCATACATTCTGGCCACACCGTCACTGACCTGCAAGACTTTGCCGATTTCCTCAAACTGGAGGGAGGTGTCGATGTCCTTCAGCTGCTCCAGAAGGACCTGGGAGATTTCACTTGGTTTTATGTTGTCCATACTAAACTATTCTTCTGTTCTTTTCAATGAATTGACGCCGGATGATGTCAAGCTGGCGGGAAACACTTGCATCCAAAATGGTGTCCTCTACCTCGAAGACGAAACCGCCTATCAGGGACGGGTTGACCTCGGTCTTGAGGATCAGTCTGCAGCCGGTCCGCTTTTCGATCAGCTCACGCAGGCGAGACTCCAGGGTCGGTGGTTCGACTGGGTCCAGCAGTGCGGGGTCAGCGACCACAAGCCGGGCGTGTTTGATGTGACGTGAGCGGTAATATTCAGTGATGAATGTCGAGAGAATCAAGCGCACGTCGCCGATGCGGCCGTTATGGAGCAGGAGTTCAAGGAACTTTCGCAGTTCAGGTGCAAGGCCGATCGCTTCGGCAGGCTCAGCGACCGATGTGAGCGCTGCCTCGAAGAGTTCAAGCTTCTTCACCGGAGCGATAGCCGGATCATCCACGGCACGCCGAAAATCAGGCAACTCGCCGAGAGCCTTCTCAATGACCTGCACCTGAGCCGCAACCACCTCGCCGGAGCCAGTCTCATCGACCAGCTTCAGCAGTGCGGTGGCATAACGTGTCGCGATAATTCCTGTGTTCATTGCAAATCCTTAATTAAGGTCGCTTCGATGGTTGGTGAGCTTAGTCGAACCACAAGCTCAGCGACCTGAACCGACATCAATTCTTCAAGTCCTTAGACGAGGAAACCTCATCCACCAGCCTATCCACAAGAGCGGACTGCCCGTCGACGTCGGAAAGACTCTTTTTCAGCACCTTCTCCGCCACGCTAACCGAAAGCATGGCTACCTCCTTGCGGACATCCCGCAAAGCGCTCTCCTTCTCGGCTGCTATCTGGGTACGTGCGTGATCCAGAATTCTGGTGGCCTCCTCCCGAGCCTGCACCTTCGCCTGCTCGACGATGCTGTCCCTTGAGGCCGCGGCCTCTTTCAGGATCCTGCTCTGCTCCTGCCTGGTCTCCTCGATCATCCGGGACTGTTCCTCGGCAAGATTGCGGAGTCTCTCCTCCGCCTCCTTCGCCTCCTTGATGGAATCATTGATCCTCTGCGCCCTCTTCTCGACCGAGCCGGTGATCATAGGAAAGCCCCACTTGGCCAGCACGAAAAAGACGATGCCGAAGATCAGCG
>DJRG01000056.1 GCA_002438845.1 Bacteroidales bacterium UBA6366
TCATAGGCATAGATGGTAGGGGCCGCTGCGACCCTGCCACGGAGTAGATCTTTTGCCGCCATCTTTGCAATTATATTCGTGAATATGTTCGTGAATCTAACATAGGGGCTATTCCATCGGTCGGATCATGGATTCGATGAACGCGATCTCATCTTTGTCGAGTCCGTACTTCTTGTACAGCATCTCATCGGTCCACGGGTGCGAGAAGTCTTGGATCGGGACAAAGGAATATACTTGAGAAGCAGCGTGCTGAGAGGATTTCTTAAGCATTACTAAAAAACGGAATAACTTTGTCTTAATATATGAGACCACATTTCCAGATTCTTCAGTGCTATCAAATGGTCCTATTACCACATAGGTCTCGGTGCAACAAGAACCAGATTCACCAACTATCGGTTTTCCAAGTATTTGATGCGGGTAAGTATCTCCAGCATTATATGCGGCCGATATATAAACCTTAGGCTTGTCTATCCAATCCCGATGAATAATTATCTCGTTACGATTTATATAAGACTTACCACCCCGTTCGAATAATATTACACTATCTTGGGTTTTTGTCTGTGTCCCCCTGACAAATGTGCGTAATCCAAATGGCTTCTGAGAACTAACTAATGCATCCATCGTTTTCTCTTTGAAAGCCTCAATTTTATGATAAACAGAAACTCCTTCAGAGTATCGAATAAACACATCGCTGTTTTTCTCTTTCAGATAGCGTTCCGGCTGTTCTTTCACAGAATCACCGTTATGTGTAAAGATCCTGCACATTCCCTCGTCATCCCTATCCCATAAGAAATAACATACCCCGCCCTTGATTTCCACACCTGTACCGAAACAATCTGAGGCGTTAAGGAAGTCGTGCAATACTCTTATGCGCTTATCCCCGATCATAGACGACCGAAACTCGTCAAGTCCGCGGCCACCTCCATACCAACGTGCCGGAATAATCATCGACAAATATCTGGGCTTCAATCTCATGGCCTGATTGACAAAAAGATTGTATATTGGCATCGCGCTGGCCTGCGCTCCACCATCGCTCAGTTGATAGGGCGGGTTTCCTATGATTACGTCAAACTTCATATTTCCAAAGAATTGAGATGGATTTTCAGTGTGGATGAACATGTAGGCGTACTGCTCCGCCTCGGAGCCTCGGCCATAGACAGCCTGGGATGCACCGCAGTACTTGCATCTGCCGCTCTCCCATGCGTGAGAACGGTTGGAGTAAAGAATATTCCCGCCTTCCGTGTCGAACCGGGAGACGCTGAAATCCCCGTTGGCGAATCTTGAGCAGTAGAGCGAGCGGCGGGAAAGATAGGATGTCAGCTCTGTGACGGCGATGCCAAAGACCTGATTGTGAAGAATATGATCGATCCGGCTCTGGCGATCGGGGATATTCCTTTCCAACCCTTTGTCCAGCCGCTTGACTATCTCGCGGAGGAAGACTCCGCTCTTGCTGAACGGATCCAGAAACTTTGTGTCCGGACTCCGGAAGAGTTCCAGCGGGAGAAGGTCGAGGATGCGGTTCGCCAGTTCAGGCGGGGTGAAGACCTCGTCGTTGCTCAGGTTCGCCAGGCAATTGAGGACGTCGGGATTATAGCTGTTTGTCGCCATAGGTCTGCGCGTTTATATTCAAGAAATGAACGGGAGCGAATGTTTCCACCGGGATGTCCGAGAAGAGTCCGTCGCTTTCATATTCACCGACCAGGTAGGAGAATTCGTAGTCGCGCCGGTTGACTTTGTCGCCTCCTATGAAACTCCATTCGCTGATGTGTATCCATTCGTCGGGCTTGTCCGCGCGCCTGTAGGTGAGGGCGTCGCCGTGTATGATGTTTTTGGATAGGATGTAGCGGACGGACTCGATGCAGGAGTCTTTGCACTTGGATTTGAAAAGCCTCCGGTACTGCTGCGTGAAGTGGTTAAGGAGCCTTTCCCGGCAGGCTGTTGTGTTGTCGGAGAGGATCTCGATGCCGTAGATGCAGGAGACTGCCCAGACGGCGTCATGCTCGTACTGGATCTGGGAATATTGCCGGGCTTTGACGCGGGCCTCGCAGACCGCGAGCTTGCGGCTGAGAATCTCGATGAGGAAGTTCCCGTCACCGCACGCTGGCTCCAGGAAACGGGAGTCGATCCGCTCCGTCTCCGGCTTCACAAGGTCGAGCATCGCATTCACCTCACGGAGATTCGTGAACACCTCACCGTGAGCCGACACCCGTTCCTTGGACTTGATCTGGGTGGCCATTCTGCGCTTTCGTTGGGCACAGGCGACTTATTCGAGGAGGAATTTCCAAGGACACATAAGGCGCAGGTAATTCTTACCCACGCCTGAGGTCCTGAGATACACCTACCAACTGAATAAGTCTTACCTACGCCAAAGCGCAGGCACTTACTGACTTATCCGGTGTTGGTTTTTGAAATTTCTCAGGTTTCAGGCAACCGAATAAATAGCTTGTGCTAGTTATTATATTTCCACAATGTCCATTCGAACCATTGCAGCCACAAACTTACATAAAAATCTTCGATTTTCACTCCAGCCGCACAAGAAAGAAACAATTTCAGAGTGAATCTTCCCAAAGACACCACAATAATCAAGAAAGTGACCAAAGAATATCATTCTTTCTTTCGAATTCTCTTGACAAAATGAAAAAACATCCTTAAATTTGCAATGGCTAATGATATTTGGAAAAAGGAAAGTAAAAGCAAGCATCTTTTCCCTAAAAGGGATGCTTGCTTTTTGTTTTTATTGTCACATACCGAGGGGGTACTACAAAACAAGGACGGCTGTTCTCTCAACTTTTTCATTATTATATCATTTAGCCAAATGAGAACAAGCCAATATCTTGTGATAGTCGCCATTGAGGTGGGGATTATCAGACTTGTCAGGGTACGAGCCTACAGGCGAGTGCGTTTTGGCAAGGTTGAGAGAGTGCGAAGCCACTACAGACGTCTTTAGGGTGATTTCTGTGGTCATTCGCGACTCTGAGCCGTAAGGCTCTCCGCTTTACCCCTCGGTTTTTATCAGCATTCCATCAAACAGTTACTGGGGGCGGATAACTACACTGATGGCTTCTTCTTAGAACACACACACTGGTTTCTTGCAAATTTAGGATTTGATTTTATGATTTGCAAGAAACGACTCGATGTAGTGACTTTTTACATTTATAGTGCGAGGCGGCTCAGGTATGTGCTGCGGAGGAAACGGATCTTGCCGTCAGCGAAGCGGACCTTGCAGGAACCTGTGTCGGTGATCTCAAGGACTTCGCCTTGGCCGAAAATTTTGTGGAACACGGTGTCTCCGACGGTGATACTGTCGGCTCTGTCCACGTCTTCAGGCCTGTCGTCCGTCTCGTCCAGGTTCTCGTTGGCAATTTGCTCTTGAAGCCTTCGCCAAAGAGCCTCATCCATGGCACCTTCCGTGACGAAGAGGTCGCGCTTTATCTCAGCGATGAACCTTGACGGAAGCTTCTGCTGCTGGGCCTGGACATCATAGCCTTCAGATTCGGTCAGGAACAGGCACTTCTCGGCTCTCGTCGCCGCGACATACATCAGCCTCCGCTCCTCCTCAAGAGCAGTTCTCTTGCGCTCGCGGATGCTTCTTGCGTTCGGGAATATCCCATCGCTCAGACCGATGATGAAGACGTACGGAAACTCCAGCCCCTTGCTCTGATGGATGGTCATGAGCCTGACCTTGTTAGTCTCTTTCCGGTAGTCGGCGTTGGTGTAGAGGGCGATGTCCTGAAGATAGTCGTACAGCGGCAGCTGTTCCCACTCAGTGTGTTCGCTTTCGTAAAGCCTTATGGAATCAACAAGTTCCGTGATGTTCTCCAGACGCTGCTCGTCATTGTCGTCGCGATATTCCTGCTTCAGGCCGGTCTTTTCGAGAATATATTCAAGCATCGAGCAGACTCCCATTGAATATGCCCTTGAGCGGCATTCCTCGATCAGCGCCACGAACTCGTGAAGCGCGTCACGGTTCAGTTTCGGATCTTCGATGTGGTTCTTAAGTGCCTGATAGAGAGTTGTCCCTTCCTGAGAAGCGTAAGCCGTGATGAGTTCGAGCGTAACCTTGCCGACCTTTCTGGACGGAGTGTTGATCACCCGCTCGAATGCAAGGTCATCATCCGATGCGACAAGCCTCAGATAACTGATGCAATCCTTGACCTCCATCCT
>DJRG01000062.1 GCA_002438845.1 Bacteroidales bacterium UBA6366
TTCAGTCTTTTCAATGAACTTGCTTTGCATTCCTGTTCAGATCGTTTGTGTTTCGTTCCGAACGGGAATGCAAAGGTAGACATTATTTTTGAACCTGCAAACTTTTTCGCAAAAATTTTTAACTTTTTTTGTTCATCTTAATTCTTGCCTGAAGCTCCCAAGTACGTATCCTATCCTTATACAGGTTGTTAGCGTTTACTTTGTCTATATCGAGCGAAGCATCGGAATTGTCGTCCCAACGACGGCAGTTATAGACAACATCGTAAATCCTGCCTATCTGGTACTCTCTGGAGACACGAAGTCCCACCGCATAATCCTCACCGTACTTGGTCGTAGGGAAGTTGATCGTGCGAAGCATAGGCACATAGAACCCACGCGGAGCGCCGAGCCCGTTGATGCGGAGGGCGTTGTTGCGGCCGTTCTCAGGTGTCCACTCACGATGATCGATGATACCTGGAGGCAAAGTCTCCATCTTGAAATTGGTCATTCTATAGGTACCAACAACCATCGCGCAGTTCTGGGCATAGAAGGCATCCACGAACTTCTGGACGGTGTTCTCGTCATAATAGACGTCGTCAGAGTCAAGCTGGATGGCGAACTTGCCACACTTCGGATGGTGCAGGGCAGCGTTCCAGTTACCGCCGATGGCATGATAACTCTTATCCTGAGCGATGTAGACGAGTTTGGGGTCATCAATAAACTTCTTGATCACATCAACGGTCCCGTCAGTTGAGTTGTCATCGACCACAATTACGTTATACTTAAATGACGTTTTCTGATTCAACGCGGAAGTCAAGGCATCAGCTATCGTGCGCACCCTATTCTTGCAAGGGATGACGACCGAGGCTTCATATTCAAAGGAATCATCCGAGAATTCGATGTGCTTGAATTTCGGTTCAAGGTAGCCTCCGACATCCTTAAGATGCTGGGTGCAAGCTTTTTCCATCTCGATCTGCACGGCACGGTTCTTCGGGTCGACATAATCGAAGAGCTTCTCTCCAGACTTGCGGGTGTCAGTCTCGATCTCGTAGTAGAGATATTCATTGATATGCACAAGGCTTCCTTTCTGAGAGACCTTCAGACGAAGATCATACAGGCCGGCATATTCATAGTCAACATTCATCCTTGCCACGGCTTCCTTGAGGGCTGAGGTTCTGTAAATCATCACTGAGCCGAAGTCGAAGTCATCACGAAGCGCCCCCAGCTGGCAGTCAATGACAGGAGCGAAGGCACGGTTACCGTCCACCTCATTGAAATGATCGGCGTAAACCATCGCGGCGGAAGAGTCCTCAGCGATGGAAAGGAAACGCTCAAGGGCGAACTGTCCGAAACTGAGTTCAGTCGTCTTGGTGTAAATCATCGTGAAAGGAGCGGTCGCGGCCTGGGCGATTTTTCTGACACTGGCGGTGCTTTTGAATATAGTCGCGTCAATAAACTCAACCTTGGCGACCTCAGCCTCCGCGCGGAGGTTGGCCGCGGTCACAGCGACCTGGTCTTCGCTGACAAAGGGAACAAAACAATCTATTCTTTTCATATAATTAAGGAATATTAATTCTAGCGGACGCAAAAATAAGTAAAAAATTCGGTAAAAATTGATACATTTGTCAAATAGTCACGCCGGGTGTGCGGACAATCGCTCCCCGAATGCTGAACAAGATTTATCACAGGCAGTATCTGCCGGCAAATTTTTATGAATATGCTCATGAGAAGAACAATGATTCTGGCGGCGGCCATTTTGGCCACAGCCACGGCAATGACAGCCCAGGAGACCCCTAAGTGGCTCAGGAAAAGCGCCATCTCTCCCGATGGCGGTAAAGTGGCGTTCTGCTACAAGGGAGACATCTTCACAGTGGATGTCAACGGTGGAAGGGCTCTTCAGATCACCACGAACCAAGCCTACGACTCAGATCCTATCTGGACTCCTGACGGGGAGAAAATCGTCTTCTCCTCATACCGGGCAGGCTCCAAGGACATATTCATCACATCCGCCGAAGGTGGAGTTCCTAAGAGGCTGACGGATTATCCGGGCAACGAGACTCCGCTTTGTGTCCTCGGCGACGGCAGGGTTCTGTTCCAGGCCGGCATCCAGCAGGACGCACTTTACGGAGGGTTCCCGGGCAGCCCGCAGATCTGGCAGATCGGCGAGAATGGCGGAAGGCCGCTGCTGGTCACTTCCCTGCCGCTTATGGCGATGAGTGTCAACAACTCCGGAGATGTCATCTACGAGGACTACAAAGGCTATGAGGATCCGCTCCGCAAGCATCACCAGTCATCGGTCACCAGAGACATCTGGCTGTACAGGCCAGCATCCGGACAGGGGGACAGATTCCGTGTCACCGGTGACGGGACATTCACGAAGCTGACCTCTTTCGTCGGGGAGGACAGGAATCCGGTCTTTGCGGCTGACGGAAAGACTTATTATTATATATCAGAAGCCGACGGGACGCTGAACGTCTACAAAGCGTCCACCGACAATCCGGATCAGGCGAGACAACTAACTCATTTCAAAGACAATCCGGTGAGATTCCTCTCTGTGGCCGGGAACGGGACACTCTGCTTCTCCTGGAACGGAGATCTCTACACGATGACCGAAGGCAATGATCCTAAGAGACTTGACATCACGGTGGCGAAGGACGAGACCGAGAATGATGTCGAGTATCTCACCTTCTCAGCCGGAGCGTCCTCGATGGCGGTGTCTCCTGACGGGAAAGAGATCGCGGTAGTGATCAGGGGCGATGTGTTCGTCACCTCGGCGAACTACAAGACCACGAAGAGAATCACCAACACTCCTGAGCAGGAGCGCAACGTAAGCTTCTCAAAGGACGGACGCGAACTTTACTATTCTTCGGAGAGGAACGGTCATTGGGGAATATACAAGACATCCCTTACAGATAAAAAGGAAAAGAGATTTACCTACGCCACCAAGTTCAAGGAGGAGCTTGTGACATCGGAAAACGAGACTTGCTTCCAGCCGGTTGTCTCTCCGGACGGGAAATGGGTGGCTTTCCTGCGCGACAGGACCGAACTGGTCATCAAATCGACCAAGGACGGCAAGGAGAAGTCTCTGCTCAAGGGGGTCAACTACTCCTATGCGGACGGGGATCAGGAATTCGAGTGGAGCCCTGACAGCAAGTACCTCCTCTGCAACTATCAGATCAACGGTGGCTGGAACAACTCGGACATAGCCTTGATCGACATCGAGAGCGGCGAGATCACGAACCTTACCCAGAGCGGCTACTCTGACGGTAACTTCAAATGGGCTCTCAAGGGCAAGGCGATGGCCTGGGAATCAGACAAGGACGGCTACCGCAGCCACGGAAGCTGGGGAGCCGAGAACGACATCTACATCATGTTCTTTGACGGCAAGGAGATGACCAAATTCTACCAGGACAAGGAGGACGCGGAGATCGCCAAGGCCTTGGAGGACGGAGACAAATCCGAGAAGAAGATAGAAAAGGAAGAGAAAAAGGAGAAGAAGGATTCTGTAAGGCAGGCCGAAAAGCCCGAGAAGCTGGTTCTTGACCTTGAGAACAGGGACTACAGAACTGCTCGTCTTACCAGAATCTCCGGAAGACTCGGAGACTTCTACCTCACCCAAGACGGGACGAAGTTGTTCTACACTAAGTTGTTGGAGAAAAGCTACGATCTCTGCCAGATGGATGTAAAGAAAGGTGACGTCAAGGTCATCAAGAAAGGAGTCAGAGGAGCGTTGATCCCTTCAGCGGACGACAAGTTCCTGTACGTCTTCACTGGAAGCACGATCACGAAACTAACGGTCGCCAGCGGCGCCATGAGCGCAATCTCGTTCTCCGGCGACTACGAGTTCAAGCCTAAGGCGGAAAGGGACTACATCTTCGGCCATGTCTGGAAGCAGGTGAACGAGAAGTTCTACGACCCACAGATCCATGGAATCGACTGGGAGGGCTACAAGAAGAACTATGAGCGGTTCATGCCTTACATCGCCAACAATTTCGACTTCCAGGATCTCCTCTCAGAGATGCTCGGAGAACTCAACGGTTCGCACACAGGAGCGAGGTACTACAGCCGTTCAAAGTACACAATGGGCTGGCTTGGAGCCATCTATGACTATGATTACGAAGGTGACGGGCTGAAGATAGCCGAGATTCTTCCTGGCGGGGCCCTCAATCTGGCCGACTCGGAGATCAAGGCAGGAGACATCATCGAATCCATTGACGGGCAGCCGATAAAGGCCGGAGAAAGCTGGTTCGGCCTGCTCAGGAACAAGGCGGGGAAAAAGGTGGCCGTCGTGGTGAGGAAAGGCAAGAAAGATGTCGAGCTGTTCGTCGAGCCAGGATATTCAGAACACTCTCTTATGTACCGCAGGTGGGTGAAGCAGAGAGAGGAGATGACCGACAGGATGTCTGGCGGGACTGTGGGCTACACGCACGTCCAGGGGATGGACTCTCCAAGCTTCAGGACGGTATATTCAAAGCTCCTTGGCAAGTACAGGGCGGCTGACGCGGCTGTGGTTGACACCAGGCACAACGGTGGCGGATGGCTGCATGACGACCTCGCGACATTCCTGAGCGGCAAGGAATATATTCGTTTCACCCCTCGCGGACAGTACATCGGCAGCGAGCCGTACAACAAATGGAGAAAACCGTCCTGCGTGCTGATGTGCGAGGACAACTACTCTGACGCCTGCGGCTTCCCGTACACGTACAGGACCCTTGGAGTGGGCAAACTGATCGGCATGCCGGTTCCGGGCACTATGACAGCCGTTTGGTGGGAGACTCAGATCAATGGCATGGTGTTTGGAATCCCACAGGTCGGCTCGTTCGGTCTCAAGGAAGGCAGATACCTTGAAAACCAGCAGATTGAACCTGACATCAAGATTGACAACGACCCGGCGTCAGTCCTCAGAGGCGAAGACAGACAGCTTGAGGCGGCGGTCAAAGAGATGATGAAAACAAAATAACAACTTTATACTATGGACAGGAAAGTCGTCATCATTCCGACTTACAACGAGAAGGAAAACATCGAAGCGATAATCAGAAAGGTCTTTTCCCTTGACGGTGATTACAATGTGCTCATCATAGATGACGGCTCCCCTGACGGAACCGCCGGCATTGTCAAAGGCCTTCAGGCCGAGTTCAGCGACAGGCTGTTCATGATTGAACGCTCCGGGAAACTCGGACTTGGCACAGCCTATCTGACCGGCTTCAAATGGGCATTGGAACAGGGCTACGACTACATCTTCGAGATGGACGCGGACTTCTCCCACAACCCGGAAGACCTTCCAAGACTTTACAAAGCCTGTTCGGAATGCGGAGGTGTGGCCATCGGCTCGCGCTACTGTGACGGAATCAGTGTCGTGAACTGGCCGATCGGAAGAATCCTGATGTCCTACTGCGCGTCTATTTATGTCAAGACAGTCCTCGGGATGAAGATCCACGACTGCACGGCCGGGTTCAAGTGCTACAGCCGCAAGGCTTTGGAGACCATCGACCTGGACGATGTAAGGATGAAAGGCTACGGATTCCAGATCGAGATGAAGTACACAGCATGGAAACTTGGGTTCAAGCTGGTCGAGGTCCCGATCATATTCGTAAACCGCAAGCTCGGCACCTCCAAGATGAGCGGAGGAATCTTCGGGGAGGCGTTCTGGGGCGTCATCAAACTGAAATTCAGAAAGTTCCACCGTAAAGGATAAAGGATGGCAAGGATTTTACTTACCAATGCGACGATAGTGACGGGGGCTTCCACAAAAAAGGGAGCCCTTGCCATTGATGGAGAGAGGATTGCGGGAATATGGCATCGCAAAGCCTCTGATTCTGACGATTCAGAGGCTTTGCGGGCTTTTCCTGACGCCGAGGTCATTGACTTGAAGGGTAAGGTGCTGATGGCCGGAGGGATAGACGCTCACGTGCATTTCAGGGAACCTGGAATGGAATGGAAAGCCGACATCGAAAGTGAGTCAAAGGCCGCGCTGCTCGGTGGGGTGACATCCTTCATAGACATGCCGAACACCGTTCCTCCGACTACCGATGCGGACTCGCTGCAAGACAAACTGAACCGTGCCCATGGGCGGTCATGGGCGAATTACGGCTTTCACATCGGAGCCACCAACGGCAATGCGGCGATGATCCGGGAATATCTTGCCGAAGGTCTTGGCGGAATGTTCGGGGGCATCAAGGTCTTCATGGGATCATCCACAGGGAATATGCTCGTGGATGATGACAGAACGATATGCGACATATTCAAAATCAAGGAGAAACCCGTTCTCATCCACAGCGAGGACGAAAGCATCATCAAGGCGAACCTCGCCGCTGCGAAGGCGAGATTCGGGGAGGCTATCCCTTTCAGCGCACATCCCCTGATCCGCAGTCGCAAAGCCTGCATCCGCTCCACCGCCAAGGCGTTGGCCATGGCCATTAAATATGGTACCAGACTCCACGTCCTCCATGTCTCAACAGCCGAAGAGGTGGAGATGATCCGCGCGGCCAAGATTCATAATCCAAACATAACAGCCGAGACCTCAGCGAATTACCTTTGGTTCTGCGATGACGGCTACGAGACTCTGAAGGGTAGGTTGAAGTGCAATCCGGCCATCAAGACAGCCGCCGACCGTGAGGCTTTGAGAAAAGGTTTGGCTGATGGCATAATTGACACCATCGGTTCAGACCACGCTCCGCATTTGCTGACGGAAAAGTTGGACAACTACCTGAAATGTCCATCCGGACTGCCTTCTGTACAGCAGTCACTGTCAGTGGAGATGACTGTCGCGGACATATTCAATGATAGGGAGAACGCTGAGAATGAGGTTTCGCCCACCCTGTCACGAATTGCCTCCGCTTTCTCTGAGAAACCCGCCGGGATCCTGGGAATCAAGGACAGAGGCTGTTTGAAAGTCGGCAACTACGCAGACCTCGTTGTCATTGACCCGGAGCGGGAATATTCAGTGAGAGAGAGCGCCTATAAATGCGGCTGGTCCCCGTACGATGGAACAACACTTAAAGGCGTGATTGACAGAGTCTTCATCAATGGCACTTTGGCTGTTGCGGGTGGTCGCCTGATTTCAGGCTCCCCTTATGGACAACCAATATCATTCATCAATCTCTAAGCCTCATGGCAGTTAACGGTCAAAACAAATCAAAAAGGAAAGATATGAAAATCAGCGGATCATTGATCATCAAGTTTTGGGCGGCATTGGCGACGATGCTCATTGCAAACATAGGTTACGCACAGGGAACGCCGGGGACGGGAGCTTCGACAGGCTCGGCGGCCGAAAGAAAAGAACGCGATGCCTTCGGAAAAGACAAGAGGCAGGTTGTGGACGCTGCGCATCCTTGGTACGGGGCAAGGGTCGGGATCATCGGGGATTCCATCTCGGATCCCAATGTGGCCAACGGACCGGAAAAATACTACTGGTACATGGCGCGGGAGATCGGTATCATCCCTTGCGTGGTGGCGACCAACGGGCGGGAATGGAATGATGTGCTCCGGCAGGCGGGCAACCTGAAAAGCGAGTATGGCGACGACATCGACGCGATCCTCATCCTGCTCGGCACCAACGACTTCAATGCCGGAGTGCCGATCGGAGAGTGGTTCACTGAAGAATATGTCAAAGTGGAGGCCGCCAACGGTGAGCCTAAGTCGATGCAGACCAGAAGGCACCGCACTCTGAACATGGATCCGGGCTCATTCAAGGGCAGGATCAACTTGGCTCTCGACTCGCTCAAGAACATGTACCCGCACCAGCAGATTATCCTTATGACTCCGCTGCACCGAGGCTACGCCAAGTTCGGAGAGACGAACATCCAGCCGGACGAGAACTACACCAACCGGTGCGGGGAATATGTTGACGCATACATAAATGCAGTGAAAGAGGCTGGTAACGTGTGGGCGGTCCCGGTGATCGACCTCAACGCCATTTCAGGAATATTCCCGCTCAATCGTTCGCAGAAGGATTATTTCCCACGTGATCAAGACAGGCTTCATCCGACTGACGAGGGGCATGAGAGGATCGCGCGCGCCCTCATCGCATGGCTCAGATGCCTGGCGCCGGGGTTTAGTACTGAATAAGCTGAAAGAGAGGCACTTCGACGGTTAGTGAGCTTGTCGAACACAGGCTCGGTCACTTCGACAAGCTCAGTGACTGGATAATCTACTCCCACTCAATAGTTGCGGGCGGTTTGGACGAGATGTCATACACAACGCGGTTGACTCCCTTGACCTTGTTTATGATGTCATTGCTGACCTGGGCGAGGAAGTCATACGGAAAATGGAACCAGTCGGCGGTCATGGCGTCGGTGGAAACCACGGCGCGAAGAGCGACCGGATTCTCATAGGTGCGCTCATCCCCCATCACACCTACACTCTTGATAGGCAACAGAATAACCCCAGCTTGCCAAATCGCATCATAAAGGTTCGCGGCCTCGATGCGAGGATCAGAAGCGGACGGAAGATGAAGGGCTGAGCAATCATATTCCCGAAGCCCTTTTATGAATATGTCATCGGCATCGCGGAGGACATCCAGCTTCTCCCGCGTGATGTCACCGATGATGCGGATCGCAAGTGACGGCCCTGGGAAAGGATGCCTTCCGATCAGTTCCTCCTTGATGCCGAGTGCGCGGCCAACCCTGCGGACCTCATCCTTGAACAAGGCACGAAGCGGCTCCACAACCTTCAGGTTCATCTTCTCCGGAAGACCACCGACATTGTGGTGGGACTTGATCTTCGAGGCGATGCCCTCGATGCCGGCGGACTCGATCACATCAGGATAGATGGTTCCCTGGGCAAGCCAACGGGCGTTCTCAATGGTGCGGGCGTATTTGTCGAAAGTCTCCACGAATAGCCTTCCGATGATCTTTCGCTTGACCTCCGGCTCCGTCACCCCAGCAAGAGCGTCAAGGAACTCCTTGGACGCGTCCGCGCCGATGACATTGAGGTCCATATCCTTGTACGAAGCCAGAACATCCTCATATTCATTCTTCCTCAACAAGCCATTGTTCACGAATATGCAGGTGAGGTTGTGGCCGATGGCCTTGTTCAGCAGAACTCCGGCGACCGTCGAGTCAACTCCTCCGCTGAGGCCGAGGATGACCTTCTCGTTCCCTATCTGCTCCCTGAGACTGGCGACAGTCGTCTCGATGAACGAGGCCGGGGTCCAGTCCCCTTTGCAGCCGCATATTCCCAAAGCGAAATTGCCGAGGATTTTCGTGCCCTCGGTCGTGTGAAAGACTTCCGGGTGGAACTGCACGGCGTATGTCTGCTCTCCCTTGATGTGGAAGGCGGCGTTGGCTACACTTTCGGTGGAGGCGATCACCTCAGCACCCTCAGGAAGCCTGGCGATCGTGTCACCGTGTGACATCCAGACCTGAGAGTGGGCCGGGACTCCTTTAAGCAAAGGAGATTCTGGGTCAACAACATCCATCATCGCACGGCCATATTCACGAGCCAAGGAGCCAAGCACCTCGCCGCCGAATTTGTAGGCGAGATACTGTGCGCCATAGCATATTCCCAGAAGAGGGAACCTGCCTTTGATGCCGCCCAGGTCGATCTGCGGGGCGTTCTTGTCGCGCACCGAGCAAGGGCTTCCGGAGAGGATGACCCCCTTGACGGTGGAGTCCAGCGCCGGCACTTTGTTGAACGGATAGATTTCGCAATAAACGTTCAGTTCGCGGAGTCTGCGCCCGATGAGCTGCGTCACCTGCGAACCGAAATCCAGAATGATGATTTTTTCTGTCATAGACGGACGGGGAATTTAGACTTCAAAATTAATCCAATTTTTCCAATGCGGCAAAAAATTGTACTGGATGCCTACAGCAGGAATGTAAGATAAGCGGGAAGATATGTGACACCTCCCGCTTTCGCATAATCCTTGGTGTAAATGAGGTATCTGTCATTCGACAATCTCGAAGAGAACTTCTCGCAAAAGGCATCCAGTGATACGTGCGTCTTATAGGAAGATGACTTAACCTCTATGGGAACTATCTTGGAGCCCTTTGACAGCAGGAAGTCAATCTCATAAGAATGTTTTCCGCTGTCCGTAGGCCAAGTGTGGTAAAACAGTTTGTAACCGGATGCCGCAAGTGTCTGAGCGACAATATTCTCGTACAAATAACCAAGGTTAGCCGGAAGCGAATCGCTCAGAAGTTTTTCGTAAATCACATTCTCCGTGAATGACTTATCCTTGAAGGCAAGTGTCGTGAACAGCCCCGTGTCCCCAGCGTAGATCTTATACTGCGTCAGGTTCTCGGTGCTCCCGAGACCGATGTTGGGATCGTCGCAATGATGCGCAATGTTGACGGTCATCGTTTTCTCAATCTCGGAAATCAGTTCGATATAACCAGAGTTATCCGCATTCGGGATGACGCTTGAAAGCTGATAGCGAGATCGGTTGCCGTAGAGCTGGGATGGTATCGCCGAGAAAATCTTCGATGCCCTGCCTGATGGGTCAATCTTCATAAAATCAGCATCGTACAAGTCGAGAATCGTCCTCTTCACCTCATCCACAGACGCAAGGTTGTTGGTGTCAAGATATTCATTTACCGCCTGTGGCATACCTCCCACAAGCATATAAAGTCTGAAATCCCTCATAAGTTTGCGATGAGCCTCCCTTAATGGCTGCGGCTTCTCCCAAACCGACCGGAGCAGAGGGATTGTCGCTGTGTCTCCGAGCGCCCATCTGAATTCCTCATAGTCCATAGGATACATATTAACCGGCTTCTCCTCACTGGGAATCAATATTCCCTCAACATTCTTACGGATGGATATCAAAGATCCTGTCTCTATGTAGTCGTACCTACGATCCTTGACAAGTGACTTTATCGCCTGACGGGCAAGAGGCTGAAACTGCACCTCGTCAAAGATAATCAGGGATTTCCTCTCGACAAGATTGACCCCATAGATAAGCTGCAATCTGAGGAATATGTAGTTAAGATCGGAGATGTCACTGAATAGGTTCCTTACTTCACGGGAGCAAGTGGTGAAATCGATGAGGATGTAGGTCTCGTACTCATTTTTCGCGAACTCTTCGACTATCGTCGATTTCCCGATTCGTCTCGCCCCCTGGATAAGCAGTGCGGATCTGCCGTCCTCGCACTCTTTCCAAGACCGAAGTTTGTCGTAGATCTTTCTCTTGAATATCCGTTCCATATCTGTGACTTCTGTGGATTTTATTTGCGAAAATACCAAAGATTCATGTTTCCTCAAAATTATTCCTAACATTTTCCCGGAAATCCTCAGAATTCATTTCGATGAATTTCCGGAAAACCTCAAAGTCTCAAGTCATTTTTGTACCAGACGCAAAAAGTAG
>DJRG01000073.1:0-1826 GCA_002438845.1 Bacteroidales bacterium UBA6366
CAAGGAAACTATAAAATACAATGAATATGAAAACCAAGACTTTATGGATTATCATCGGGGCCATCTGCGCTGCCTTAGCGCTTTGGCTGATCTTCCGTCCTACCGGGAAGGAAACAGTAACGCTTGAGACTGTCAGGGCCGAAAGGATAGACATCTACAGTTCAGTCACAGCCACGGGTACAGTCGAACCAGTCACCAAAGTAGAAGTCGGCACGCAGGTTTCAGGCATCATCGACAAGCTCTACGCTGACTACAACGACATCGTCAAGGCCGGTCAGGTCATCGCTGAGATGGACAAGGTAAACCTACAGGCCGAGCTTGCGTCATCGCAGGCCCAACTCTCCACCGCCAAGACGGAATTCGAGTACCGGGAAAAGGAATATAACCGCATCAAGGCCCTGCACGACAAAGAGTTGGTCAGTGATTCTGAATATGATTCCTCATACTATCAGTACGAAACCGCGAAGAACGCGTATAACCAGGCGCAGGCTTCGTTCACCAAGGTCAAACGGAATCTAAGCTATGCGACCATCACGTCCCCTATCGATGGAGTTGTCATAAGCAGAGCCGTGGAGGAAGGACAGACTGTGGCAGCCGGATTCGAGACACCTACACTGTTCACGATTGCCAAGGATCTCACGGACATGCAGGTCATCGCAGATGTGGACGAGGCCGACATCGGTCAGGTCAAGGATGGCCAGAACGTGACATTCACTGTCGATGCCTATCCGGACGATGTGTTCAAGGGAACCGTTCAACAAGTCAGATTGGAGGCGACAACGACCTCAAACGTTGTGACTTACGAGGTTGTGATCACAGCACCTAATCCTGATCTTAAGCTAAAGCCTGGCCTTACCGCAAACGTGACCATCAACACTCTGGAAGAGAAGGACGTGCTGGCTGTTCCGACAAAGGCCCTGAGATTCAATCCTGACCCCGAAGTGCTTAAGGAAATCGGAATCACAGTAAACAGCTCAGCTGCCACACCTGGCGGAGAGTCAAGGATAGTATGGGTTAAAAACGGGAACGTGATCTCACCGAAATCCGTCACTACGGAGCACACGAGCGGAGACAAGACCGGCATCACCGAGGGACTGTCAGACGGTGAGGTAGTTGTGACCGGACTGACAGCCGAACTTCCAAAGAAAGCCGAAACCGCGGAAAGAAGTCCGTTCGCACCGGGGCCAAGAGGAGATAAAAAGAAGTAGGAATATGAAAGAGGTCATCAAACTTGAGGACATTCGCAGGAACTTCATAGTCGGTGACGAGACTGTCCATGCGCTAAGGGGCGTGTCATTCACCATAACGGAAGGTGAGTTCGTCACAATAGTCGGCACCTCCGGCTCCGGCAAATCCACACTTCTGAATATTCTTGGATGCCTTGACACTCCGACTTCCGGGGAATATTACCTCGACGGGGTTTCGGTCAGGACAATGGACAAGAACGAACGGGCCACACTGCGCAACCGCAAGATCGGATTCGTGTTCCAGAACTACAATCTTCTGGCAAAGACCACGGCCATAGAGAACGTGGAGTTACCGCTGATGTACAATCCGAAATATTCAAAGAAAGAACGGTACGACCGCTCGGTCGAGGCGTTGAAGGCGGTCGGCCTTGGTGATAGGCTGGAGCACAAGAGCAACCAGATGTCCGGAGGGCAGATGCAGAGGGTGGCCATCGCAAGGGCGCTTGTTAACGACCCGGCAGTGATACTCGCTGACGAGGCAACTGGTAATCTGGACACGCGCACGAGTTTCGAAGTTTTGGTTCTGTTCCAGAAGCTCCACTCCGAGGGCCGGACGATCATATTCGTGACCCACAATCC
>DJRG01000073.1:1905-8524 GCA_002438845.1 Bacteroidales bacterium UBA6366
AACGAGCATATTCTTGATGCCGCCGAGGCGCTCGCAAGGTTGCCGGAGGAGAAGGATTGCTGACATATTCAATGATAACTCTGTGATGAGTATGAATATTCACTAAAGATTTTTGACATGAATTTCGCGAATCTATTCAGAATAGCCCTGAAGGCATTGGGCAACAACAAGTTCAGAGGTTTTCTCACGATGCTCGGCATCATCATCGGTGTCGGATCGGTCATCACCATGCTCGCCATCGGTCAAGGTTCCAAGAAGAGCATTCAGGCCGAAATCAGCGAGATGGGCTCCAACATGATAATGATCCATCCGGGAGAGGATATGCGTGGAGGAGTGCGCCTCAGCGCTGATGATATGCAGACCTTGAAAGTCAAGGATTTCGAGGACATCCGAAAAGAGTGCGCGCACATTTCCCTCGCCTCCCCTTCCGTCAATTCCTCTGGCCAGGCGGTCTATGGTGCAAACAACACACCTACCTCGGTTTATGGTGTCAACGAGGAGTTTCTTGAGATCCGAGGGTACAAGGTGCAGGACGGTGACATATTCTCTGAACAGGACATCAAGACAGCAGCCAAGGTCTGCCTCGTGGGGAAAACGGTCATCGACCAGCTCTTCACCAACGGTGAGAATCCTGTCGGCAAGGTCATCCGGTTCGGCAGCATTCCGTTCCGCATCGTAGGTGTGCTGGAGAGCAAAGGCTACAACAGCATGGGAATGGATCAGGACAACCTCATCATCACTCCATACACCACCGTTATGAAACGCATCCTCGCTGTCACCTATCTTCAGGAAATCGTCTGCTCCGCATTGAGCGAGGAATATACCGACAAGGCAATCAGCGAGATAACTGATGTCCTGCGACGCAACCACAAGCTCAAGGAATCCGATGATGATGACTTCAACATCCGTTCGCAGCAAGAACTTTCATCAATGATGACCAGCACAAGCGACATGATGTCAACCCTTCTGGCGGCGGTTGCGGGAATATCCCTCCTCGTTGGCGGCATTGGAATCATGAACATCATGTACGTCTCCGTCACCGAGAGGACAAAGGAGATCGGTCTCAGGATGAGCATCGGTGCCAAAGGCCGGGACATCCTCGCCCAGTTCCTGATCGAAGCCACACTGATCAGCATAACCGGTGGACTATTAGGTGTGATTCTTGGCGTGGCCGCCTCGTACATTGTCAAGGTCGTCCTCTCCTACCCGATTCTGATCCAGCCATGGAGCATCATCCTCTCATTTCTTGTCTGCACCGTCATCGGCATCTTCTTCGGCTGGTACCCCGCCCGCAAAGCCTCCAACCTCGACCCGATCGAAGCCATCCGCTACGAGTAGAGCCAAAATCACCGCAAAACATAATTTGCTGTAAATCAGCGAATAGAGCCATTACCTTCAGTTCATCTGTACTAAAGGTGATGGCTTTTCTCCTTATGTATAAACCAATTGCAAATCACGAATGTATACGGCCGAAATCTCTCTCAATCACTGAACTTCCGGTCGCTGAGCCTGTCGAAGCGCCGAGCCTATCGAAGCACCGAGCCTATCGAAGCGCCGAAATGTTGAAAGGACTTTGAGTGTTGGCGCTCTTGACCGGCCATAGCGAAAATGCGGCAAGGTTGCGATTATGTTGATATTTTCATATCTTGCAAAGAGATGCAAAAGCGGTCTTGCAACCGTGAATATTCATAGCAACTGAATCGATATGAGATATTCAATTATAATAGTTTCCGCGCTCACTTTCCTGTGGGCTTGCGGGCAGGAAACTCCAAAAGAGGCTTCCAAAGGAGCCGTTACGGTCATATTCAAGGATGCGCCGGAACAGAGAAGCACTGACAAGGTTGGGCGTTTGAACAGTGCGTACGAATCGATTGTCACGTATGTGGACAGCGAGGGACGAGAGGCCGGATTCAACCCTCGGAGCATCGGACTTGACACATTGGTTGTTCCGGCATATCGTGGATATGCGGAAATCTTGCATCTGTACCAGGTGTGCGAAATGGTTCCGTACTTGCTGATCGAGGGAGACACTGTCATCGTCACTTATGGCAGCGACTTGCGGCCCAGGGCTAAAAGTCTTCATGTTCAGAAATATACCGAATTGTACAATTTTCCGGGTTCTGTTCCCGGAATGATTCATCGGAATGGTTATTCCCTCAAGTCGATTCTGAACAACAACCGCTTCAAGGCTGCGGAGAAATATCTTACCGACCCTGAAAGTCAGCGGAAATATCCAGGGCTTCAGGATAGGTTCAGAGAATATTATGTCAACCTTGATTCTGTGGCTAGTGCCTACAATAATTGGCGTTACAGGTTTTCCGCCAAACTTGACTCGCTGTCGGAAGCCGGAGACTTTGAACGGGAATATGCCCGCTGGTACAGACGGCATCTTCTTGAAGACGGATATGACATTGGACTGATCAAACAATCCGACAGTCTCTTGCATTACATAACGCATCTCCACAAACTGGTGGAATATCCAGATGAAGGTTACGATGCCTTCGATTTCTCTGGCAGATTTGATTATGTAGCGCAAGACACATCCTTGTGCGAGGCGGCCAGAAAAGCGCTTCTGTCGCACTACATAAGCCGGATAAACAACACCGGATGGACCCCTTATCCAAGCAAAGTAGTGAATGAATATAATGAGAAGTATTTCCGCCTGACCGGTGACAGTTCATTTTTCCAGCCCACACTTGAGAAACCGAATGTAGCGTCCGTGGATGGTTACACATACGACCTTGTCCTTCAGGACATTTCCGGAAAAAATCATCGGTTGGACGAAATCATCAAGAGTCATCGCGGTAAAGCCATCTATGCTGACATCTGGGCGAGCTGGTGCGGTCCGTGCCGGAGAGAGATGCCTTCATCCAAAAATCTGAAGGAGCGGCTGGATTCCGAAAAGGTCATATTCCTGTACATTTCCACAGACCGAAGCGAGTCAGACTGGAAACGGGCTATAAAGGAACTTGGTCTGGAAAACATTGGCGTGAACTATCGTATCACGTCCGAGGGATCAGACTTCTTAAAGGAGATCAAACTCCGGTATATTCCCCGATACCTTATCTTTGACAAGAATGGAAGGCTTGTAGACATGGATGCTCCGAGACCATCTTCGAAAGAAGCCGAAAAGAAATTGCTCTGATGCGACTTACGCAAAGTCCTCATGTTCAGCAAGACTCTCAACGGAGTAGACGCATCACTTTCACGGGACGATCGTCGCCACGGTAAAGATGGCTGCACCAGTTGATCTTGCCGGTGTCTTTGAAGCCGCACTTCTCCATGACTCTGCCGGAAGCGGGGTTGTCGATGAAGAAATCACACCAAAGGGTACGGAAACCTTTCACATTGAAGCAATAGTCTATCATCAGGCGGAGGGCTTCCGTGCATATTCCTTTGTTCCAGTATGGTTTCCCGACCCAGTAGCCGATCTCGGCGTCATCCTCACCTATTCCGATGTTGCTTTCGTCACTCGTGTAATACCCCATGCAGCCGATAGCCTCTCCGGTCTCGTTCAGCTCGATCGCCCAAGTGTGGTCGTTTGTGAATATATTCCTTATCACTTCAAGGCTTTCTTCCACACTTTTATGCGCCGGCCATCCCGCCCGAGGTCCGACCTCCGGATCGGAAGCGTACTTGTACAGCGCCTCCGCATCGCTTTCCCTCCATGGACGCAGTGTTATCCTGTTCGTTTGCATTTCAAAAACCTATAAATATTCCATAATGTCTAAATCCCACACCGCTGTGTTCCGTTACAGCTCTTCCGCAAGCAAAAGTAGTGAAATTGTGACGATATGCAATGGTTGAAAATGGAGAACCGTGGCAGATAACATTCTGATAATCAAAGAATAGAATATAACATCAGGTACGGATAACAGAACCGGATCGCCCATTTATCTTATTATCAGATAGACAGTTAAGTGCCACGGTCAATTTCAAGACAACCGATCAATCGGAGAAGGCCTCGAATCCTATCTGGTTTGAGTGGTCATTATGCAAGCAGCAAAATAATAAGCTGCCGCATGTTTGGCAAAGGTGACACTAGTTATTTTTTGACGGTTACTATGTAGAAGCGAGGAACAGGATTTGTAAAAACAACTCGGATTTGCGATATTTGGAAAAAGAAAGAATATGAGTCAGTTTGACACTTGCTTTTTTGAGAGATATGCGAAGTTTTCGCTGGAGACACTGCTGGACAAGAGGTTCTCTGATCTGCTGAACAAAGACAGGCCGGATCTTCAGAGTCCAGACGGGGTCTCGCTGGGGATTGAGGTGACGAGGGCGATGCCGGAAACGAAGGAGGCCGCGCAGTCAATGCTCAAGGAGATGGCCGGAGTTGAGCCGGTTCCGGAGGTAAGGGAGGATTACGACACGATCTTGTCTTCAGGTTATGGCTACGGTCTTCAGGGAGGACGTTATGTCGGCACCAAAGAATATGACTACTGGTCAATGGCACTTCCGATGCGGCGGATCATAGAAAGCAAGGTCCGCAAGGCCGGAGACGGGTTCTACGGATCCTTCAAGACACTTGATCTGTACGTGTTCAGCAAGGACAGACTCAGCGAGATCGAGGTTCTGGACATCCTCCGCTACACGATGAGCATCCAGGACGGACAGACAGAAAAGTACAACTGCCTGTACATCTCAGAAATCAGTGGGCTGAATGTCTGCAACCTGACCGAAGATATCTCGGACATTTACCGCGTCTCGCACCACCCGATCTCTCCGGGCCTACGCAAGGAATTCTTTCACAAATCTTTGCAACAACGATAATGAATATGCGGAAAAACAGTGGTTGGTTTATTCATCTGGCGATCTGGGCGGTGATCCTGGCGATGCCGTTCTTCTCACCGCAGCCGGGAAGGCCGCTTCACGGCGGGGTGGATTACTCACGCTTCCTGCCGGTGGTGATCTCGTTTGTTGTCGTGTTCTACACAAACTACTTATTCCTGATAAAGCATTTCCTGTCCAACAAGCGATTCTGGGCGTTCCTGTTCTGGAACGCGCTTCTGATCGCCAAGGTCAGTGTAGCCGTCCATCTTTTTTTCAGGTACTTTTCGTCTCCCGGCACGATGCCTCCGCCGCACTCCACTCTTGACACAATCAGTTTCGCCGTACGCAACACAGTCATCTACATAGCGATAGTGGGGATAGCGGTGGCCGTGAAAATGACTACGGAGTGGTACAACAACGAGGCACAGCGAAAGGAAATCGAGAAGAGTCAGGCTGAGGCTGAGCTTGCCAATCTCAAAAGCCAGGTCAACCCGCACTTTCTGTTCAACACCCTGAACAATATCTACTCTCTGATCCAGATTGCCCCCTCACAAGCGCAGGAGGCCGTCCACGATCTCAGCGGAATGCTGCGCTACGTCCTCTACGAAAGCCAGAAAGACACCGTACCTCTGTCAAAAGAGTGCGAGTTCCTGAGGGAATATGTCAAACTGATGAGTGCGCGGCTGACATCGGGAGTAAAGTTGGAGGTTTCACTGCCGGAAACCACTTCGGACAGACAAATCGCCCCGCTGCTTTTCATCCCACTCATCGAGAATGCCTTCAAGCATGGCATCAGCGACACCGCTGAATCATTCATCAGAATCAGACTGAACGAGGACGATGAATATGTCTGCTGCCTCGTCGAGAATAGTTGCCACCCTAAGGACGACACCGACCGCAGCGGCTCAGGAATAGGAATCACGAACCTCAAGAGAAGGCTCGATCTGCTCTATCCGGGAGCATATTCATTTGAATATGGCAGGGTGCAGAGCGTTTACCGTTCGCTGCTTAGAATTAAGGCCGGAATATGAACACGATCAGTTGCATAGTCATCGATGACGAGCCGCTGGCTGTCAGGCTGATGGAATCGTATGTCACCAAGACTCCGTTCCTCTCGCTCAAGGGAAGTTTCACGAGTGGGACGTCGGCATATTCATTCATTCAAGACAACCCCGTTGATCTGCTCTTCTGCGACATCCAGATGCCTAATCTCAGCGGGATGGAACTATCTCGGATGCTGCCGGAGAAGACCAGAATCATCTTCACCACCGCTTTCAGTGAATATGCTGTCGAGGGCTTCCGTGTGAGGGCGCTGGACTATCTTCTTAAGCCTGTTTCCTACGATGATTTTCTTTCCTCGGCTCTCAAGGCCAAAGAATATTTTGAACTCGTTGACGCTCTGCGACCATCCGGCTCGGTCACTGAGCCTGCCGAAGTGACCGCACAGAGAAAAATCAAAAGCATCTTCGTCAAGACCGAATACCGCCTCCAGCAGATTGACCTCGATAGAATCACGTACATCGAAGGCCTAAAGGACTACGTGAAGATCCACATGAGCGGATCGTCCGCCCCGATCCTGTCCCTGATGCGCATGAAGTCCCTTGAAGACAAACTCCCCAAAGATGATTTCGTCCGCGTCCACAAATCCTTCATCGTCCGCCTAGCTGCAATCGAAGCCATAGAGCGCAACCACATACTCATCGGTCCGGATCGCATCACGATTGGCGACACCTACCAACCCACCCTCTATCAAGCCCTCTCTGACAAAGCACTGATGCCATGATAACAAAAGGACAACGAGCCGTGCGCAAAACCACTGATTCCACTCACGGAAGGCACTCAAACG
>DJRG01000037.1:0-10193 GCA_002438845.1 Bacteroidales bacterium UBA6366
GTGCAGCTGCCTGCGAATTTTGCTTCAGTAATGGTCATCTTTCTTTCTGCCTAAGCGATTCTTTTACAAAGATAGTGGATTTTTGTTAAATTTGTAAGAGAAAGGACTGTTAATATGGAAAAGAAGTACATAGACCTGTTCACTCTTCAAGCTCGTCTGAAATCCGTTGTGGAGGGCACTTTCCCTCAGCGGCTTTGGGTCAAGGCCGAAATCAGCAGCCTCAGCCGTAAGCAGAACGGTCATTGCTATATGGAACTCTCTCAGAGTGAGGGTGGTGGAGTCGTCGCAAAGACCCGAGCCACAATCTGGGCGTTTCGCTGGAATCTCATCGACCAACGGTTCAGAAGTGTGACAGGCTCGTCACTGGAGGCAGGGATGGAAATCCTTGCCTGCGTGCAGGTCAGCTACCATCCCGTGTACGGATTTTCCTTGAATATAGACGACATCGATCCGGAGTTCACCCTCGGTGCGAACGAACGCCGCAGGCAGGAGACGATCGAACGGTTGGGCAGGGAAGGATTGCTGGACTTGCAAAAGCGTCTGCGACTCCCCGCGCTGCCATATTCATTGGCGGTGATTTCCGCTCCGGGAGCAGCCGGCTTCGGGGATTTTCGCCATCATCTGATTGATAATGAATATGGTTTCGTGTTCAACGTGAGACTGTTCGAGGCTTTGATGCAGGGAGATGGCGCTCCGGCTTCCATAATGGCGGCTTTCGGGGAGATTTTGGCTTCGCCGGTTCATTATGACGCTGTGCTGATCATGCGTGGCGGTGGTTCGGACTTGGATCTGGGCTGCTTCGATGACTACGACCTGGCCGTGACCATCGCCCGTTGCCCGGTTCCGGTCTTCACGGCGATAGGCCATGACAAGGATCATCACGTGGCTGACATGGTGGCGAACACTTTCGTCAAGACTCCGACCGCTCTGGCGGACCTGTTTTTGGATTGCTACATCGCTGAGGACCAGCGTCTGGGCACTCTGGAGTCTCGGCTTATGATGTCGTTTGGCAACCGTCTGGCAGCCATGTCCTCCCGCATCGACCTGCTGGAGGCTCGTGTCCGCCGTCAGGCTGATGCCCGTGTGTCGGACGCTATGCACAGGGTGGAGATCCTTGGCACTGCTCTGACGAAGGCTGTGGAGAACAGGATCTCCGGTCAGGAACATCGTCTGGACAGATTGTCCGACAGGGTTTTGCACGGGGCGGACAGAAGTCTCTACAAAGCCGCTTCCTCTTTGGATAAGATTGAGCAGCGGATCCGGGGCTGTGTTGGTGTCGTGCTTTCCGGAGCGTTGTCGCACCTCATGATGGTCGAGACGAAAATCGCCGCCAACGATCCCCGCAACATTCTCCGCAAGGGTTTTGTCCTGGCCTTGGATCGTGACGGCGTGAAGATGGATTCCGCAACCATGACCCATGTCGGAGACCGTGTGCGCATGATGTTCGCCGACGGAACCGTCAAGTGCGGTGTCGTGGAGGTTGATTTGAAGAGCAATGTCCCCGGAAGCGAGGACGAATCCCTCCCGGCAATCAGTGAGATCAGTTAGCAAGCGACAATGCTCCGGTCCCTGATTCATCGGTCCCTGAGCCTGCCGAAGGGCCGAAGAACCGAAGAGACAGTTCAACATAGAATCAATAATATAAGCAATCAATAAAAAACAACGAATATGTCAGAGAAGAAATTCGATTACACCAAGGCGATCGCCGAACTGGACGAGATCGCCGCCAAAGTAGAAGATCCCGCCACCAGCCTGGACGACATCGGCGCCCTCGTGAAGCGCTCCAAGGAACTAATCGAGTCCTGCCGCCAGTACCTCCGCACCGTCCGTGACTCCATCGAGGACAGCAAGGACTAATCTCCGGTCACTGCGTCTGCCGAAGGCTAGCGCCTGATCCCTTCGGTAGCATTTCCGGCCTCTTTTGCTTCCCAAGGGTGTAGGATGCACTCTTGGGAAGCGTTTTCCCCACTTTTTGTCTCCCAAAAGTGCTACGGTCCGTTGGACTTTTGCAAAGGTCGTACAATCCTAGAATTATTAGTGATTTTATGTGTTTTCAAAAATAATGGTTATATTCGTGAATATAAGAAGAATAGTTGTCTTATGAGAAGACCGGAGATAGTCAAGCAGATAAAGACTGTGATAAATGAAGTTGCTCCTTCGGCGATGGTCATTTTGTTTGGTTCTGAGGCCAGAGGGGATGCCAGGGAGGATAGTGACATTGATGTTTTGGTTCTGCTTGGAAATGATCATCTTACTTATGAAGATGAGAACGTAGTCCGTTGGCCGCTATATCAGTTGGAAATCAAGACAGGGGTGTCAATCAACCCTATCATTATGTCGAGAAAATCCTGGGAGTCAAGACCGGTTAAGACCCCGTTCTATTCCAATATCGTCAGGGAGGGCATCGTGTTATGAAAGAGACATTGGATCAGGAAAGCAAAAAGGCTCTCGTTGACTATAGAATCAGCAGAGCGTTCGAGACATTGAAGGAAGCGGAATTGCTTTCCAAAGAATCCTTCTTCAACGTTGCGGTCAATCGTTTGTACTATGCCTGCTATTACGCTGCAGTTGCTCTTTTGCTGAAGAATGATATTCCGGCACAGACTCACAATGGTGTGAAAACGATGCTGGGCCTTCATTTCGTGTCCAAAGGAATTTTGTCGATAGAAGACGGAAAAGTATTCTCCACGCTCTTTGAAAAAAGGCACAGCAGTGATTATGATGACTTCGTCTATTGTGACAAGGAAATGATTGATGCCCTTACTCCAAAGGCAGAGTCCTTCATTAAATCTATTCAGAATCTTTTATGACAGTCTGTCAAAGCCGGATGCTTGCGCCTGATCCCTTCGGTAGCATTTTCGGCCTCTTTTGCTTCCCAAGGGTGCATCATGCACTCTCGGGAAGCGTTTTCTCCACTTTTTGTCTCCTGATGGTGCTGCCGAGCATTTATGGACGATATTATCTCCTTTTCGCTTGTCGGAGTCAAAGAGTTTCTTGACAGAAGCGATGATCAGGGGAATCGCTCCTGTCGAATGTATGAGAATAGTGATGGACATGGCCTTAGTCGATGCTGAAGGCTTCGATTTCTTTGTTGAGGGTGTCGAGGATTTCGAGTTTGGTGTTCAGAAGGTCATCGGAGATGTCAACTTTGTAGTAGTGCGGGTTGATCAGGCGTCGCTCGGACGGGCTGAAATGCGACAAGGTGTTGTTGTAGAAGGCTTTCTTCTCTTGGAGGGTGTGGCTTTCGGCGCACCTTTCGCCGTTCTTGATGACCTGATGCTGGAGGGGTCTCCAGGAATATTCACCAGATTGGAAGATCTTGTACTTGTAGCGGTCCTGCTCGTCGTAGATGGTGAAGGTCTCGCCGGCCTCTATCCTTTGTGCCAAAGTGTCTCCTCGCAGACAGGTGACATCTGCCTTGTAAATCTCGCCAAGGTCTGGGTCTTTTTTCGTGATCCGGTAGGTGATCTGGAATCCTGGGTTGATCAGCTTGATCCTGTCCTCGGAGCGTTTCAGGACTGGACGGTCATCGATCTGGACGAGTTTGTAGACGTTGCCGAAGCATGGGGCGGCCTTGCTGGTGGCGATGGCGTCACCGACTCCGTAGGAATCTATGCATGCTCCCTGGCGCTCAAGGTCCGAGATGAGATATTCATCAAGAGAGTTGGTCGCGAAGATTTTGCAGCCAGTAAGTCCGTGATTGTCAAGGATTCGGCGGACTTTGACGGAGAGGTAGGCGAGGTCGCCGCTGTCGAGACGCACACCGTAGCCGTTGGGATATTCATTGTCAATGCCGCACTCCTTGAAGGAACGGATGGCGTTGAGGATTCCGCATTTGAGGGTGTCGTAGGTGTCGATGAGGAGGATGAGGTTTTCTCCCTTGTGGGTGCCAATGTAGTCCACGAAGGCTTTGTGCTCGCCTTCGACCGTGCTGCCGTAGGAGGTGACGAAGCTGTGGGCCATCGTGCCGGTGGAAGGGACTCCGTTTAGCACTCCGGTGAGGATGTTGGAGGTGCTGGCGCAGCCTGCGATGATCGCCGCCTTGGCTCCGTAGGTGGCCGCCCAAGGTCCGTGAGCGCGGCGTGATCCGAACTCGCTGACAGGGCGGTTGGTGGCCCGGCAGACCCTTGAGGCCTTTGTCGCGACTGCCATCTGATGGTTCATTATGCAGAGGAGGGGAGTCTCCAAGATCTGCGCTTCGATCAGAGGGGCCTCCACCGTGATGATCGGCTGGTTCGGGAAAGCGATCTCGCCTTCGCGCATCGCATAGACATTGCCTGTGAACTTCAACGTGGAGAGGTACTTGCGGAATTCGGAATATTCATCACCGGGGAGGAACTTCTCGTAGAATTCCGGTTCGGCCTTGCCAAGGTTCCGGATGCATTCGATGGCTTCCTCGATGCCGCTGACCACAGCCCAGTTGTTGTTCTCCGGGGCTTTCCTGTAGAACATGTTGAAGACTGCGATGACATCCTTTCTGCCGGTTTCGTAGAAGGATTTGCCCATCGTGTACTGGTACTTGTCGGAGCAGTAGGCGAAGTCTTTGACCTCGATTCCGTTGTTTGATTCCATTTTTTTTATGTGTTTTGGCCGGAGCCATTTTTGCTGTCTGTTTGATCTGCCGGAGGACTATTGTTCGCTTTGGCGGACCTTGTTCTCTTCAAGAATGATGCTAAGGATGTGTTTGGCGGAGGTGTCGTCACCAGAGGTGATCAGTTCAATGTCGGGATTACCGGTCACTGAGCTTGTCGAAGTGCTCGGTTCGATGTCGTGCTTTGATGTCGCTTCGACAGGCTCAGCGACCGAGGCTGGAGGGCATTGCGAATATTCGGTGGCTGAGCCTGTCGAAGCCACTGGGGTGATCAGCCCTTCCTCTTTCATCACCTCAACCAGATGCTTGGCTACCGCTGGAGCCGGGTCGATGATCTGTACGTCAGGGCCGGCTATCCTCTGGATGACATTCCGCAGGAAAGGGTAGTGCGTGCACCCCAGCACTATCCTGTCCGCGCCAGCATCCAGAAGCGGTTGGAGGCTCTTCCGCACTGTCTCTTCAGCCAGCGGCCCGTCCAGAATCCCGTTCTCCACAAGCTCCACGAATCCCTGACCTACGTGTTCGACTATCTTTACGTCGTCCTCGTAGATTCCCTTGGTGGTCAAGTATTTGGATCCTTTCAGGGTTCCTGCCGTCGCCAGCACGCCGATCACCCCGGTCTTCGAGCTGAGCGCCGCCGGTTTCACAGCCGGTTCCATCCCGATGAAGCGGACTGAATATTCATTCCTAAGGGTTGTGATCGCCGCCGCTGTGGCCGTGTTGCAAGCCACCACGATGATCTGCGCTCCCCGCGAGAGGAGATATTCAGTGATCTCCCTGCTGCGGTTTTGGATGAATCCGGGTGTCTTTTCCCCGTAAGGACAGTTGGCGTTGTCGGCGTAATAGATAAAATCTTCCCCCGGAAGAAGCCGAAGGATCTCCCGAAGCACGGACAGCCCGCCCGAACCCGAATCAAATATTCCGATCATCGCCACAAAGACAAATTATTCAATAACAACTTTAGCAAGTAAGCGATTACTTGTTGTATGAAACATTAATAATTCAATCAAAGATACAACAAAGAAACGAAAGAGAAAGAAAAATGAATATCTTTGTGAAATTACGTTTGCAATTAGATGATAATCTTAAATTGAATGAATATGAAGATAAGGAATCGGTACGGAGCGTCGGTGCTTTGTGTGGCGGCGATGCTGGGGCTTTTTGCCTGCGAGGGAACCAAAGAGGACAGAAAGGATCCGACTCCTGGGGGCGGTGATGGCGGAAAGGCTCCGACTCCGGAAGTCGCCAAGGCGGATCAGTATGCGATTGACGTGCTGGAGACATATTACCTTTGGAATGAGGAGATTGAACGGGATCTCGCGAGGCTGGATCCGGACACATGCCGTGCGCCGATGGAAGTGGTGAAGAGCATCCGCTACCATGAAGGGGACAAGGAAGTTGACAGGTGGACGGTGCTTACCGATGATCTGGAATCGTTCACAAACTCGGTTCAAGGACTTGGACTTACTTTCGGCTACGATCTTCAGGCGGGGCGGATAGGCAACAGGGACGGGGAGTATTTCCTTGTCATCACCTATGTCAGCAGCGGCGGACCGGCTCAGAATGCCGGTCTCAAGCGTGGTGACATCATCATTACACTTGACGGCAAGGCAATCACGATGGATAACATTTATGATGCGTTCAATTCACGCTCCATTGAACTTGGTGTGACCAAACCTGATGGTGATCACATCAGTGATGAGGTGAGGAGTGTCAGACTGAATGCTGTTGACATGTACGAGGATCCGATTCTTGTCACCAAGACATTTGATGTGAACGGCAAGAAGGTCGGATATCTTGCCTACACCGGGTTCGACCTGAATTCCTCTCAGTCTCTTCCGGATGTGTTCAGGAAATTCAGGACGGAGAATGTTCGGGAACTTATCCTTGACTTGAGGTACAACGGTGGCGGTTATGCCTTCACGGAGAATGTGCTGGCCTCGATGATAGCCCCACAGGCGAACGTGCTTGCCGGGGATATATTCCAGACTGAGGTTTACAATTCAATTCTTGCGGAGGCTTGGAAGAAGCAGGGAGAGGACACCAACACGTATTTTTCGTATGTGCATGAATTGAGTTCGCAGAAGCTGAGGATTGATGTGTCCGACGCTAATTTGGGAATAGACAAACTCTATGTCATCGTGACCGGGGGGACCGCTTCGGCCTCCGAGGGTTTGATTGTCGGGTTGAAGCCTTACATGGAAGTGGCGCTTTTCGGTCAGCAGACATACGGAAAGTATTGCGCCGGGATCATGCTCGGTCCTGATGATTTTTACAATAAAAAGTACGATTATTCTTTGATAAAGGATTGGGGAATATACGTGATGATCAGTAAATTCGCTGATTGCAACGGCCGTAATGACTCGATCCCGGACGGAATCCCGGTGGACGTCGAGGTCGATGATGATCCGTTTGACGGCTGCCAGTTGGGAGACGAGAACGAGACGATGCTCTGTGCCGCCCTTCAGGCTGCCGGCAAGGTCTATCCACAGGCATCTTTGCGGACACGGGCATATTCCCGCAGTCTCCGGACCACTCCTCTGGAACACGGTGCTCCGCGGGGCATACTCATCAAGACGGATGTGCCTGAGTTGAGGTAGCTGCGCTTTTACAGTCGCTTCGACAGGCTCAGCGACCGCTTTCCCGGTCGCGGCGGCCATTTCCCCGGTCACTGAGCTTGTCGAAGTGACCATCCCACCGAAAATCCGTTTCATAAATTGCGTTTCACTTTTTATGTTTCGCTTTTTGTGTAACTTTGTAGAAGTAAATTTAAAATGGAGAGCAGATGATACTAAAGGATCAGATAGAGGCTCTGCATCAGCGGTTGGAGACGTTGGGGAGGTGTCTTTGACATCCCCGCGAAACGTGGGCAGGTAGCCGCATTGCAGAAGAAGACGGAGTCACCTGACTTTTGGAACGACCCGAAGGCAGCCGAGGTGTTTATGAAGAACCTTAACAGCGTAAAGTCTTGGGTGACAGGTTTTGACAAGGCCTCCACCGAGGTGGATGACCTTGATGTGCTGTACGATTTCGCCAAGGAAAGTCTTGGCGGAAGCACGGACGAGACCGTCACCACAGCGGAGACACAGGAGCTGGAGGAATCATATTCAAAAGCCGTCGAGGACGTTGAGGCATTGGAACTTAGGAATATGTTGGGTGCGGAGGGGGACAACCTCGGCGCCGTGCTGACGATCAATTCCGGTGCGGGCGGCACCGAGGCGAACGACTGGAGTTCGATGCTGATGAGGATGTACATGCGCTGGGGCGAGAGGAACGGCTACAAGGTGACTGTCAATGACTTGCTTGAGGGGGATGAAGTCGGGATCAAGTCCGCCACAATCCAGATTGAGGGCGACTATGCCTACGGCTATCTCAAGGCCGAGAACGGAGTCCACAGGCTTGTGCGCCTTTCACCGTTCAACGCTCAGGGCAAGCGGCAGACCACATTTTCGTCCGTTTTCGTGTACCCGCTGGTGGACGACACGATCAACATTGAGATAAACCCTTCGGACTTGGAGTGGGACACGTTCCGTTCCGGCGGTCACGGCGGCCAGAACGTCAACAAGGTAGAGACTGGCGTGCGCGTGCGGCATATTCCTTCGGGAATTGTCGTGGAGAACACGGAGTCCCGCTTCCAGCAGGACAACCGGCAGAACGCCCTGCGCATCCTGCGGTCAAGGCTTTACGACCTGGAACTGAAGAAGCGCCAGGAGAAGCAGGCCGAGATCGAGGGCACGAAAAAGAAGATCGAGTGGGGCTCCCAGATCCGCTCCTACGTCCTGCATCCGTACAAGATGGTCAAGGACTTGCGGACGGGATATTCCACCGCTGACACACAAGGCGTGCTGGATGGCGACCTGAACGAGTTCATGAAGCGTTATTTGATGCAGGAGGGCGCCGGCGGCGCTACGGCTCCGATTGAGGATATTGACTGATAATCACTAAAATATTTCATTAATATGGCTGAATTTAAATATGCTCCGATGTTCCAGTTGGGACCGGACACAACCGAGTACTACAAGCTGACAAGCGAAGGCGTGTCTCTTGGCGAGTTCGAGGGTCATCCTATTCTCAAGGTGGCTCCAGAGGCTTTGACGATGCTTGCGAACGCCGCTTTCAGGGATGTGAACTTCCTTCTGAGACCGGCTCACAACCAGCAGGTAGCCAAGATTCTGAGCGATCCTGAGGCTTCAGACAACGACAAATATGTGGCTCTGCGCTTCCTGCGCAACGCTGAGGTGGCCGCGAAGGGCAAACTGCCTTTCTGCCAGGACACCGGCACGGCTATCATCCACGGCGAGAAAGGCCAGCAGGTCTGGACTGGCTTCGATGACGCGGAGGCTCTCTCGAAGGGTGTTTACAAGACCTACACCGAGGAGAATCTTCGCTACAGCCAGAACGCCCCTCTGGACATGTACAAGGAGGTCAACACGAAGTGCAACCTTCCTGCCCAGATCGACATCGAGGCCGAGGAGGGTATGGAATATAAATTCCTCTGCGTCGTGAAGGGTGGCGGCTCAGCCAACAAGACCTACCTCTACCAGATGACAAAGGCCGTGCTCAATCCTGGCACTCTCGTGCCGTTCCTTGTCGAGAAGATGAAGACTCTCGGAACGGCTGCCTGCCCTCCTTACCACATCGCTTTCGTGATTGGTGGTACATCCGCCGAGAAGAACCTTCTGACTGTCAAACTGGCTTCCACGCATTATTATGACGCTCTGCCTACAACTGGTGACGAGACCGGACGCGCTTTCCGTGACGTCGAGCTTGAGAAGCAGGTGCTTGAGGAGGCCTACAAGATCGGCCTTGGAGCCCAGTTCGGAGGCAAATACTTCGCTCATGACGTTCGAATCATCCGCCTGCCTCGCCACGGAGCGAGCTGCCCGATCGGTCTTGGAGTAAGCTGCTCGGCTGACCGCAACATCAAGGCGAAGATCAACAAGGACGGAGTTTGGATCGAGAAACTGGACGATAACCCAACGCAGTGGATTCCTGAGTCTTTGCGTAACGCCGGAGAAGGCGAGGGCGTTGTCGTTGACCTCGACAAGCCGATGAGCGAGATCTGCAAGCTCCTCAGCCAGTACCCTGTCTCAACCCGCTTGAGCCTTAACGGAACCATCATTGTGGCCCGTGACATCGCCCATGCCCGCCTTAAGGAAAGACTTGACAGAGGAGAGGATCTTCCTCAGTACTTCAAGGATCATCCTGTTTTCTACGCTGGCCCGGCCAAGACTCCGGCTGGAATGGCCTGCGGCTCAATGGGCCCTACAACAGCGAACCGCATGGATCCTTATGTCGATCTCTTCCAGGATCACGGCGGCAGCATGATCATGATCGCCAAGGGTAACCGCACCCAGGTTGTGACCGATGCCTGCAAGAAGCATGGCGGATTCTACCTCGGCTCTATCGGCGGTCCTGCGGCAGTCCTCTCCTACGAGAGCATCAAGAGCATCGAGTGCGTTGAATATCCAGACCTCGGAATGGAGGCCATCTGGAAGATCCGTGTGGAGAACTTCCCTGCGTTCATCCTCGTTGATGACAAGGGAAATGACTTCTTCAAACAGCTTGGGCTATAAGAATCTGTTTTGATTTATTTGAAATG
>DJRG01000037.1:10250-13674 GCA_002438845.1 Bacteroidales bacterium UBA6366
ATAGCACCGCTATCCTCCTTGGAAGAAGCGGTCGAACTTGAAGTTTTTCACGCTCAAACCTTCAAACAAACAAATCAAAATAGCTTCTAATGTCTTGAATAGTGAATATGCCACCGCGTTGCCGTAAATGACCTGCGGTGGCACTATAATATTCTGAAAGATTTAGGATGAAGAATATTATCACCCTGATGATTGCGGTTGTACTGCCTGTCTTTACGGTGGCACAGCCGCAATCTACATTTAAGTTGGACTGGGCATCGACCGGATCGCACTGCGTCATCGGTGGCGGCCAGTTATTGGAGTTTCAGAAGAAAGCCTTCAATCATTCTGCCTGGCGTGGGGAGAAAGTGTTTGCCCAGGCGGTGATCTCGTCCGACTTGGAGTTGAAGGACGTGACGTTGTCTGTTTCCGATCTGCGGAACGGGAAATTCGTGATTTCCTCCGAGAACATTACTCTCCAGTTTGTCTCCTTCGTCGTCTCTGACTTGCTTGACACGACAAAGTTTGGACAGTGCAGTTCCCGAGAAGACAAGTCCAAGTGGGGCGAAGTGCTTGTCGCTGACGTGCTTGACCTTACGGAGTCCATGAATATTCCGGCAGGGCGCAGGCAGCCTGTCTGGATGACTGTCGGCGTGCCTTCCGATGCGAAGCCTGGGAAGTACACGGGCCGATTGACAGTGTTTTCGAGCAACGCAAAGACTCGCAGCCTTCCGGTGGAACTTGTCGTCTCTGACCATATTTTGCCTCCTGCCCACGATTGGGCGTTCCATTTGGATTTGTGGCAGAATCCATATTCAGTGGCCCGCTATGCAGGTGTTCCGCTTTGGAGTGACGCTCATTTCGAGGCTATGCGTCCGGTGATGAAGATGCTGGCTGACGCCGGGCAGAAATCCGTCACGGCCACCATCATGAACCGCCCGTGGAACGGTCAGACCGAAGATGCGTTCGGCTCGATGGTCACGAAGATCCGTCGCATTGACGGTACATGGCTTTATGACTACACGATTTTCGACCGTTGGGTGGAGTTCATGTTCTCTTTGGGAATAGACCGTCAGATCAACTGCTACTCAATGATCCCGTGGGCTTTGTCGTTTGACTACTACGATCAGGCTGCATCATCGAACGTGACATTTCAGGCCGCTCCAGGCAGCCCTGAGTACAATGAATATTGGGGCTATTTCATCGCAGACTTCGCCCGTCATCTGAAGTCGAAAGGCTGGTTTGAGAAGACCATGATCGCGATGGATGAGCGTCCGATGGAGTCGATGCAGGCTGTCCTCGGACTTGTCCGCAAGGTCGAGCCGGATTTCAAGATCTCCCTTGCCGGAAGCTATCACGAGCCGGTGATTTACGACATTGTCGATTTTAGCGAGACATTTTCCGGCAAGAAAGAATTTCCGGAATCCGTCAAGGTCAAAAGAAAAGAGCTTGGCTTGACAACGGCATTCTATACCTGCTGCGCCGAGGCTCATCCGAATCTCTTTGTGATCTCCGACCCTGACGAGGCCACGTGGCTTGGCTGGTTCGCCCAGGCCGACAACTACGACGGCTATCTCCGTTGGGCCTACAACAGCTGGACTTTGGATCCTCTGACAGATGCCCGTTTCCGTACTTGGCCTGCCGGAGACTGTTTCGTTGTCTATCCCGGAGGTCGCGGCAGCATCCGCTTCTCCAAACTTATCGAGGGCATTCAGGACTTCGAGAAGGTCCGTATCCTCAAAGATCAGTGGCGGAAAGCCGGAGACGAGGCTAAGCTCAGCCAACTGGCCTTAATCCTTAAGTCTTTCACTTCCGAAAAGATTCTCGAAGAGGGACCGACAAAAGCCCTCACTGCCGCCAAGTCGTTCCTCGGCAGGCAGTAGCATACCTTTCCCTTGTTATACGATGATTTCTTGCAAATCATAAAATCTAATCTTAAATTTGCAAGAAATCGGTGTGTATGATATTAAGAACGATGAAACAGAAAGCCATAGCGCTTTCAAACCAGTATCCATTCGTGGTGATTACCGGTCCTCGGCAATCCGGTAAGTCAACACTTGCCAAAGATGCGTTTCCTGATTATAGGAAAGTGTCTTTGGAGGACTTGGACAACCGCGCTTTCGCTGAAAACGATCCACGTGGTTTCATCTCGACTTATCCGGACAGAACCATCATTGATGAGGTTCAAAGGGTCCCGTCCTTGCTCTCTTATCTTCAGACGCATAGTGATGACGCAGGGAAAGATGGAATGTACATTCTCACTGGTTCGCAGAATTTACAACTTATGGAAGCCGTGGACCAATCTCTGGCCGGTCGTGTTGGACTACTCCATCTCCTTCCTTTTTCAAGGCAAGAGATGAAAGATGGAGGTATATTTCCTGAATCCACAGATGCGAAACTTCTTAACGGGTGCTACCCGCGTCTTTATGACAAAGGTATTTCACCGACCGATTATTATCCGGATTACATCAACACTTACGTCGAGCGCGATGTAAGAAACATCAAGGATATTTCTGATCTCGGCAAATTCATCAGATTCATAAAACTTTGCGCGGCAAGAATCGGACAGCTTCTGAACAAATCTTCGCTGGCGAATGATTGTGGAATATCAGTGCCAACTGTTGACGCTTGGCTCTCCATACTGGAGTCAAGCTATATCATATTCCTTCTTAAGCCAGACCATAAGAACTATTCAAAGCGTCTGGTGAAGACACCTAAGTTGTATTTCTATGATACAGGACTCGCAGCTTCTCTTCTGGAGATAAAAACAGAGACACAAATGAACACTCATTACCTTAGGGGGAATCTCTTTGAGAATATGGTTGTGGCAGACTTTATCAAGAATGATTTCAACAAAGGAATAATCAATCCTTCGGTTTCTTTTTGGAGAGACAGTGTCGGTAATGAAGTTGATCTGATTTACAGGGACGGTGACAAAGAGGACGCATTTGAGATAAAGTCATCGGAGACGTTCAATGAAGCGTTTCTGGATGGACTGAAATACTGGTCAAAATATTCAGGCGCCAAGCCAACGCGATTGCACGTCATATATGGTGGTGCAACCGCAATGACCAGATCCGAAGCGAGCGTGGAGGTTTTCAGATAAAGAAATATTTGCCGCAAGTAATGCTGCCATCGGCATCGTAACAACTTGATGGAATGTGAATAAAACCGAGGGGTGAAGCGGAGAGCCTTACGGCTCAGAGTGAGGAATGACTACAGAAATCACCCTAATAACGTCTGTAGTGGCTCCGCACTCTTTCAACCTTGCCGAAACGTACCCGCCTGTAGGCTCGTACCCAGACAAGTCTGATAATCCCCACCTCAATGGCGACTATCACAAGATGTTGGCTTGTTCTCATGGACAATCATAATTAATAGTGAAAAAAGGTGAGAGAACAGTCGTCCTTGTGTGCAGTACCCTGACTTGAACTGAAAAAAGTTG
>DJRG01000083.1:0-4987 GCA_002438845.1 Bacteroidales bacterium UBA6366
AGGTTGGTGGGAGGGAAATCATCCATCGAAAAGACCTTCCCGCTCCTGTGGAACGCGGCGAATAGACAATCGTCCAGAGACTCCGCCGACAAGAATCCTATGTTCCGTTGGGAAAGAGCAGACAGCAAATTAGAGGTCGGAGAAACCACAACCACCGCCGCACCTCGTTGGTAAGCACTCCAAATCTCGTCATCCTTGATGTCCTTTCCGCTGACAAAGACAACCTTAGCCTCTTCGCAGGAGACCTTCTTCCCGGTGAATCTTGAATATATCAACTCAAGGACGTCATCATCAAGTTCGGACCAGACACAGTACGGCAGATCCGATGTGCGGTTCTCCTCTATAACCTCCGGTTCCGGCTCTGGATCCAGATCTGATTTTCCACCGCAGGATGCCGACAGACCGATGACCGCGCAGAGCGCAAGTATATTCAATAAATCAATTATTCTTCTCATATTCATCGAATTTCATTCTGATTGTTCATGAACATATTCATTGGTTTAGAAGCTGTTTTAATTTATTTGAAATGTTCTTTGAGGTGAAAAATCTTCAAACAAACAAATCAAAACAGCTTCTTATTTGAATCCGTAACTGGTTGAAAGTTTCACCGTGCCGCCTGTCGTCACCCTTACGAGTCCGGTATAATTCCGGGTTTTGGTCTTTCCGTTCGTTCCCTTTATGCTGCATTGGAGCTCATAGTCTCCGGTCGTCAAGAACATAGAGCAGGTGCTGCCATAGCCGTAAACGCTTTCATCTTTGTAGCTTCCGGTCTCAGGATAGCTCTTGTTATACAATCGGACATTTGTCATAAAAGTCCCATCCTCGGAGTTGGTGAGTTCAAACTTTCCGGTCGGGCTTCTGTTAGGCAGCGGAAGATCCTTGATGACAGAATATTTCTTCTGAACGAACTCAAGGTCGTGATAATCCAGACTTCCCGTATAGAAATAAGACGCGCCATAGACGAGATTGTAAAGGTCTATCGCCACCCTGTACTTGGTCTTCACATCGTGGTCTTCCGTCGGAACCGCCCAGACCCATTGGCTGTAGAAATTGGTGGTCGAAGTCGAGACAAGAGGAGGGTCCGTGATTTTATTGGACTTAAAACGAGGTAGATTGTTGATCACGTAGTCATAGCCTACAGTGGAACCCTCATGCCGGCTCAGCACATCACAGTCGCTGATCGTGCGTGAAGTGCTTGAGGAGATGGAGAATCCGGTGGAAGAGGAGATCATCGGAGATGTACCGCCTGTGATCCCTCCACCGACGGAGAAGTTCCAGCCGGTAGAGTAGCCGGTAGAGCCGACAACGGTCTCCGGAGACGGGACCTGGACAAAACGGCCGACAGGAGTTCCGGATGTGTTTAATATGTAGATGTTAGAACTGAGAGACTTCAGATAGAAGCCGCAGATTCTCGCTCTCACACCTCCGTGCATCTTTGTGAAATTGCCCGTGTACATCTTCCCGGACGCGATCGAGACGGTTGACGTCATGAGGTAATAGTCCATGGCTTGCGATTCTCCACCCTTGAACCCATGCATCGGAGTGATCTTCAACTGGACATCGACCGCGAATTTGCCCTTAAGGTAATCATGATCGGAAGCTTTCACATTGGTGATTACCTCCTCGACATTATCAGAGTAGGTCGTGTACAGGCTCGACTCCTCCCAAAATGAGGACGGGTCGAAGTTGCCGGTCGTGTTCTGGACCGTGTTGTTTATCCAGGCGGCAAGTCCGTTGAGACATTCGTCCACCTCAAGGCCTTCCGCCGGAGCCGACACCACACAACTGCCAGCCTTGCCTTGCTGGAATGCGACACAAAGGATGTCTCCGGGCTCCTCGCCCAGCCGTTCCAGCAGTGACTTCGACGGTTTGTACACAATCACGATGCAATCCTTGCGCACATCCAACGCGGAGTAGCCGGCCATGTCCGTGACAATCGTCTGCGCGTTGTCAGCCGAAGACGCAGCCTCTTTCAAGCGGCCTTTGACCGCATCCGCAAAGTCCTTGGAAAGACCTTCCGAGACCCAAACCGGAACCAGGATTTTCTCGTCATTGGCAATTGAGGATGGCTCGCGGTAATCACCCTCTATGATGACCTCGTCACCATAGTCCGGACTGTCTTTCGAGCAGGAAACGGGCAGAAGAACGAGTGCCAGCAAACACGCTGACAGAATCAGATTGATTGGCTGAGAACTTTTCATGTCGCTACAGGCTGTAATGCAGTTTGCGTTTGTAATTCTTGTCCACACAGATGGCAGCGGTCTTCTTGGTCAGATTATAGACAACAGACCATTGTGTGTTGCTTGTGATGTCACCTCCTTCGGAATTCAAGTCCGTGTGCACGTCATCAAGCAAAGACATGCACTCATCCTCCGTCATTATTCGGTTCTTCTTTTCCAGTGTCTCGTGAAGTTTGTCGTAACGCTCTCTTCCCCCACCGACATTCTGCCAACCATCAGACAGATAAAAATTAGTAACATGATCAGTATTAAGTATATTCATTGTCCAATCCTTTGCCGCTGGATCGCTCAGTGGTGGCACCTCTCCTGGACGGTAATATTCAACGACGACACTCTTTCCGCTTGCGTCGGCTATCAGGAAATGATAGTTCGAATCCGAATTCTCTCCGTCCGCGAAAAAATTGTGAGTCCTGAAAACATCCACGGCCTCGTCAACGCTGGTACAGCCGTCCAAAGCCAATCTGATGGCCAAAGTCGGGACTATGTCGCTTTTCGTCTTGTCATGTTGCACGGCTCCACCCGTACCACGCAAAGACAGAACACCGATGAACAGTCCCGCGTCATTCATTCCGTCCAGACAGCAGTAGATTGAAGCGGTGACAGGCACTGACAAGTCTGTTTTTCCGTCCGACAACGCCCCGGCCACATAGACGTCCTTGTCCAGGAAAGGCAGGGCTGAGATGCAAATGGACTCTTTCGCTCCTTTTGTGACATTGTGCACCAGCATGTTGGAAGAAGACACAAAACGATAATCAAAGTTGCGTCCTACCAAAACGTCCCCATCGGGAGATTTGACACAGAATGCGCTGCATCCGTAATCCATACCGTCACCAGCCTTGCTTAACGGCACCGTGGTCAGACGTGGTATGACCTTGCCTAAAAGCCGGACACTGGAACTGGCACCACCGCTTGACATGATTTCATCAATGAGATAATCCGCACTGTACTTCACTGAATACAGATGCCCGTCCGCCATATTCTTCAAGGTGGACAACATGGCTTTCTGATCTTCGTTCTTCAGGAAGTCGGCAGGATTGGTGGCGGTTTCGGCCTCTCCCTTATCAGAACAAGAGGACAGAAAGTAGACCGTCGCAAAAAGACAAGTGACAAGATAGATAATACGCTTCATAGTTTTTTGATATTGTTAGAAACAAACTCTGGACTCACGGAGTGGCTCACCACGCCATAATGACAAAAATACAAAAGAAAAGCGCCCGAAGAAAAGGACGCCCCGGTAAATTTGCCAAGTCGCCAAGAAATTGTCGTACGGGCAGTCTTACTTTGTCGAATCAGCAGTTTTTTGCCGAACTGACAGGTTGTTGATTCTCCATTTCGCGGGAGTCATGCCCTCACTATCCTTGAAGGAAGCGTTGAAATTGCTCAAAGAAAGGAATCCCGATCTTTGAGCGATTTCCGCGACGGTCACATCAGGATGTTCCAGCAACGCGCGTTTCGCATAATCAATTCTAAGTCCGCAAATCCATTCCCGGAAAGTCGCCTTGTATGTCTGATTGATGAAATAAGAAAGGTACGTCCTGTTCGTGTACAATGTTTTGGACAGATCTGATATCGTGAGTCCTTGTCTCAGGTAGCCATCCGCCTTCACCCATTCCTGCACAAGACGTTGTATCTCCGGATTGCAGGACACCGTCTCCTCAGCAGGGACCTCACAATCCTGATCGCTTTCGATAGCCTTTTCCACAGTTTCATGGAAAAGCAGGTAATTCTGATAGCTTACATACAGATAACAATAGAAAGGAACGGAAGACAACACCCACAGAAAGACCAGATTGTCAGGAAGGAAAGTCAAAGCCGAACAGCTGATGCCGAAAATGAGCATCCAATATGTCAGGACCGACATCCATCTGACATAGGTCTCGATGTTGTCAGAATGAGTGTTGTCCATCATTTTGACCGCCTTATGATAGGCCTTGAGAAGACGGGAAGCCAAAAACACACCGTACAGGGCAAGCATCAGGGCAAACGAATATATCATGCCCGTCTTCAACGGACCGTCTTTGGCAAAGTAGAGTACCGAAACAGACAAGACGACATACAAGAACCATAGCAGGCAATGTCTCACGACCATCTTCCGGGTTATGTAGGAATGGTCCAGAAGAGTATGAAGCGCGGCGACGAACAATCCATAGCCGAAGAAATACGTTGAAAGGTTCATGACAATCGCGGCATCGACGTTGATATGCCTTATGTCAATGCATAGATGAACGGCATAATTCACCGCCAAGACCAGAAGCGCGGCGCCCATCAGGTGCCTTGAACGCAGGTAGTTTCCGAACACCATCTTGTCCGGGACCTTCCCGAAAAAGAACCTGTAGGCGAAGAAAACCATCAGGGTCAAGGCAATGCATAAAGAGTATCTGTACAGATCGATGTCCATGGTCATGTCCTTACTCGATGCAGCTGGCCAGGCAGGTCATCGCTGAGTCGGGACGGAACCCGATTCCGGTGGAGGTGGCGGGAATCAGGACGGTCTCGCCTTGGCGAAGGGTGACGATGTGTTCCTGACCGTCATTCTCATGGTCCACAAGGCTGCCTTTTCCGGCGACGCACATCACGACGACGAAAGAATCCAGTTTGGAGAGGTCCTTTGAGCAAGGCTTGTCGAGGTCGAAAAGCGAGGTGGTGAAATACTTGCAGCTGACCAGTTCAGTCTCAGCGTCCTTGACACGGGAATATTCAGTCCTGTAGTCCGGATAGACATCGTAGTCGATGGCTTCCTTGGCCTG
>DJRG01000083.1:5099-10043 GCA_002438845.1 Bacteroidales bacterium UBA6366
AAGGCTCCGGCTCCGATGGCGTGGATGCGGCCGGCGGGGAGGAAGAACACGTCTCCGGGAGCGATCCTGTAGCTGGCCAGCACGTCAGTGATCGTGTGCTCGTTGACCCGCTCCTCATATTCATCGGGAGTGATCCACTCGGTGAGACCGCTCAGCAGGTGCGCTCCCTCGTCCGCACCCACGACGTACCACATCTCAGTCTTGCCTTTCATCCCCGGGTGGGTCTTCTCGGCAAGTTCATCGTTCGGGTGGACCTGAATGGACAGGTCGCTCTTCGCGTCGATGAATTTTATCAACAACGGGAACTCCGTGCCGGTCTTGGCAAAGACCTTCCTGCCGACGAGTTCGGGACCATATTCATTCATCACATCAGTCAGGCTTTTGCCTGCGAGAGGGCCGTTGGCGATGGTCGAGACGTGGCCCGGCACAGCCGAGATCTCCCAGCTTTCCCCGATGTGATGCTGCTTTGTCTTGATGCCCTTGAACGGGGCGATTTTTTCTCCACCCCACACCATTTCACGTAGGTAGGGTTCAAATTTCAGAGGGTACATATTCGTTAAGTTCCTAAAAATTATTTCTTATCCAATTCGGTGATAGCGAACGCATAAGCTCCGAGCGAAATGGCTTTGCTCGCTCCGATCTTCGAACGCATCACGCCGACACGTTTCTGCGGGTCGTAAATCACCTCACGGTCGCTGCCGTAGACCTTCAAGGAACGAGCCTCGCCACGGGCGAACTGGTCAAACTCTGCCGGGTCGTCAAGGTTGTAGACCTTCATCTGGACACGGTTCAGTTCCTCGCCGGTGAGTTGGTGCATCTTGCCGCGCATGGTGCGTAATATTCCCGGCATCAGGTACTTGTAGTTGTTCATCACACCGCCTCCGATCACAATCAGGCCATCGATCAGAGTGACCGCCGTCGCCATCGCGTCTCCAGCGACCTCTCCCATCTTGTCGAACGCCTTGATCGCGGCCTCACGGTCGCCAGACCTCTTGCCCTCGCAGATCTCGGCGATGTCCTTCGGCTCAAGGCCATGGTCCGGATTGCCGGTCAGCTCTCCGTAAACTCTCTTCACGGCGCGGATCGAGGCACCGTCCTCAACGATGATGTCCGGCATGTCAGGATGCTTGAGGCAGAAAGTCTCCACGCAGGAGTTGTCGCCACGGTTGAGCTCGCCGTTGATCACCGTGCCTATTCCCAGACCGGTGCCGAAAGTGTAGCCGATGAGGTTGTGGTAACGCTTGGCGCTCCCGGCCTTCGCAAGTCTCTCATTCACCTCCGGAAGCACTCCACCGAGAGCCTCTCCATAGGCATAAAGATCGCCGTCGTTGTTGATGAAGACCGGAATCCCGAATGTGTCCTCAAGGAACGGTCCGAGAGCGACTCCATCGCGGAATGAAGGGAAATTAGGAAGATAGCCGCCGATGATGCCGTCAGGGTAGTCGGCAGGGCCAGGGAAACAGAAGCTTATGGCCACAGGTTTCGCCTCACCTAACTCCTCTTTGATCTTTGTGAAGCCCGTCACCATCGTGCCGAGGCAACGGTCAAGATTGTCAGCGTTGGACGGAAGCGTGATAGGTTCGCAGCAGAACTCACCGCCTTTCATCGCGCCGAAGACCATGTTGGTGCCACCGGCGTCGAGGGTCATGACGATTCTGCTGTCGTTTCTGATGTCAGACATATTCTTGAGTGTTAAATTATTGTCGTGTCAGCGCCTGATTATGAATATTCATAGATTATGACTTTCGCGGAAGCCAAACTTGAATATTCAAAAAATCAAGCCACTTTCGTTGCAAAGATAATCATTATCTGACGTTCGGGCTCACCGTTTGCAGGGAAAATTCGTACCTTTGTACCATTAATATATTCGTAATGCAGAAAAAAAGAAATCGCCAGGGTGGCGAGAAAAGCGGCGGAAAGAGTCGCGACAGGAGATTCGGATCCAGACAGAAGACGAAAAGAGTGCTGGAAGAGGTAACCGGTAAAGTTCAGATGACAAGGGACGGCTATGTCTTCGTGATCATTGAAGGCGAGCCGGACAACGATGTGTTCGTCAAGGCGTCCAAAACCCGTGGCGCGCTGAACGGAGACATCGTGAAATGTGCGGTGACAAGCGAAAGGAAAGAAGCCTCAGAGGGAGGACGCGGCAGAAAGGATGCGGCCAAACGCCGTGAGGGTGAGATTATTGAGATAGTAGAGCGCAGCCACAAACCGTTCGTCGGTGTGCTGCATATTGTCGGAAGACAGGCGTGGGTGCTGATGCAGTCCAGGAATATGCCGTACGACATCAGCATAGATTTCGACACCCTTCCCGAGGGCGCGAAGAGAGGGATGAAAGTGGCGGCGTTGGTCGATGGATGGGACAAGGGCGAGCCGACTCCGAAAGGTCACATCGTGGATGTGCTCGGAATGCCGGGAGAGAACGACACGGAGATGCACGCCATCCTCGCTGAATATGCCCTGCCTTACAGGTTCGAGCCGGAGGTGGAGAACGCCGCAGACCAGATTTCGGACAAGATCACGGAACAGGACATCAAGGAGCGCAGAGACTTCCGCAACACACTGACATTCACGATAGACCCTACGGACGCCAAGGACTTTGACGATGCGCTTTCGTTCAAGAAACTGGACAACGGCAACTACGAGATCGGAATCCACATCGCCGATGTGTCCCACTATGTGCTTCCAGGCACGATCGTGGACAAGGAAGCGCAAGAGCGCGGCACCTCTGTTTATCTCGTTGACAGGACCGTTCCTATGCTCCCGGAGAAACTCTGCAACAAACTTTGCTCTCTCCGTCCTCACGAAGAGAAACTGACCTTCTCGGTGGTGGTCGAGATGACCCCTCGCGGAAAGATAGAAAGCCGTTGGTTCGGCCGCACGGCCATCTGCTCGGACTATCGTTTCGACTACGACGGAGCCCAGCAGATCATCGAGAGCGACGGCAAAGAGCCTGCCGATCCGGCAATCGGTCAGGACATCAGAGATGCAATCGTGACGCTCAACAAGCTTGCCTCCATCCTGCGCAAACGCCGTTTCGCAGCCGGTGCCATCAGCTTCGAGCGTCCTGAGATGAAGGTCGAGGTAGATGCCACGGGCAAGCCGATAAGAGTTTACGAGAAGATAACGAAAGAGGCCAACTGGCTGATCGAGGAGTTCATGCTTCTCGCCAACCGTTCTGTTGCTGAGTTCATAGCGACTTCAGGCAAGATGGACGGCAAGGCGGACAAGAAGGCCAAGACATTCGTCTACCGTGTGCACGGCGAGCCGAACACCGACAAGATCGCGAGCCTCGGACAGTTCGTCAGCAACTTCGGATTCAAGTTCGGCCCGAGCGGCAACGGAAGAGAGATCGCCAAGTCTCTCAACACATTGCTTGCTGAGGCCAAAGGCACGCCTGAGTGCGACGCCTTCCAGATGATAGCCCTCCGCTCGATGGCGAAGGCGATCTACACCACCGACAACATCGGCCACTACGGCCTTGCGTTCAAGTTCTACACGCACTTCACCTCCCCTATCCGCCGCTACCCTGACACAATGGTACACAGGCTGTTGGCCCTCTATCTCGACAATGCGGAGAGCCAGAACAAGGAATATTACGAAGCCCAGTGCCAGCATGCCTCCGAGCGCGAGCAGATTGCGGCCAACGCCGAGCGCGACAGCATCAAGTACAAGCTCATCGAGTTCATGCAGGACAAGATCGGCAATGAATATGAAGGCAATATCTCCGGCCTCACCGAGTGGGGAATGTACGTGGAGATCAAGCCGACAATGATCGAGGGAATGGTCGCCCTGCGCGATGTGAAGTCCGACTTCTTCGAGTTCGACGAGCAGAACTACCTCATCAAGGGTCGCCGCACCGGCAAGATTTTCCGTCTCGGAGATCCGGTCAAGATCCGTGTCAAGGCCGCCAATCTGGAGCAAAGGCTTCTGGACTACGAACTGGTCGATGCCTCCATCGACGGGAATGGCACGAAGTCTGCCGCCAAAGGTTCACGCCGTGGGAAAAACAAAGAAGACGTGAAGGCAGCTCAGGCCAACGGAGCCGACTATGCTGAAGGTGTCGAAGGCGAGCCAAACGACGGATCCGCCAATGGAAAGCGCAAGCCTTTCTACGCCGCCGTCGCCCACAACGACAACCAGCCGCAGCGCAAATCCTCCAAGGACAAAGGCCGTCCCCGCAAGAAGTTCGGTCCAAAGTCCTCCAGGAGCGAAAAGAAGAAAGCCAGATAATTCTTTGATATAATCTCTAAGAGTGGCCGCAAATTACGGTCACTCTTTTTTTGTCCGGTGAGAGCTTTACTGGCCGGATGAAATGTAGAAATCATGGGCTTTGTCCGGCCAAATCGCAATCCACCTGACTAACAGCGCCAAGGAAGCAGGTGACGGTGAAAAGCTTACAAAAGGCTTTCAGCCCTATATCGAGCCTGCACCGACAGAAGCCAGATTTAGCTGAAAAACTCAAAGACAATTGTGCAAGATTTTCACGGGAATATGCCTACCATGTGCCTCTGCCAAACTTTGAGATGAAGGCGTTTCGTAAATCCTCAACGCCCCAGCCATAATAAGCCCCCACCTCTACTTACACATTGACGAGAGTCGCTGCAATCCTGTTCATATCCGAGATTATCTTATTTCGGGTGCGAAAGAGGCTGTTATGCACCCAAGGTGACTTTCTGATTGGTTCCGGGGTGCGGAAAGCCGACTTTCGCACCCCAAAAATACCCACCAAACTCTTTCCGCTTCTATCTTGTCTTTTATGCATAACATAGAGGGTGGTTACAAGGAAAATTAAATCATCAGCAGACAAATCATTGCCAAGAAGCGACGGTTATCAATAATCATTTGAACATCAGCATCATAAAACAGGCATTAGCCTACTCGTATATAATATCCACACAAAAGTGAAATTTTTATCTGACGTGTATTTGCCTGAAAAAGGTT
>DJRG01000081.1:0-12977 GCA_002438845.1 Bacteroidales bacterium UBA6366
TAGCAAGTACGCGGCACATTCATGACCTTCCACTGAAGAGGTTCGAAGGAAGTGATTATCTGACCATTCTCGTCAGGCCTGCTACCCGTCTTGAAGGTGAACCTGATTTTGGCGTCTATCCTATAGAGTTTCAAAGTGCTTCCATTATTTGAAGTGATAGTGGCCTCTCCAGAATTATCCACAGTGATGGTAACGCCTTCAAGCACCCCGCTCATCGGGAAATACCCGTTTCGAGCTACTGTCGTCTGATTAAGATAGCACCGGAAATTCTTCAGATCATTCTCATTCTGAATAGCATGGTTAAGAAGTTCCTCCGACACACGAACCATGTCTGCGTCAAGATTAGCGTAGATGTAAACTTTTAAATTCTCCCCTTGCGGCACACGCATCTTCACGCAACCTTTTGTGTCTCCTCCGGCAGCGCTACCGACATACCATTGTCCGGGCCACAGATTACTGTCAGAATCCTGTCTATCCGACTCGGAAAAATAGTGGCTGTAAACCTTGTTGCCATTACCATCAAACAAGAACACATGCAAATTGTAAATCCTTGACTCGTTCTCCAGCGAATGATCGGCACGAGTCTGGACAATGTTCATCGAAGCGGCACCAAAAAAAAGGGCAACATCAACCTCTCCTTCACCGACTGGGGCTGACTCTTCAAACTCACGGACGCAGGAAGAAAAATTTATGAATATGACCACACAGGTCACGAGATATGTCAGAATACGTCTCATCGCTTAATCAAAAGTGGTTTCGCTACTTTTATTATCCCAATTAACCAATTGAAAATCAAAGTTACCGGTGGCTTCACTATAAGTCACCCCTATTTCCATCTGAAGATGTTGGTTGCGTTTGAGCTGGGACAGCAGGAACGGGACTCCGTACTGATCGACATGGGTTATGGAACTGTGAAAGAAAATGTCTTTCTCCTTATTATTATCGAACACCTGGACACTATTAGTATTCGATGTCACCTTTCGTAGATCCCACTGCGTCGGATTATTTCTCACCACACTTGGCTTGTTTGAGGAATTTGTCAAATAGTAATAGCCTGAACCCCTCCAGGAAGAATATACATAAAATATATTTTTATTACTATAGTTCAAGGAGTTACCACTGTTTTTCGACACAGTAACAGCTCGTTCTCCAGTTGAAGCCGAAATCGTCAAATATACCTTATATTTCTCATTATAGAAAGTATAGCTTCCACTACCGCCCCTAATCACCCAGATGAAGTCCCCGATGTCAGGAGAATTCACAATCTCGGCATCGTTAGGGTACGACCACAAACGGACCGAGGATCCGTCCGTGCCAAGGTAATAGGTACTTGATGACGAGGAACGGATCAGATAGCTATTACCTGAGTTAACGCTTGAAGTGTTACCATCAAGAGTGTAGGTCGTGATACTGCCCGAAACCAAAAACGGCTCAACGCCATCATTATACAACGCTCCCCTGATGGTGATTTTCTTATCTTCTTCACCATCAGTTTCAAACAAGTACAGGTCGCTCAGCACCATAGATTTCCCCGGCTGAATGATGGCAAAATTGTCATCTGTGACATCAGGGAAAGCAACATCCTCATTTTTACCAAATGGCACACTATTGTGTCCTGACTCATCGGTGTGAGGAAACAAATAACCTTTCGGAGGATTAAAGTTAGACAGTGTCACCTTGTTGATGCAGACTTTCTTTCCAATGGCATTATTGGTGATTTTGACAGTAAATCTGGCGCAGACCCTATCGAGTTCGACATTGATTTCATTCTTACCAGGCCCCACAGCAACGTCACCGACATAGGAAAGAGGCATGCCTCCGTTATTGTCCGTAAACAACGCATAGGACTTGTCTATCACCTTAGCCAAGGCACCAGATGTAGAATATGCCGGAGAATGGCCAGCGAAGATTGGACCAAACGCCTTGTCCTTAAAGCCGGCATTCAAGGTCGATTCGTTTCCATAGGAGTCCAAGTCTTTACAGTTAGCAACGACATATAGCTTATAATCACCTCTGGCACAGGATCCAAGGATGCACTCAGCGGTTTCAGCCGGTGAAGTTGACATATTCATATTCGTAAACTTGTACACCTCATCACCTTTGACAAGCCACACGCTTAAGCTTGTCATCTTGTCACCGTCATCCGGAGAGCTGTCATCATCCCCGTCAGCAGAGGTTATCGTTGTCCCGCGCGTTGCGATGGTTCCAACTTTCAAAACCACTGTCCCCAAGCCTTCATCGACTGGTTCCTGTTCCGACTGCCAGCAGCCCGCAAGGCCAAACATCGCGGCAAGGATTGTAAGAATATGATAATGTCTCTTTCGCATTCTTATCAATTATAGTTTAATCTCCGCACTCGCCTCTACCTCCGTCCAAGGCTTAATCTTGACTTCAACAGAAACCGTTGCATGTTTGACTGTGATGGTGTAGATGTACTTCTTGCCAGGTTCCCAACGGATGTCCGGCAACTTGGCAGTATGAAGAACCGAACCGCCCTTGTCTGTCTTGAAGTGGGCGTATATGCTTGGAAGTGGATCCACCCATTTTTTACCCTCGTACTCTCCATTCATTGGTATAGCAAAGACAAAACCACCTTTGTCACCGGTATCATCATAAACAGACACTCCGTTGGCTTCTATTTTCCTGTATTTTGTTGCATCATCACCTGAATCCCAATGATGAACAAACGTGTCCTCATCAGCCTTACCTGGAATCCACATTATTGTTTGATCACCTTTAAGATTCGATGCATCAGAGGCAAAATAATACAAGCCACCGAATTGATGTAATCCTGTTAGATAGAACTCCTTCACGCTCTCTGTCTCATTGGTGTTCTCTTTCTTGATTATGAATTTCAAAGCAGAAAGAGCATGCATGAATTTTAGTTCGACGGGACCAACACTCTCATGATCCTCAGCCGGACAACGTGTCGCATAGGCGACCATCAAATCCGAATCATGTTCCATCAGTGAGTACCTCATCTGCAAAACTTTTGCACTTGACGTATTATTGACTTCGCTCATCAATGAATATGGATAAAAAGCACGGAAGCGGTAACGGTCTGACCGAATCCATTTGACTTTGTCAACTCCGCTTGATGCAGCATCACTGCCAATATAGTCATAGTCCCATTTAGACTTGCCTTGACCGTCAGACTTGTAACAAACGCACTTAGCGCCTTCCGTCTCGAACACAGGGATCTCGCCACTGAAATCTTGTTCACTACCATGGAAACCATAAACGGCTATTTCAGAGCCAACTACGTTCAAATCTGAGATCAAGATGCTGCCTGTCGAACGGCTGTCCAACTCTTGAGAAATCGTAGAGAAGCCTATAACCGCATCGGTGTCCGCCTCTGGCCCTTCAACACTGCTATGCGAGCATGAGAGGAGCAGCACCGGCACCAATGCCATGAGCAAAATCTGATGAAATGATACTCTATAAGCCATGTCGTTAATTGCCAATTGTAATGTCATCTCGATTACCACCTGTTTCCCAGCCCTTTACAAAAGTGGCAAACTCAATATAAGCTTCATCCACACTGAATATTATGGTGATCAAATACTTCCTTCCAGGTTTCCAGATATCGTTGTGACCATTCGCGAGAAGCTTTGTGACAGTGGTACGGTCTCCACCTTTCGGAGTATATTCAATCGTGATGCTTGGAGCCTCACGAGCAGAAGAGCCAGACGCTTCCAACAGATTCTGAGGAATCACTATCATCGAAGGGAAGACTCTCGAAGGTGAACCTTTAAGATCAAGCGTTTGTCCTTCGGTGCCATTGATAGTGTATGAAGGATGCTCAAGATCTGAATGCCCAATCCATGTGCCGACATTCGAAGAATAGTTAGCCTTGGTCCACAAGTTATTAAAAGACACCGAGTTGACAGTATATGTTTTCTTGTCCTTATTATCCTCCTCAGCAGCGCTTAACTTAGCCTGCACTTCCACTTGGCAACAGATGTGCTGGAATGCGGTCGACACTCCGGCTTGGTAGCCGCTGGCGGAGGAGGTGTTGCCGGTCTGGTTCACGCTTTGGGCTATCATAAGGTCTACACCGGTGCCAGTGCCTTCTGCATCTCCGGGTTCCATCCCGGCTGTCCAGGAATTTATCATAAGACCGTTCTCCGGGGAGCAACTGATTTTGCCTTGCAATTTCTCGTACGGAGAGTACGAGAAGAATGTCAGGGTGCCGGTTTTCGGCCAGTAGTGGACTATTTCGCTGTGCCAGGAGTTGGGGGCGAAAGAGTTGGTACCTTGTTTATCGTACGTCACCTCATCGTTGTCTATGTAGATCCGGGCGTACTCCTTGTCGTCCCGCCAGGTCTTTCCGGCCGGCAGATAATAGGCGAAAGAGCCGAAAGGGACGCCTTGGGGATACGTTATCCCGGACACGGCAGAACGAGTGGCCATGCTCTTTTGCAGCACGGAGTACGTGATCGGGATGTCCTCGGAGACGGGCTGCGCCACCTCATTGCTTACGCATGAGGTTAGTACTGCCGCCAGCACTGCTGCCGCGGTACCTATCCTGATCTTCATAGCCTTTGTCAACATAGTCATCTTTATCAATTCCTCGAAACGTTTGTTCTGCGTCCAAGGCATCTTATTAGTGCCCGGAGGCGGTTTCACCCGCCCCAAGGCTGCGCAGTGATTGGACCGACTGCGACTGCGGTCTATGACAAATTAGATTGTTGTGGAATATGCCTCATCCTCCCAATCAACTACTGAAGGAGCCCAGTAGATGCGAGTCTGACCATTGTTGTCCAAGTCAATCTTGATGGTGTAGGTGATCTTCTTGTTCATGTTTATCGCACACTCGGTGTCAACGCCGTGAGTATCGCAATGCATGTCGTAAAGGTAAACTGTTCTGGAAACAGTCTGGGTCGAGAAAGTAGTAGGATCATTATAAGTCAAAATATCGAAAACGATGTCAAGAGAAGTCTTAACAACTCCCGTATCAGTCGAATTAGGATCACTAAAATTTTGAGGAAGGACTAACAGATAATCATTACGATTGTTGTCATAAGTCTTAAATGTTAATTCAAACTTCTTATTTTCAGTGAAATTCTCTCCGGCACTCTTATTATACCAAACATAAGTCTTTTCAGCAGTCTGATCCGTCCAACCATCACTTGTATGATCAGCAGTTGCATAAGAATATTTACCTTTAGTAAGGATGTCCTTTAACTGAACTTCCTTAAGTTTGAACACAACGTCTCCAGTTTCGAATTCTTTACCTGTCGTACCGTCATTTCCATTCGCATAATCATGAAGAGCACCACCTTTGACTGTCTGAATGTTGATTCCCACAATCTGAGACAATTTGTGCTTAAAGACAACAGGAACGCCATCATAGTCAGTGGTAGATTCATTCTGAGTCTTGTCTGTGGCAGCATCAGCAACCATAAAGTCAGTGTCTTGATGGGCATCCACATCGTAGTCGGCAACAGCAAGGCCACTGTTAGGAACTATATTAACCGGAATCTGGCCACCGGCAGTTTCCTGATAATTATACGGTGAATATGTGAAGAATGTCAACGATCCAGCTTTCGGCCAATAATATGGGGTATTTGTAGTCCAAACAAGTTTGGCTGCTCCAGATGGATTTACTTCGCTAACAGGAATGTATAATTGACCATTAGTTTTATTTACTGCCCAGTCTCCAGTCTGAAGGTAGTAAGCGAATGTACCAAAAGAAGGGGCTGAGGTTGAGGTTGAGGTTTCATACTTTGTCCCATTAATCATCGCCTTGGTCGAAGCCTTGCCGACCACGGCGTTCCATGAGATTTGAGCAGGTGCGTCTTCCACAGGCTTCACCTCGGTCTTCGAGCAGCTGGCGAAAGCGGCGATCGCGGCAGCTGAGAGTAGAATTGATCTTTTCATAAACTTTTTACTTTAAAACTGTTAATAAAAATAAATTATAATAATACACTTATATTCATTTAAATGATCACGTCATGGTGTTCCTCGTCCCAATCGTCCACCTTCGGGTCGAAACCGCCGCCGGTCTGCTGCGGAGGGTCGATCTTGATGGTCTCTTCGAGGAGGAGCCAATGGTGATTTATGGCGTTCTCGGTCTCAAAGAGGCCCGAGATGTCAAAAGTCTTCACGACCGTCTTGCCGTCCGTCGTGCGGATATTAAAAGTCACCTCAAGGTCGTTGGTGGAGCGCTCGATGTGGCCGAACGTGCCGAAGATCGTGCATATCACCGGGACTCCCTTGTCGTCACTCTTCTGCATGTTGAACCAGACCACAGCCTCGGGATCCGTCACCCTCGTGTCAGTCGCGATCAAATCCGAGCCGACCATGCCGGAAAGCACGGCCTGGGCCGAGGAGACATATTCAAGACCATCAATTTTGATCTGGAGGTACCAGCTTTCCACGACGGACCTCGCCTCGGCGTAGATGGTGTAGGTTCCTTCATGGTAAGGGATCATTTCCCTCTCGCGCGCCGCGACCACAAGGTGGTCAGGCTCTTCGAGGATGTTGAGCGGCTCTCCGCTTCTGGAGCGGAAACGCTTCTGGATGCTGCTCGGAGCGGATTCCGTGTAGGCCTCCGCCTCGTCCCAAACGTTGTAGTTCCGCACGAGAGTGGCCTCCGTACCGAAATCGTAGGCCAGGTAGCGGTAGGTTCCCGGAGCGACCACGACTTCTCCCGAGACCGTGCGGACGCCGTCGGCATCGGTGGAGACATCGGTGAGAAAGGTCTCCGCAGCGACTCTTGACGCATCCTCGTCAAAGAGGAGCAGGTGCATGGCCTCAGGCTCGATCTTCGGGGCAGGGATCTTGTCGTTGTAGATGTCGCAGGTCACGTTGGAGATTCCGGAGATGTCCACCTTGACCTTGACCAGAGTGCGGTAATCCGGATCCTCCAGAGGACGGCGCCGGCAGCCGGTAGCCACGGCGAGGAGCAGGAGGATGGCAAGCGGGGTGATGTTGAAGAACTTCCTCATCGCGAGCCCCTCCTTTCGTTATGGGAATCCTTCCCTATCGGAATCACCAACGAGACTTTTAGTTTCGTCGGGCCGAACCAGGAGACGGTGCCCACGTTGTACTTGTCACGGAACAGGTGCTCGTAGCCCTTGTCCGGCTGGTAGTGGCGGTAGTCTGTGCGCAGGAAACCGGCGGAGACGGAGAACTCCATGTTCATCCACCTGGTGACCGGCAAGGCGTAGCCGTAGGTCAGGCCCGCCGACCAGAACTCTCCCTGGTAGCACATCTTGGTGTCCCACTGGAGGTCGTACTTCCCGGACATGCCGTAAAGTCCGGCGAAATGTCCTGTAAGATAGTCCTTTCTGTCATCCCGGGCGAACCACCAGCGAGGCTCGACGCCCATCGACCAGAGTTGGAAACAATATTTCTTGCCGTTCGGTCCCCAGTTCCACCATGGGAACACGTCCTCGACCATCAGGGAGAACGTCCTGCCGATCGGGACCTCGACCTCCGCATTGAGGGCGGTCACCACGTCATAAAGGGCGTTGGTCTTGACGGCTACGGTGTAGAACTTCCCGCTTGGCGGCTCCGGGAACTCCACCTCCGGAAGTACCGTCGGCGGGGCGATGTGGTCTGAATATGGCACCTCAAGCGTCACGTCCGGAAATCCGCTCTCTATCTGCGGAATCGGTTGCACTGTGCTGTAAAGGACATAGATGTCGGTGCGTCGCAGGGACGGATAGTAGTCCGAGATCAGCTTGCGCCAGATCTTTCCGCCCTGAAGGCGTCTCATCTTGTTTTTCTTCGCCTCCGGGTTGGCGCTGTCTTTGAATATTCCCGTGATCGGGTCAGTGCCTGACTCCAGATCAAAGGCCTCGGCGATCCTCGTGGCGCCTTCCCAGTCCTCTCCTTTTGAGATCACGACAAAATCTGAGTCCGTAAGACGAGGCTCGATGTTCTTCAGGAAAGTCTTGACGCCTTCTGCTCGGTTTCGTCCGAGCCATGCGTTGAGGGCCTTGCCGCCTTCGGGCGAAGCCGCTCCGATGAGGTAGACCTTGTATATTCTTAGATTATTGTTGTAGACAATGGCGCGCAGGCCTTCCGTGGCCGCATTCAGTGTGGCCGCGTTACTCTTGAACCACGGTTCGATGCGTGGGACGGCTGAGCGGTAGAAGATCGCGAACGAGGCGGTGTCATACTTTTCCTGGATCGTGGAGGAGTCGATGGCGTGTGTGCCATGGGGCTGTGGCGCTTCGACAGGCTCGGCGGCCAGGCTTGGGGACTGGACCGTGGAGGGGTCGGAGGAGGACGGGGCCAGGCCGGCCGAGGCGGTCACGGTCGAGAGGACGGCGAATGAAACGGCTGAAACCCGAAGGCAAACGCTCCGGGTGCACTTTCGTAACAAGCTATATAATAGACACTTACCCCCCCCCCATTTGTCGTTTTCATGAGGAGAGGCATGACTATATTATAAGCCTTTGCCTTCATAGTGACACGTCAAGCCAGTGATAAGTTTATAGGAATCGAAGACGCATAGTGCGCAACAATCCGCTGCAAATTTACACATTAATCTATATTCATCAAATATTACAACGTTTAATTTATCAAAACTACCAGAGGATTTGACAAAGGATTTGACAAAGGCACGAAAATATTTTTGTATTTTACGGCAAAAGGATTAAATTTGCAGTCCGTTTTGGAAAATATAAAAAAAAATAAGCAGATATGAAAAGGACATTTCAACCATCCAGACGCAAGCGCGTGAACAAGCACGGATTCCGTGAGAGAATGGCTACCGCCAACGGTCGCCGCGTACTCGCTTCCCGTCGCCGCCACGGACGCAAGAAGCTGACAGTATCATCTGAGGACAGATGGTAGTCGGTCAGACGACGTTTATGGGCAGGTCTGTTGGCCTGCCCTTTTTTGTTTGATTCCGTCCTGCTTTCCTAAGTCGCCTGGCCGGGCAAAGTTTGAGGCACAATGTGGCATCCGGGACAGCAGGCATTAATATTCAAGGACATGGACATTGACGAGAAGTACATGATGGAGGCGCTGAAAGAGGCTCGCCTGGCGTTGGAAGAGGATGAGATTCCGATCGGGGCTGTCATCGTGTGCCGTGGCCGGATCATCGGGCGCGGGCATAACATGACAGAGAGGCTGCACGATCCGACGGCGCATGCGGAGATGATCGCCATCACGGCGGCGACAGAGGCCACGGGGGGAAAATATCTTGGGGACTGTACCCTTTACGTCACCGTGGAGCCTTGCCCGATGTGTTCCGGGGCTCTGAACTGGGCACAGATCGGCCGAGTTGTCTATGGGACAATCGACCCCAAGAGGGGTTACTCCATGTACTCTCCGTCTCTGCTTCATCCGAAAACCCAGGTTCAAGCCGGCGTTCTCGCCGAAGAATGCTCCACCCTGATGGTCGATTTCTTCCGTGGCAAACGCTGACGCCCCGACCTGGTCCGGCCGGTCCAACCTTCGGTCACTTCGGCAGGCTCAGTGACCGAAAGAAGTCGCTCCGTGACCGAAGTATAGGTTCAGTGACCGAAGCTACTCCCCTTTGAGGTACCTGAGCCAGAACGTGCGGTTGGCCTCGTTGAAATGGCGGCCCTGGTAACCTCGGTAGCCGTGCATTCCGTCCGGGTAGATCATCAACTCGAACTTCTTTCCAGCTTTCTGAAGAGCGTCCACAAGCAGCAATGTGTTCTGGAAGTGCACGTTGTCGTCACCGGTCCCGTGGGTGATCTTGAGCATCACCGAGCCATCGTAGCTCTTCTCCGTAACAGGATAGTTCTCCGCGCTGGCGATGGCCTTGGTCGAAGCGTAACCCTCCGGATTATTGGCGGGGGTGTCCATGAACCGCTCTGTGTAGTGAGTGTCGTAAAGCGCCCAGTCATAGACTCCGCCGCCGGCGATTCCATAGTGGAAGGCGCCCGGGTGGTTCATCACCAGAAGAGCGGTCATTGTGCCACCGAACGAGAATCCCTCGACACCGATCTTGTCGCCCTGAACGTAAGGAAGCGACTTGAGATATTCAGCCCACTCCACGAAATCCAGCACCTCTCGCTCGTCCAAACGCCTGTAGATCTGGTCCAAGCCTTTGCGCCCGTTATGACCGGAGGCGCGGCAATCCGCGACAACCTCGATGATTCCGTTCTCAGCGTACCATTGGTAATATGCCGGGCCGCGGAATCTGTCAATCACCTGCGGGGAATCCGGACCACCGTAGATGTCCACGTGAACCGGATATTTCTTGGCCGCATCGAAATCCTTAGGATAGACAATCATCGCAGGAAGTTCAAATCCGTCCTTGGTCGTCATGGTAATTTGCTCAGGGAGAGCATATTTCGAAACATCGAAATCTTCCCCGGCCATGTCAGCCACCTTGAAAGATTTCACCGGCTTCTTCAAATCATAAATCCAAATCTGATTCGGAGTCCTTGAATTGCTGGCCGAAGCGATTGCGTACCTCTGGTCCGGAGAGATACGCACGGACGTGACGTGCATGGCCGGATCCGAGATATTCCTGACCACCCCTTTGCAGACTGAATATAACCCGCTGCGCACGCGGGAGTCACGCTCCGCTACGAACAGCACCTCCGAAGAGCTTCCGTCGAACCTTTTGGCCGCCTTGCCCTCCTTGACGTCCACAAGCGACATCCGCCAGTTCTCACCGTCAGTCAACCTCTTCAAAACTGAGCCGTCATAAGAGAGGTAATATATTTGCTGCCAATCAGTTTCAAACGAGCGGACCATGTAGATTCCGTCCCGTCCGAACAGCATCCCGTCGATCCAGTCGAGCCACGTCTTGTAGGTCTCGTGGTAGATGTGCTTCTTCGTCCCGTCATCCGGTGACACGGCATAAAGGTCAAGCGTGTTCTGCGTCCTCGGTTCCCTTTGAATATAAAAGGCCTCGCTGCCGGCTCCCCAGAACGGAGTCCCAAAATACTGGTCCTCATCCTCATCGAAATCCGCCCAGGCGGTGTCGCCGCTCTGTACATTCACGATCCCGATTCGCACCTTAGGGTTATTGTCGCCACACTTCGGGTAGCGGGTCATGCGGACCGACCCTCCCGTCGGAGAGACGTTCGGCAACGCTACAGCCGCCCCGGCGTTCTGTGAATATGCCAACCCCATCCCCGAGCGGTCAGCATTCTCGGCGAACGGGGAATATATCGGAAAGACCGGAACCTCCGAATTGTCAAAGCGGTAGAAGCCTATCTTCTTGGAATCCGGCGACCACCAGAATGCGCAATAATGGGTAGGCCTACCCAAAATTTCTTCGTAATATACCCACGAAGAGTAGCCGTTCAGAATCACGTCCGACCCGTCGAACGTCAGCTGGGTCTCCCCTTTCGTGGAGATGTCCACCACCCAAAGGTTGTTGTCCCTCGTGAACGCCATCTTCGTGGAGTCCGGTGAATATGTCAGATTGACCGCACCCTCAGGTCTGAACGGGAAATCCGTGAACTTCGCCGGATAGCATATTCCTTCTGTCACTTTTCCGTTCACCGCATTGACGGAGAAGTCCTTAGCCCCCGTAAAAGAGTGATCGTAAGTCAACGCCACCTCATTCTTCCCCACCCATTTCCAAGCCTTGGGAACATCCTTGAAATCCTCCGCCGCAGCGCCCAGGGACACCATAAAAGCCAAAGCCGCCAAAATCTTTTTCATATTCATAAATCATCATTTTCAAATCAACACCCCAAGTTATAGAAAATTTCCCATTCCGCAATAGGTGAAAACCAGAAGTACCAGCAGACCTTCAAATAATGCCGTGGCAGCTAAGTATTTGAATATATGAGACATCATCCTCGTTCCCAGAGCTCAAATCCGCACCAGAACACACCTTCATATTCCTAACAATAAACAAGTTACCCGCCACGGGCATTCCGACAGGGCTGACGGGAAGCATCCTACGAAGCCTGTTACATGCGTCAAGCGAAGTACTCGTCCTTGAAGTTGACGAGGTAGACTTTGTCGGTGGCGCGGGTGAGGGCGGTGTAGAGCCATTTGAGGTCATCGACGGTGAGTTCGTCCTGCCAGAACGGGTTGTCGACGAAGACACAGCTCCATTGGCCGCCCTGACTTTTGTGGCAGGTGATGGCGTTGGCGTACTTGAGTTGGAGGGCGTTGTAGTAAGGGTCTTCACGGACGGCTTCGTAACGCTTTTTCTTGGTCGGGATGTCGGCATAGTCCTCGTTGACTCCGTTGTAGAGCCGGTTCTGCTGCTCGTAACTCAGCGAGGCGGACTCGGACTCAAGGGTGTCCAGACAGACTTTGGCGACGATCTCGGTGTCATCGTAGTCCGGGAACGAAAGGCGGGCATCGGCGAAATGGAGGCCGTAGCGTTCCTCGAAATTCCTGATGGACACCAACTTGGCGATGTCGCCATTGGCGATGTAGTCCATTCCTTTCACGTCTTTGAGGAACTGGTAGCAGTTCTTCACGATCATCAGTTTTTCGCCTCTGACCAAGCGCTCCTCGTCATAGAAGACCTGGGCGCGGATTCCGGCGTTGTAGCGGTTCGCTCGCTTGTTGGAGCGGCAGAGCACCACGGCGTCGTCTTTTGAATATTCAGAAAAATATGCCGAGTTCAGGGTGTCGATGAGCTCTCCACCGGTGATTCGCACGACATCATCGAAGCCGTCCACCGTCAGTCCTATCTCGTCCGGGGTGAACATTCCGTCACCATAGAGGTCGGTGGCGATCAGTTCCCGCAACTTGGTGGCATTGAACAGGATCCCAGACTCTTTCTGTTGGCGGACGACCTGGGTCAGAGAGCAATATCTCACTCCTCCGAAGCAGTCCATGCACTCCTTCGAGAGGGCTGGTGAGGCTTCCATCCCGACAGGGGGCAGCTGGGCATCGTCTCCGAGCAGGATCAGGCGGCAGTCGTTGCCGGCGCGGACATATTCAATAAGATCTTTCAGAAGGTCTCCGGTTCCGAATTGGGTTGTGCCTTGGCGCTGAGAGTCATCTATGCCGATCAGAGAGACTTCGTCCACGATAAAGAGTTTGTGGGAGAGTTTGTTGGG
>DJRG01000081.1:13056-19671 GCA_002438845.1 Bacteroidales bacterium UBA6366
GTGCGGGCGGGTTTGCCGGCGTACAGGGAGAGGACCTTGGCGGCACGGCCGGTGGGGGCGAGGAGGTAGCAGATTTCCTCGTATTCTTCGGTCGGTTCTTCAGCATTTCGGTGCGCTTCGACAGGCTCAGCGACCGACGAAATGCCATGCGACCGGTCACTGAGCCTATCGAAGTGACCTTGGCGGTCAGTCCGAATTTTAGGTCTCAAATCGTCAAACGACCGGATCACCGCGGCAATGGCCGAAGTCTTTCCCGTGCCCGCATACCCGTTGATCACCAGGATGTCTGCATCGTCACAAGTCACAAAATCAGCGATTTCCCGGAACAAGTTATCCTGATCCGAGGTGCAATCATAAGGAAAATTGTCCCTGAAACGCTTGTAGAAAAACTCTCCCCTGTCCATAAGTCTACTTGTTCCTGCGGCTGAAAATCATCATCACCACGGCCAGGATCGGATAGATCTCGACACGCCCGAGGAACATGTCCAACGTGTAGATGAACTTCGCCGCGGCAGGTTCTGCATTGAAACTGCTCAGCGAGCCAAGATCTCCAACCGAGATGCCGACATTGCTCAAAGACGTCAGAATAGCGGTCAAGGCATGGCCGTTGTCCGGATTGAGAATCAGACAAGCGGCGACAGAGATGATGACAACCATAAAGTACAGAGCGATGTACAGGATGTGTGGAGCCACATCGTCCTGTCTCACGACCCTGCCATTCACACGGATCTCATTGACGGAAGCCGGATGCAGAACCATCCTAAGCTGGTACTTTATCTCCTTGCAGAGCAACAGAGCCCTGTCCGACTTCACACCTCCGGAGGTAGAGCCCGCCATTCCGCACCATATTCCCACGAACACCAGCATGGCGGACGGAAGGACCGGCCAGATGCTGTTGTCAGCGATGCTGAAGCCTGTCGTGGAAGCGAAGCTTAGGATGTGGAAGGAGCCCGAAAGGAATGCGTCGCCCCATGTCTTTTCTATTCCATGCACCCACAATGACATCGCCACAATGACGCTCGTCACGACCAGCGACCAAAGGTAAAACTTGAATATCTCGTTTCGGAACGGTTTGAGGGATCTCGTCACGACAGCCACGAACACCATCCCGAAATGGATGGAGGACAGCAGCATGAAGAACATGGTTATCAAGTCGATCGGAACGGAGTTGTACGCCCCGATGGAAAGGTTCCGCGTGCTGAACCCACCCGTCGCCGTGACACTCATCGCATGGTTGATCGCGTCAAAGGGGCTCATCCCGGCCAGCACGTACAGCAGAAATGAGGCGGCCAGCATCCCGAAATAGACGTAAGTGAATATGTAGACGGTCTTGTTCGCTCCGGACTTGTACTCTCTTTTCGACAAGGAGGACAACTCCAGACTGGTCAGCCTAAGGCGCATCTGTGATGAACTCGGGATGATCAGCAGCAGGAAGACCACGACTCCCAAGCCTCCGATGAAGTGAGTGGAGGAGCGCCAGAAAAGCAGGCTGTTAGGCAGGGCCTCGATGTTGTCCAGAATGGTCGAGCCGGTTGTGGTGAAGCCGGAAACGCTTTCAAACCAGGCGTTTATGATTGTGAAGGGCCCACCCCAAAGCGCATACGGAAGCATTCCGAATATGAAGGACAGCAGCCACGACAGAGCGATGATCATGTAGCCGTCCTTCAAGGTGATGGCGGCTGATTTTCTTACGAATATGAACGGGAATATTCCGACGGTGAAGGTGATCGTGAAGCTGATCATCAGAGCGGCGAGGGCGCTGTCATTGCCGTTCGCCACGGAGACCAGAATGGACAGGAACATGAACAGCGCGCTGACGAGCAGTGCGTAGCCCACGTTTCTGGATATCACCTTGACGTTCATTCGGATATTCTTTTAGTTGTTGTTTTTGGCCGTGCCGGTCACTTCGACAGGCTCAGTGACCGGAGAAAGCGGCTTAGTCCCCGGAGAAAGCGGTGCTGTGGCCGATAACGGCGCGGTCGCTGAGCCTGTCGAAGCGACCTTAGCCCGAAGGTTGGCGACACGCTTACGCAGCATCTGGTTCTCCCCCGTCAGCTCCGTGATGCCGTCGTTTAGTTCCGCCAACTGATCATCCCCCTCAAAGGAGTAGGAATATTTCTTATTGAACGACCGATAGTTATTAAGCCCCGCCAGCATCCTGTAGATCGGATTAACATAATAAACCAGCAGAAAGAAGAGCAGCATCAGCACAAGCAGCAGCCCAACCCCCACGGCCACAGCCCCTGGAATGATGCTTCTGTAGAACCCCCTTTGGAATGTCAGTGAGTTCTTCTTCAGGTCATCGTAGATCGCCCCGTTCAGCACATCAATGTAGTAATTCAGCCTCTTGAACTTTGGCTGCAACCTGTCGAAGTACCAAGCCCTCGTGTCGATGAAATCCGAAAGCAGCACGTCATTCAGCTCCAGAGAAGTCAGCATGTAAGCCGAATAGGCATAGACCACGGAATCCGTCAGAGGTACCATCTTGTCGGAAGTCAAGGAGTTGCGCAAAGAGTCACAATGCGCCATGAACTCCTTCTGATGGAAGTCCGGAAGAGTGTTGATCGAATCGTCTCCGATCACCGTCAACAAATCCAAATTGTACTTGTTGGTGACCTCGGACAGCTTCTGGGCAACATTGACGCTCCGGATGTTGTCCGCGATAAGATCCGACACATAGTTGCTCATCTTGTAGTACTCCATGATGGAGATCACGCTGGAGACCAGCAAAGTCACAGCTATCGCGCTGAGGCTCAGCGTCAGCTTCATCCTCATCGTGAGCTTGAACTCCTTCAATTTGTCCGCAAGTTTCCTGAACATTCCCTGATTGTCTGTTTAACCTGCAAACTTACACAAAATTCACGACAAAAGAAACGTCATGCTTATCTGAACGCTTCATATATAATCACATGATCAGCCTCCAAACAGTCTACAGCTCGACGCACCAGCCGTGGGTGTCCTCGACTATGCCGTCCTGGATGGAGCGGATGCGGTCATAGAGGGTACGGCTCAACTTTCCGCACTCGGAGCCAGATGGCATTGTGTAAGTGCGGGAAACCTCTGAGCCTTCAAGCAGCGGTTTGTCATCGATGGAACGGATTGGGGTGATCACCACTGCGGTGCCACAGGCGTTGACCTCATCGAACTCAGCCAGTTCCTCGACAGGAATCGGTCTTATCTCTACCTTCATTCCGAGGTCTTCAGCGATGGTGCGGAGCGATTTGTTGGTGATGGAAGGGAGCACGCTGTCGGAAAGAGGGGTCACATAGGTGTTACCCTTGATACCGATGAAATTGGATGAGCCGAATTCGTCAATCCTTGTCTTGGTGGCGGGATCGAGGAACAGCAACTCGGTGTAGCCTTGCGAATGAGCCATGTTGTAGGGATAGAGGGACATCGCATAGTTCGCACCTATCTTGTAGGAGCCTGTGCCGTTCGGTGCAGCCCGGTCATAGTTCCGTGAGATGACAGCGGAGACGGGGGTGAGGACTCCAGCCTGGGCATAGGTGCTGACAGGGGCGCACATGACAGAGAACAACACCTCACTGGAGGAGCAGATGCTCAGCTGAGGGTCAATGCCTTCGAGCACAGGACGAAGATAAATGGAAGCATTGTGTCCGTACGGAGGAAGAAAATCGAGATTTGCTTTCACGCACATCAGGCACATCTTAAGGAAGAGTTCCTCAGAAGGAGCGGCCATCGAAAGACGGGCGGCACTTCTTTGAAGACGCCTCGCGTTTTCATCCGGGCGGAAGATGCGGATTTTTCCGTCCTTGCCACGGAAAGCCTTAAGGCCCTCAAAGCAAGAATTGCCATAGTGGAACACTCCGGCAAAGGCGTTGAAACGGAAATCGAAATCATCAGTAAGTTCCGGTTCAGACCACTGCCCGTCTCTGAAACGACTATAGACAATGGCATTTGTTTTTCTGTAACGGAAGCCAAGGCTTCCCCAATCAAGTTCGTTCATATTCAAAATTATTTATCATTTTCTATCAATTCCGCAACCTTGTCGCCCACTTCAGAGGTGCCCAGAGGACGTGCTCCGGACTGGGCAAGATCTTCAGTGACAAAGCCTTCACAGATGCTTTCACTGACCGCCTTGCGTATGGCTGCACCTTCCTGCTTAAGGCCGAAAGCGTACTCGAACATCATCGCGGCTGAGAGAATCGTGGCAAGGGGATTGGCCACATTCCGTCCCGCAGCTTGAGGATAGGAGCCATGAATAGGCTCATAGACACCTGTATGCTCCCCGAGCGAGGCGGAGGCAAGGAGCCCCATCGAGCCGGAGATGCAGCTGGCCTCATCAGTCAGGATGTCCCCAAAAGTGTTCTCAGTCACAAGCACATCGAAAAAGCGAGGATCGGTGATAAGTTTCATCGCAGCGTTGTCCACATACATATAGTCAGTCTGGACTTCAGGATATTCCGGAGCCATTTCCTGCGCCACCTGCCTCCAGAGCCTCGAAGACTCCAGGACGTTGGCCTTGTCAACCACCGTCAGGTGCCCGCGGCGAATCGTTGCCAATGAATATGCCTTCCGCAGGATCCGCTCAACCTCATAACGGTGGTAAATGTTGGTGTCGTATGCTGTGTCGCCTCCGTCAAGCCGGCCTTTCTCACCGAAATACATGCCGCCGGTCAACTCCCTGACACAGACGAAATCCGCCCCGGAGGCTATCTCCGGTCTAAGCGGAGATCTGTCCAGGAGGCTTGGGAAAGTCTCCACCGGCCTTAGATTGGCATAAAGCCCAAGTTCCCGGCGCATCGCAAGCAGTCCTTGTTCAGGACGAACCATTGCGGTGGGATCATTGTCGTATTTGGGATCCCCAACAGCACCGAACAAGACAGCATCACTGTCAAGGCAGACTTTCAGGGTTTCCTCCGGGAAGGCTGACCCACAGTTGTCTATCGCGCACGCACCGACCAAGGCGAACCGGTACTCGACTTCGTGTCCGAAACGCCTGCAGACCGCATCTATGGCCTTCACGGCCTGTTCTACCACTTCCGGGCCGACTCCGTCACCCGGCAATTTCGCTATGTTCAGTTTCATATTCTTCAATTTTGTCTTTATGTTCAAGCAGATAGTCAATGTCATCAAGGGCGTTCTCAAGGCAGTACTTCTTGTAGGCGCTTATCTCAAAACGCTCCGAACTGCCATCCGAGAGAAGGGTAACCTCCTGGGACGGGAGGTCAATCCGCAGCTTCACGGACGGATCAGCGGAGATCGCCTCAAAGATCTTTTTGAGGAAGGCCTCGCTGACCTGGACCGGCAACACGAAGCTGTTGAGTTCATTGTTGCGATGGATGTCCGCGAATGAGCTGGAGACAACCGCCCTGAATCCATAGCCGGCTATCGCCCATGCGGCATGCTCGCGGCTTGAGCCCGAACCGAAATTCGCTCCGGCCACAAGGATGCACCCGCTGTAGCGTGGATCGTTGAGAACGAAGTCCTTGACAAGACTCCCGTCCGGTGAATATCTCCAGTCACGAAAAAGATTATCCCCGAAAAATTTCTCATCCCTTGTCGTAGCCTTGAGGAAACGGGCCGGAATGATCTGATCCGTGTCGATGTTCTCTATCGGCAGAGGGATGCAGCTGCTTTCTATGATGTTGAATTTCTGTTTCATATCAATTCTCTTGGATCTGTGACACATCCTGTGACCGCAGCGGCGGCGGCTGTCAGAGGACTTGCAAGCATTGTACGGGCGCCGGGACCTTGGCGGCCCTCAAAGTTACGGTTGCTCGTGGAGACCGCGTATTTACCGGCCGGGATTCTGTCCCCGTTCATCGCAAGACACGCTGAGCATCCCGGCTTGCGGATCTCAAACCCGGAATCCTCAAGGATTTTGTCCAGCCCTTCCTCCTCAATCTGACGACGGACAGCCCATGAGCCCGGCACGAGCCATGCGGTGACATCTTCCGCCTTCCTGCGGCCTTTCACGATGGAGGCGAACGCGCGGAAATCCTCGATTCTTCCGTTCGTGCAGGCCCCAAGGAACACATAATCAACCTTATGGCCAAGAAGTCTCTCACCTTCGGAGAGTCCCATGTAGTCCAGCGCGCGCTGGGCCGTTCCGGCAGGAATGACTCCGTCCACCGGCATTCCCATTCCCGGATTGGTGCCGTAGGTGATCATCGGGCTGATGTCAGAGGCATCGAAAACATATTCCTTGTCAAAAACCGCATCCTCCCCACTACGAAGGGTCCTCCAATATTCAACGGCCTTGTCCCAAGCATTTCCTTTCGGTGAGAACTCACGGCCTTTGAGGTAGGCGAAAGTGGTCTCGTCCGGGGCCACGAATCCGCCTCTGGCTCCCATCTCGATCGACAGGTTGCAAAGGGTCAGGCGGCCTTCCATGGAGAGACCGCGGATCGCTGAGCCGGCATATTCAATAAAATACCCCGTGGCACCGGAAGTTGTGAGCTTCATCATAAGGTAGAGAGCCACATCCTTGGCTGTCACGCCTTTTCCGAGTTCCCCTTCTACCCTTATTCTCATGGACTTAGGTTTCTGCTGAAGGATGCACTCCGTGGCGAGGACCATCTCGACCTCGCTTGTGCCTATGCCGAACGCCACGGCTCCGACGGCGCCGTGGGTGGAAGTGTGCGAGTCTCC
>DJRG01000085.1:0-16460 GCA_002438845.1 Bacteroidales bacterium UBA6366
CCTATGGGCTACAGCCTTGGTGCCGCCCACTCAATGGTCAAGACATTTGTCGGTGGTGTTGAATTATCATTCTAAAAAGAACGTGAATTATGAAAAGAACACTTTTATATATTTTGGGTGCCGCCGCCCTTCTTAATGTGACAGGGTGCGATAAGGATTTCCTCACAAGGGAGCCTAAGCTCGATCAGAGTACCGAGTTGACATTGGCGACCTATGATGGTCTTAGGAACGCCACATTCGGAGCCTATTACTATCTGGCCTCTACCGGTTGGTACGGAGCCGACTGGATTATCGATGCCGAGATGCGTTCTGGCAACGGCAAGAAATCCTCTTACAAGAACTCCGGCCGCTGCGTTCAGCCTTACACCTGGAACTACACGGAGGACAACACTTCATCCATGTGGGCCTACTGCTACTACACCGTGGCGATGGCCAACAACGTGATCGACAACCTTGAGGGGAAGGAGACTTCCGAGGTGACAACTCAGGATCTGAACAACCTCAAGGCGGAGTGCCTGTTCCTCAGAGCATTCAGCCATTTCGAGAACGTCCTCACATTCGGACAGCCTTACACCTATGCCGTGAAGAGCGACAAGGAGAGTCTTGGCGTTCCTTACATTTACCACACCGACCCTGCCGGCAAGCCTGCGAGAGAGACTGTCATCTCAAACTACGAGAACGTGGTTAAGGACCTTCTTGAGGCCGAGAGCATCATCGATCCAGCTTACGTTCATGGCGGCACCGCCGATCCTGCTGCTACCGTCAACATCAACACCATCAGGGCTCTTCTCTCAAGGGTTTATCTCTACATGGGTGAATGGCAGAAGGCCGCTGATTACGCGACATTGGTGATCGAGAGCGGCAAGTACAAACTGTGGACTGCCGATGAGTATCCTACCGTCTGGACGGCCGAGGCCGGGACCGGCGAGGTGATCTTCGAGATGTACGGCAAGCGTTCCAATTCCGCCTATGGCTCATGGGAGGACATCTCTTGGATGACGAATCCTGCCGGCTACGGCGACCCTCAGGTGGCTTCTTCGCTTCTTTCTCTTTACGGAGAGGGTGATGTGCGTCTGAAGACTTACAAGACTGACGAGAAGGAAGAGTCCGGATGCTGGTGGACAACCAAGTATGCCGGCAAGGGCGACAACGCTTCTCCTGACTGCAACAACGTTGTTATCCTTCGTCTGTCCGAAATGTACCTCAACAGGGCCGAGGCGTTGAAGAACGGCGCTTCAATCCCAGGAACCACAGCGGTGAAGGATCTCAATGCGATCGCGGGCATCCGCGGTGCTTCCGCCTACACTTCAGCGGGCCAGAATGACATCGAGACAGAGCGTCGCAAGGAACTTGCATGGGAAGGCCACTACATCTACGATCTCGCCCGCTGGGGCAAGTCTGTGACCCGTACCGAGTCGGAATACCCTCTTTGCACGATGAACCTCAATGTCGAGTTCCCAAGCTACCGTTGGGCCCTTCCTATCCCGAAGAGAGAGCTCGACATCAATGAGAACCTTGTTCCGAATCCTGGATATTCAACTTCTAAATAATGCTTTGGATTATGAGAAATACTTTAAAATATATTGGATTGGCACTGGTCGCGGCTTCAGCCCTGATCGCGTGCGACAGCAACGACCCTTCCAAGTTCGATGACAAGGATGCGTTCGTGGCGTTCGACAAAACATCAGTTTCCTTGTCTGAGGATTACTCCGCCGGTGGAGCTGTCTGCAAGATTCCTGTGACCCTTGCTTCTGTCAAGGGGCTTGAAGAGACCATCAAGTTCGAGGTAGTCTCACCTGAGACGAAAGGAGCCAAGGAAGGCGTGAACTTCGAGGTTCTGACATCTTCCGGTGTCCTTTCCTTCAACGCTGAGAACCGCACACAGTACATTGAGATCAAGACGATCTATGACGGTGTCTACACCGGTGACCTCAAGTTCACCATCAACCTTGTCGGTACCGATGCGGTTCCGGCTGGATCTGAGGGGGCTTGCACCGTTACAATCAATGACATCGATCACCCTCTCAGTTTCATGCTTGGAAGCTACACCGCGACCGGTGACAACTATTGGGATGGTCCTGTCACATGGACAATGACATTCTACAAGGATGAGGATGATGATCACATGGTTTGGATTGACAACCTCTTCCAGGTTGATGGTTGGGCTAACGAGAAGACTCGCTATTATGGTACAATCAACGAGGATCACACAGTCCTTAACATTCCGTTCGGACAGGAAACTGTGTACAAGTACTCGAACGGAAATCCTGTGACCCTGCTGGGCTTCGATGGCACTAGTGGCTACGACAGTGGTTCTGTTGATGTCAAGATTATCAATGAAGGCGGTAAAGTCACCCTTGACTTCGGAACTGAATGGGGTATCTGGGTAAGGATCGAGGGTGCCGGAAACCTCAACATCGTCAAGCCAGGCATCAAGGCTGTTAAAAACTAGTAATGGAATTGAATATGAAAAAGATATCAGTCATACTTCTTGCGGCTGCGGCGACACTCGCCAGTTGCGTGAAATTTGAAGAGGACGGCAAGATTAATTACGACTCCACCACAGCGCCGGAAATCACGGCGCAGGTGGTTGCCGATGACTCCATCCATGTGACCATCACCGGAAAGACCGGGACGGGTTTTTATTCATACGCTGTCTTGGCCGGAGCCGAGCAGGCGTTGGATGCGGAGAAACTTCTCAAAGACTCTTACACGGCTCTTGAATCAGGAGTGGTAGACTTTTCAAAAGAGTCTTCCGTAGAGTTTGGCGTTGGTGGACTTACTCCAAACGCCGCTTACACAGTCTATGCAGTGGCTGCCAGTCCTATGGGAGTCCTCACCGAGGTTGTAACCTCGTCTTTGACCACCACTGATGGCACCGCTCCTGGTCTATCCAACCTTGCTGTCAATGCCACGGACTCCACTTTGGTGTACACAATCGCATACAACGATCCTGTCACTTTGGGCAATGGTGAGATGACAGCCCACGTCTATGCCGTCAATGGCGAGTACGACAAGGAGAACAAGGTTCTTGTCGAGTACAAGAACTACAAGGTGCCTGCGGCCTGCCTGTCAACGAATGGAAAGAATCTTGTTGTCGATCTTCCAAGAGAGGAAGCCATCCCTGGAGCCATCGTCACCTTGACTTACACCGCCGGGCTTGTTGTCAATGGTGTAGGCACGCCGTGTGCGGCTTACAGCAACAGCGTCGTTGACGGAACCGGAAAGGTGACCAGAGGAATCGGCGGAACTTACGATAACGTAAGTTTCGATTTCACCCTTGACGAGACCTGGCCTGCTGACACTGTGGTTTACTACAGCGACTGGACCAAGCTTGTACCGAAGGCTTACAGCAAGAGTGACTATGCGCTTGCAGGAGCGACAAAAGATGCAAACTTCAAGGTGAAGGTTGTTGACGGCAACGGCAGGACGGTCACCTATGACGCAGCCACTTTTGGAGTGCTCAATGTGACTACTGTAGGTTTCATGCTGAACGAGGCCCCTGACTATGGCACATCACTATCATTCACCATCGCGGAAGGTTCTTTTGAGGACCTTTTCGGCAACTCCAACAATGAGTTCACTTCAGATGGCAACTACTATTGCTCTTACGGCTATAGTCTGGACGACATCATCGGCAAATACACTGTCACGGGTGTCAGCTATTGGGCAGACAGTGATGAAACCAAGTCTTGGGTCATTGAGAAAAGCGATGACGCGAAGAAAGGTGATGTGATGATAACCACCTATTGGGGATTGAAGTGCGACTCACCGATCTATGCCTATTTCGACAAGGATGCCGGTATCTTCACAATTCCTGATTTCCAGAAGTACTACACTGTCAAAGGCGCTGATGGCAAGGCTGCTAAAGATGTATATTTGGCATGCAACACCAATGATGACAATGCTGTGGTCAATTTGAAAGTCCTTGCTTCTGGTTCTTTCTCCGGAAATGACCTTTGGTTCGGCTACTATCTGAAAGATTTGGTGGATGAGTCAAAGAGCGGATGGGGAAATCTGTTCAAAACGGTGAGCGGAACACGCACCGAGTAGTCTCCACCTGCATTTGAGATAGGTGAAAGGGAGCCGCTGGCGCGGCCCCCTTTTTGTCCTTTGACAAATCGATGCACTTACATAATATTCATGATTGTTATGAGAAAACTTATTTTGACAGCGGTTCTGGCGATCGGTGCATTCATGATGGCAGGAGCGCAGAAACCGACCACCACATATCCTTATCTCTATCCTCGCTTCACTGGCGGGACGGTTGTGATGGAGACCGGAAACAAAGAGGAGAAAGAGATGAACATCCATCTCCGCGCCGACAAACTTCACTACATTGACAACGGGATAATCAAGGAGGCGTTCCTTAACGATGTCAAGGCGGTGGAGATCGGAGACGACATATTCATTCCTGTCTTCGGGCGCATGATGAAGGTCATCGCCAAGAACGACAACGGTTGCGTCGCCGCCGAGATTCTCGGTGATTTCGAGGCAGCCAGAGAGGCCAAAGGCGCCTACGGCACGTCATCAACCTCGTCTTCGACGATGAAGCTGACTTCCCTGCAGACTGACGCGCAGGTGAACCAGAACTACATGAACATCCTCAATGAGAAGGATCATGGAATGGAACTCAGGGTGCGGACAACTTACTATCTTGTCACACCTAAGTTCAAAGTGAAGGCGAACAAGAAGGATGTTGACGCATCCTTGCCAGCCGGAGTGGAGTCTGACTACAAAACCTTTCTCAAGTCTTACAAGGTCAAGTGGAGCGATCCTCATAGTCTGCTCAAGGTCGTCGACTTCCTAAGTAAATATTAAACCTGCTCACGTCATGAGAGTTTTGCCATACATCCCACTCGTTTTGGGTGTAATGATCGCGGCGTTTTCCTGCGATGTCAGGGAAGCAGCCTTGAATGAAGATGAGGTTGACGCACCTCAGGTCAAAGAGGTCTTCGGTGAGGGCCTCCCGGAGGAGAGTCTTCTTAAGGAAATGAACATAAAGGTGGATGACGGGCTGGCGGAGACGCTGGAGAAAGCCACCAGCAAGGATGGTTTCGTGAAGTTGCCTGACGTCAGATCCTTGAACGGTCTCGGAATCGTCAGGATGCGACGTCTGTTTCCTGATGCGGGGGAGTTTGAGGCCAGGACCAGAGCCGAGGGTCTTCACCTTTGGTACGTGTTGAGCTACGATGAGTCCATGACGATGACCAGAGCTTCCGCCGGGCTGGAGATTCCCGGAGTGGATGTGGTCGAATATTGCCCGAAGGTCTCCATCGTGGGAGACCCGGAGGTGCTTTCTTACGAGACAAGTGCCAGAGCGGCCTCTGCCGGGATGTTTGACGACCCGATGCTTGACCAGCAGTGGCATTACTACAACAACGGTTCGGCATCGTCATCGGTCAGCGGATGCGACATCAATGTCCTTCCGGTCTGGAAGAACTATTCGACTTACGCCAAGTACAAGGGTGACATAGTTGTCGGAGTCGTCGACGGTGGAATCGACTATAGCCACGAGGATCTTAAAGCCAACATGTGGCGCAATCCGGAAAAGACAGGAGACAATGTCTATGGATACAACTTCACGGAAAGCACATTCAACATCCATCCCGAGGACCATGGAACGCATGTCGCCGGCACGATCGCTGCTGCGAACAACAATGGTGTCGGAGTCTGTGGTGTCGCCGGAGGTGACTCCAAACGGCAGATTAAGGGCGCCAAGTTGATGTCATGCCAGATCTTTGACGGAAACAAGCAGGGTTCGGGTGCTGAAGCGATCAAGTGGAGCGCCGACCATGGCGCGGTGATCTCACAGAACAGCTGGGGGTATGATGGCTTGACCTCGACACCTGCATCCTTGAAATCGGCTGTGGATTATTTCATCAAATATGCCGGCGTGGACAAGAACGGAAACCAGGCAGGCCCGATGAAGGGCGGCATCGTCATCTTTGCCGCTGGCAATGACAATAAGAATGTCTCAAGCACTGATTACGAGGCTGTTGTGAATGTGTCTTCTGTCGGGGCTGACTACAAGCGAGCTTATTACACTAATTATGGCCCATGGTGCGACATCGCCGCTCCTGGTGGCGATGCCAAGAAAGGTAACATGGTTTTGAGTACTTTGCCGGGAAACAAGTATGGCAAGATGCAGGGAACATCGATGGCATGTCCTCATGTGTCTGGTGTCGCCGCATTGGTCCTTGCGAGGTACGGTGGCGACGGCTACACGCCGACCGCACTAAGAAAACGTCTTGAGGGCAACACTTCGGACATCTCGGCCCAGAACCCGAACTACTACCTTGGCAAGGGACTTGTTAACGCCTACAAAGCCATCGCCGGAAGTGGGGGAAAGGCTCCGAACATTCCTGCTGACCTGAGTGCGGACACCCAGTCCAACAACATCAGATTCAAGGTGACAGTTCCGTCTGACCCAGATGACGGAAAGCCTAATTCAATTTATATCTACTATTCCACATCGGATTTCACATCGGTTGACAAAGCGATGTACGGAATGTTCTATACTGAGGATCACGAGGTGGGTGAAGTCCTTTCCGGAACTGTCACTGGATTGGAGTTCAACACTGAATATTATGTCGCGGCTGCCGCATGCGACCTTGCCGGGAACCGTTCAGGGCTGACAAAGAGGGTGCGTGTGACTACTGGTGGCAACAATGCTCCTGTCATCACGGCGAAGACCCCGGTCTCATTCTCGATCAAAGCCCATGAAAGCGCTGTGGCTGACTTTACGGTCACGGAGCCGGACGGCCATTTCTACAGTCTGGAGCTTGAGCCAGGCTCGGCGGCCGCTGTGCTTGACACCTTGACACGCCCGGAACCGAAAATCAGAATCACCGGAGCAAACGCCCCTTCAGGGACATATTCCGCCAAACTGACCGTTACGGACATCTATGGCTTGGCTTCATTGGCAGAAGTGAAGTACACGATTCTGGAGAACCATGCCCCGGTCGTCGTGAAAGCTTTCGAGAACATGCTGTTTACATCGAAAGCGGCTGTGACTCAAGAGTATCCTGTCGCCGACTATTTCGAGGACGAGGATGGGGAGGAGCTTGAGTACTCGTTCTCTTTCAGCGATCCGGCTGTGGCCAACATGACATATTCAAAGGGAAGATTCCTTCTGACTCCGATGAACTATGGCAGTTCCGAGATCACTGTCACAGGAACTGATGTCAGGAACGAGTCTGTCTCACAGACATTCCTTGTCATGGTCATGGATGGCTCCAAGGAGGTTTCTCTCTACCCTAATCCGGTGAAGGACAAACTGAACATTCAGCTTGGCTTGAATGCCGGGGAGGTGAAAGTCAGGATAGTCTCGGCTTCCGGTTCGACTTATTTTGACGGGTCTCTCGGCTCGGGCTCTCCATTTACACCATTGGCTGTGAGCATGGCTGATGCCGTCGCTGGACAGTACACAGTGATTGTCACACTGGATGGAAAGGAGTATAAGTCAAGTATAGTGAAACTATAATGAATGAAAGGCATGAATAAGATTTATACATCACTGCTCGCCGTGGCCATTTTCGCCGGCCATGCTTCCGCCCAGACATTGCCTTCGCTTCTGGTCGGTTCGGACGCCTCGGCTCTTGGCATGGCTGCAACTTCGGTCGGAAAGGTTTCGGGAGCATATTCATTGGAGAGTAATGTGGCATCCATGTCTCTTGGCAAGGACAGGCTTGTCGCCGGGGCGTCATTCGGTCTCTGGCAGCCGAACTATGCCAATGACAAAATCATCGGTGTTGGTGCGGCATATCGCTTGGGCGAAAGATTCGCTCTTGGACTTCAGTTCAAGAATTTCCGCCAGCCATCGTACGATGTCGTCTCGGAAAGCGGATCTGTCAGGGATTCGTTCACTCCAGGTGAGACTTGTATCGCCTTGGGGGCGTCATATTCAATCACGGATTTCCTTTCTGTCGGCGTGACTGGCCGTATGGTCAAGTCGACCCTTGGAGAGGATGCCGATGCCAGTGTCTTAGGTGCGGATGCCGCATTGTTCTTCAAGAAAGATGCTTTGAGCGCAGGATTATCTGTCAACAACCTTGGCGGAAAGGTCAATTATGGTGGGGATGACTACGATCAGCCGATGCTTGCCCGTGTGGGCGCCGCTTATCGGATTGGAAATCCGGAGACTTCAGCCGTGACACCTTCCGTGGAGGCTGACGTCTTGTTCAAAGGCGGCTTCATGGCCGGTGTCGGTGTGGAATATTCCTACAAGGACATGCTGTTCGCCCGAGGTGGCTTCCATTATGGTGACAAGGAAAAGGCGGTTCCGACGTACGCTTCACTTGGGCTTGGCGTCCGTTTCTTTGGTGTCAGTCTGGACATGGCTTACCTGACAGCCAGCGGCATTCTTGGTAATTCCATCAGCTTTGGCCTCGGCTATCGGTTCTGACGGCTGTCAGAGGTGGGTCGCAGCTTTCTTTGTTAACTTGGATTGATATGCCTCAACGTAATCATCCGAACCTATGCTTTTCAAACCACGGACACGGAGATGTGCTTCTGACAGCTGTCAGAGGCAGGCCGTTGTGGCTGCCCCCTTGTTGAGAGATAGGGTCAGGCACACGAATCGACCTCTCAACCCACCCAAAGGCATCCTCCCGTGCCTGTGGGTTGCAAACAGCCGGTCTCGACAGGCTCAGCGAACGGTAGGTAAGCATATAACTTTGATTTTTCGGCAAAGTCATATCACGCTGGCGACAAATAACAGTCGTGCTTTGTCGGATGCTTACGAAAAGTTTCTATCTTTGCAGAGAATGAACTAAAAGGACAGGCCGTATGCTATACCCGATTGGAATACAGAGTTTTGAGGACATCCGCAGGGGCGGATATGTCTATGTCGACAAGACTGAGCTTGTTTACAAGCTGGCAGCGACGGGGAAGTATTACTTCCTAAGCCGTCCGAGGCGGTTCGGCAAGAGCCTGTTGGTGTCTACGATGGAGGCGTATTTCCAAGGGAAGAGGGAACTGTTCGAGGGGCTGGCCGTGGCGTCGCTGGAGAAGGAATGGACGGAGTACCCTGTGCTGCATATAGACTTGAGCGGAGTAGCCTACAATCAAGAGGATGTGATAGCAAAGGTACTTGACAACACTCTCTGCAAATGGGAAAGAGAATACGGTAGCGAGAACAATTCCGGCATTCCCGGAATCCGCTTCGGAAACGTGATAGAAGCCGCCTACCAGAAGACCGGTCGCCAAGTGGTCATCCTGATTGATGAATATGACAAGCCAGTAATCGACAACCTTGACCGTCCGGAACTTCAAGACAGGATGCGCGAGACGCTCCGCGGCTTCTACGGAGTGATGAAGTCCAAGGATGCTTACATCCGCTTCGGCTTCCTCACCGGGGTCACGAAGATCGGGAATATGAGCGTGTTCAGTGACCTGAACAACCCGACAGACATCTCGCTGGACAGGGAATATTCCGACATCTGTGGAGTCTCGGAGACCGACCTTGCGGAATATTTTGCAGAGAGTGTCAGGGAACTCGCCGAGGCCAACGGGCTTTCCGAGGAGGGGTGCCGCCAGAAGTTGGCCTTGATGTACGATGGATACCATTTCCACCCGAATGCCACCGGTGTCTACAACCCGTTCAGCCTGCTCAGTACATTCAAAGTAAAGGAATTCCGGGAGTACTGGTTCGAGACGGGCACCCCATCGTTCCTGGTAAAGGTGATGAGGAAGACCTCGTATGACATCACGAGCCTTTCGGAACAAGAGGCCGACTCCTCGCTTCTTACTGACATCAGCTCGGCGTTCCTGAACCCCGTCCCTCTCCTCTATCAGAGCGGCTACCTCACCATCAAAGGCTACGACGAGGATTTCCAGATGTATCGTCTGGGTTTCCCGAACAGGGAGGTGAAGCACGGTTTCCTGAACTATCTGATGCGGTATTACACCCCGGTCGGATCAGAGACCCCGATGATGCTCATCTCGCGCATGACCAGAGACATCCGTGGCGGCAACCCGGAAAGCTTCATGACCCGCCTGGACGCCCTCTTCGCCAGGACGGACTACCGGATCCAGGGCGAGAGCGAGAAGGACTTCCAGTACGCGATGTACATCATCACCGAGCTGATGGGGGAATATGTCGAGACGGAGCGCACGACCTCCAACGGCCGCATTGACATCCTCATCAAGACCAGGGACTACGTCTACGTCATCGAGATAAAGACCGACTCCACCCCGGACGAGGCCCTCGCCCAGATCGAGGAGCGAGGCTACGCACGACCGTTCACCGATGACCACAGGAAGATATTCAAAATCGGAGTTAACTTCTCGACCGCAAACCGCCGCATTGACGGCTGGAAGGTTGTTTAGGCAGATTTACTGGCAGGCTCATCACTTCGACAGGTCCACTTCGACAAGCTCAGTGACCACCGCTCAGTGACAGGGAACAAGAAAGGGGAACCTCTATGGCGAATTTTGGTAACGTGCAAAATTCGCCATAGAGGTTCCCCTTTCGCCACACTTGCGGTGTGATACCTACCCTTCCAGAATCTTGTTCTGCTCGGCGACAGAGGCATCGTGGATGGCGGTGAAGAAGGCAGTGACGAAGTCTTCGGAGAGACCGTACTGTTTGCCCTGCTCGATCATCGAAGATAGAATGCTTTCCCAGCGGGAGGTCTGGACGATGGCGATGTTATGCGCCTTCTTGAACTCGCCGATCTTGCGGGAAATCTCCATTCTGGAGCCGAGTGCCATCAGCAGGTTCTCGTCGATCACATCGATCTGGGAGCGAAGCTGCTCTATGCCTTCGTTATATTCCTTGTCATTGGTGACCTTCTGACGGACGGTCAGGCTCTCAAGAAGATTCTTAAGATCAGACGGGACCAACTGTTGCTTGGCATCGCTCAGAGCGCAGGACGGATCGCAGTGGGACTCGATCATCAAACCGTCAAGTCCAAGATCCATCGCCCTCTGTGACAACTCCTTGAGATACTGCCTGGAGCCGCCCATGTGGCTCGGATCAGCAAAGAACGGAAGCTTTGGGTAATGGGTACGAAGTTCAACGGCCATCCGCCAGCCCGGAAGGTTCCTGTACGGAATCTTCTCCGAGGTGGAGAAACCGCGGTGAATCACACCAAGTTTCCTGATACCCACACGGTTAAGCCTCTCAAGAGCCCCCACCCAGAGGTCAATGTCAGGATTGACCGGGTTCTTCACCAAGACCGGGATCTCAGTGTCCTTCAGTGCCTCGGCGATCTCCTGGACAAGGAAAGGATTCGCCGTCGTACGGGCTCCGATCCACACCATGTCGATGCCATATTTCAGGCACTCGTAGACGTGTCTCTCATTGGCGACCTCAGTGCAGACCTTCATCCCATATTCATTCTTCACCTTCTGGAGCCATTTCAGGCCAGGTGTGCCGACCCCCTCGAAGGAACCGGGATGGGTACGAGGCTTCCATATTCCCGCCCTGAATACATGAATCCCGAATTCGTGAAGGCCCTTGGCGGTCATCATGACCTGCAGTTCAGATTCGGCGCTGCAAGGACCGGCTATGACAAGAGGGGGAATGCTCTCGTCGAAGAATCCCCACTCCGAAACGGGGATGATGTCAAGTGTTCGTTCCATAACTATCTCAAAATCTTTTTAATCCTGTTAGCATCATGGATGAGCTCGGTGATGCGCTCTCCATCATAGTCAGCGATGGCGTCGCGGAAAAGCCTCATCTTCTCCAGATATGTGTCGATAACGTGCAGCACATTGTCCCTGTTCTGCTCAAGAATCGGAGTCCACATCTCAGCGGAGCTCTTCGCCAGACGCACGGTTGATGAAAATCCACCCGACGCAAGGTCGAAAATGTGCTTCTCATCCTTTTCCTTCTCAAGGACGGTCAGAGCCAAGGCGAAAGATGTGACGTGCGAGATGTGAGAGACGTAGGCGGTGTGCACGTCATGGCTGTCAGCGTTCATGAAAAGCGGGCGCATGTTCAGCGCATCATACAATCTCTCAACGATTTTCACAGCCTGCGGATCAGAGTCCTCAGTGTTTGCGAATATACAGGCGCGGCCGTCGAAGAGGTTCGGCATGGCTGCCCAAGGCCCTGAATATTCAGTGCCGGCCATCGGATGTGTCGCCACGTAGCGGCCACGTAGCGGATGGTAATGCGCGGCGCGGACGATGTTGCTCTTCGTGGAGCAAGTGTCGATCACGATCTTTTTCCCGTTCTCTTCTTCTTTGAATATGTCAAGTACCCGAGGCAGCATCTTCACAGCCGCACCGACCGGTATGGCGATCACCGTGATGTCGCTTCTGCGGACACACTCCTCGAACGGAACAATCTCGTCCACGAATTCCATCTTTTCGGCAGCGGCAGCGTTCACGGGATCGGCTTCGACTCCGAGAACCGTCTCGGCAAAGCCTCTTCTCTTCAGGTCAATCGCCATTGATCCGCCAATCAAGCCCAGACCTATTACTCCTACTATCATATTTTCATATCATTTTGTCGCTCTGATGCTTCGGCAGGCTCAGCAACCGTTCGATTCGGTCACTGAGCCTGTCGAAGTGACCTTGTCGAAGTGACCAAATCGAAGTGTCCCCGTCTAAATGACCTTATCAATTACTTTTTCTATTTCTTTGTTCGCACGATCAAGGACTTCCGGCTTCGCACAAAGCGATACCCGGATGTAATTGTCACCGTTCTTTCCGAATATGAAGCCAGGTGTTATGAACACTCCAGCCTGACGCAGAACACGTTCGGAAATCACCTCACCGGCAGTCATCCCGTTCTCCGCGTACCGGGACGGCACACGTCCCCAAAGGAACAACCCCGCCGTGTCGTGGTCATAAACCGCTCCGAGAGTGTCAAAGATCCGACCAGCCGCCACACGTCTGCGGACATATTCGGAATTCAGTTCCTCGAACCACTCCGGACTCTGGTTCAGAGCCTCGATTCCCGCAAGCTGCAACGGCTTGAACATTCCGGAGTCCATCTGGCTCTTGACCTTGAGAATCTCTCTGATCATCTCCGGATCTCCGCCGACCATCCCGATTCGCCAACCGCTCATGTTGTGCGACTTGCTCAGCGAGTTCAGCTCCAGACAGCACTTCTCGGCCCCTTTTGCGGCCAGAATGGAAATCGGCTTCCCACAAAGGATGAATGAATACGGATTGTCATTCACAATCAATATCTTGTGTTTCAACCCGAAATCCACCAACCTCTGATAAAGCTCAGGGGTGGCCTTGGCTCCGGTCGGCATATTCGGATAATTAGTCCACATCACCTTCACTCCTTCCAGATCCATCTTCTCCAAGGCATCGAAATCCGGCCACCAATGATTCTCCTCTTTAAGGTCGTAAGTGACAATCTCCGCTCCCGCCAGCCTCGAGGATGAGGTGTAAGTCGGATAGCCAGGATCCGGAATCAGCACCTTGTCACCCGGATTCACAAAAGTCATCGAAATCAGAAAGATTCCTTCCTTGGATCCGACAAGCGGCTGGATGCCTCCTTCCGGATTCAGTGTCACACCGTAATAACGTGAGTACCAGTCCGCGAACGCTTTCCGCAATTCTGGAAGCCCTTTATAATTCTGGTAAACGTGATTCCCGGGCTTAGGAGCCGCCTCGACCAAGGCGTCAATCGCATCCTTAGGAGGCATACCATCCGGAGCGCCTATTCCGAGATTGATAATCTTTCCCTCGCCACGCGCCGCGCGCTCGGCGTTGAGAATGTCCAGATCTTTCTGTTTGCGGGAGAAGTAATACTCCTTGACAGACAATGTTCTTTTTGCAGGTTCAATGATCATGATATTGAAGATTTATATTCGCCTAAAATGTTAAGTCCCTCCATAAGGGGTCTTACCGCCCTCAAGGCCTGACGGTAGCGGCCATAGGTCGCGAACTTGATGTCCGCGTAGAAGAAGTACTGCCATTCCTGTCCGGGGATCGGCAGGGACTGGATTCGGGTAAGGTTCATGTCGTAGAATGAGAGAATCGTAAGTACCTGGGCCAGAGAGCCTGGCTTATGAGGCAGGGTGAAGCATAGCGATGCCTTGTTGATTTCTCGGTGGGGAACCGTTATGGCATCGTCCAGAATCAGGAAGCGGGTGAAATTCTGTTTATAAGTCTCTATGCTGCGAGCCAGAATCTCCAGCCCGTTCTGCTCCGCGGCCAGCACTGAAGCGACCGCACCGACTCCCTTAAGTCCACCAGCGGCGATGTCGATGGCGCTCTTGGCGGTGTCTTCGGACTCCACCATCGTGATCCATGGGCAGTTACGCTCGAAAAACTGACGTGTCTGGTTGATGGCCATATAGTGCGTCCGTACCTCTTTTATGTCATGGATGTCCTGTCCTGGCAGCGCCATAAGGTTCTGATGTATGGGGATGTACACCTCGCCTTTGATCTTGTAGGAGTGGGATCTCAGGAGTTCGAAATTGGGGATAAGTCCTCCAGAGATAGTGTTCTCGATAGCCATCACGGCAGCCTGAGCCTCACCGGAAGCCATCGCCTTGAACAGCCCTTCGAAGGTAGGACATTCCACGATGGCGATCTCCTCCCCTCCCGCGGAATAAAACTCCCTCGCAGCCTGCTCATGGAAGCAACCTCTGTAGCCTTGTATCGCGACTTTTGTCATATTCATCAAGTCCATTCAAATAATTCCTAATTAAAAAAGGCTGCCCGGGAAAGCACCGGACAGCCGTATATTCATCTATCTTTTTCTGAATATTCCTGCACACGCTCGTCCGGTCCTCTACCTTCCGTGGTAAAGGAAATAAAAACCAAAAGAGTAAAATCGTGCGCTCATCATCATAACGACGCAAAGATAGTAAAATCAAGAGAAAATGTCACTAAAAATTTAATGAATATGCCGGAGCGGTGGCCGAATATTCATTCGCCCTACCATAAAGCACTCATTAGACGGTCATTATCTCCTTTTCCTTTGCAGAGACGAGTTCGTCGATGGCCTTCACCTTGGCGTCGGTGATCTTCTGGATTTCATCCTCGCCTTCCTTACGGACGTCCTCTGAAAAGTCCCCGGCCTTCTCCGCTTTCTTCAAAGCGTCAACTCCGTCACGACGGGCATTACGCACAGCGACCTTGATGTTCTCGCCTGTGGCCTTGGCCTTCTTGATGAGTTCCTTGCGTCTTTCCTCAGTGAGAGCGGGAACAGGGCAGCGGATCACCTCCCCATTATTAGACGGGGTGAATCCGAGGTTGGCGTTGATGATCGCCTTCTCGATCGCAGGGATCATGCTCTTCTCCCAAGGCTGAATGGCGATGGTCCTGGCGTCCGGAACGGTGACCGAAGCCACTTGAGGGACAGGGGTCGGAGTCCCGTAGTAATCCACGGTCACATTGTTGAGGATGGACGGGTTGGCCTTTCCGACACGGTAGGTCTTGAGGTCTTCCTCAAGGAACAGCACAGAGTCTTCCATTTTGGTCTTCACTCCGCTGATGATTTCTTTCGCTTTGTCTGTAAGCATAGTGTATTGTGTTAATTGTTATCTGTCAATATTTTTGTGTAAGTGGGCACGCCCGCGGTCTACGGGTGGACGCCCCTCCCGCGACTATTTGTGGACAAGCGTCCCTACTTTTTCTCCGTTCACCAGTTTAAGCAGATTGCCCTCTCCGTTCACATCGAAGACGATGATCGGCATATTCCCGTCGTTGCAAAGGGCGTAAGCCGTCTGGTCGAGAACCTTGAGATGCTTTGCCATCGCCTCGTCGAAAGTCAGTTCTTCGTACTTGACGGCAGTCGGATCCTTCTCCGGGTCGGCCGTGTAGACACCATCGACACGGGTTCCCTTCAGCACGACGTCAGCCTTGATCTCAAGAGCCCTGAGCGCGGCGCCAGAATCAGTCGTGAAGAACGGGCTGCCTGTTCCTCCGGCGATGAGAGCCACACCTCCCTCCTCCAGAACCTTGACTGCGTTGTCACGGTTGTAGTAGCGTACAAGCGGTTCCATCGGAGTGGCCGAGAACACCTCCGCCTTCACCCCCTCATCCTTAATGAACTGACTGAGCGCCAACGAGTTTATCACGGTCGCCAGCATCCCCATCCTGTCCCCCTCAACGCGGTCAAACCCTTTGTCAAGCCCCTGAAGGCCTCTGAATATATTGCCTCCGCCATTGACGATGGCAATCTGCAAGCCCGCCTTCGCCGCCTGCGCGATCTCCTTTGAATATCTACGCAAACTATCCGGATCAAGTCCCTTTCCTACAGACCCGCCCAGGCTTTCGCCGCTCAACTTAAGCAAAACTCTCTTGTACATAGTGTGTTCCAGATTCTATTATGGTTAAAACAAGACCGCTCCACCCTGGCATTCCCGCCTCCCGGAGCCATCTTACCAACAAAGATACAAAAAAATAAAAAAAGCAGACATACGGGTCAAGGCCAAAAGTATGTGCCAGGTCGCTGAGCTTGTCGAAGCGTGAGCCTGTCAAAGTGCCGGTCTGTTCCAAAGACGAGGGTTTGGGATGGGCACCAAAAAAAGGGAGGT
>DJRG01000085.1:16468-25757 GCA_002438845.1 Bacteroidales bacterium UBA6366
ACCTCCCTTTTTTTGGTGCCCAAAGCCGGGCTCGAACCGGCACGTCTTTAAAGGACATTGGATTTTGAGTCCAACGCGTCTACCAATTCCGCCATTCGGGCATATTCAAGTAGACTTCCCCGGGAAGCCATGCTCTTCCGCTTCCGTAAGGATTGCAAAGTTATTGATTTTCCTCCAATATTCCAAAGACAATCAGAGAAAAATGCCACAATGTTTTTTATTCAAAAATTGAGCGCGGCCGAAGAACACCTTTCAGGGAAAACTGATTATATTTGTACGCTTTAAACTTGAAGTCACAACTGACTTGGCTTCAGGACCGGGACTCCGCGACCGGCGCGACACGCGGAAACGACATAGAGCTTTGGTCCGGAAACGGACAACGAAACATATCATATTTAACGAAATTTTAAGCTCAACAAAATGAAACACTTTTCTTTACCAAAGGACGGTGGGCTGATTGAGGAGAATCTGCCAAAGAGCATCCTCCATTCCTACGAGAAGATCACCACCGAGATTTTCGATGACGCCGCCATCGGCAGCGACAGAGTGGCTGACATCATCGTCAAGGCCATCAAGGATCACGGGAAGGCATCGCTTCCCCGCACGTTCAAGCTTGGTCTGACCACTGGCAAAACCCCTGTGTCCCTTTACTCAAACCTCACAAGGCAGTTCAAGGAGGGCAACATCTCCTTCGCCAATGTGGAGGTGTTCTCCATTGACGAGTACTACCCTTGCGACAAGAATTCAATCCAGAGCCGTAACCACAGGCTTCACGCCGAGTTTCTGGATCAGGTGGATGTCAAGAAAGAGAACATTCATATTCCTGACGGTTCCATCCCGAAAGAGCAGATCTCTGACTACTGCGCCGAATTCGAGAAGCTTGCCAGAGGCCTAGACCTTCTGGTAATCGGCGTGGGAGAAGGCGGGCAGGTAGGCTTCAACGAAGCCGGCTCCTCAGAAAGAAGCCAGACCCGCACCGTACCTCTTTCCTACCAGTCCAGAAAGAGACAGGCCCGGAACTTCAACGGAGACATCGCCGTCACACCAAAGACAGCCATCACCATGGGCATCGGCACCATGATGAGCGCCCGCAGGATCGTCCTCATGGCATGGGGCGAGGACAAGGCTGAAGTCGTGAAGAAAATCGTGGAAGGAGACGTCGACCCTTCATGCCCGGCATCCCTGCTTCAAGACCACGATAACATCTCATTCTACGCAGACGAGATGTCAGCGTCACTCCTGACGAGATCGGTCGCGCCTTGGATGGTAGGTCCATGCGCCTGGACTCCGAAACTCGTCCGCAAAGCTGTCGTGTGGCTCTGCCAAAGGGTTCACAAGCCAATCCTTAAGCTCACGCAGCAGGACTACCTTGAGAACTTCCTCGGCGAGCTCATCGAACTCTACGGGCCGTTCGACAAGATCAACATCGACGTCTTCAACGACTTCCAGCACACCATCTCCGGATGGCCGGGCGGAAAACCGAACGCGGACGACACCACGAGACCCGTCAAGTCTACCCCGTTCCCAAAGAAGGTGTTGATCTTCTCCCCTCACCCGGACGATGATGTCATCTCAATGGGAGGCACATTCATCCGACTTGTGCATCAGGGACATGACGTTCATGTCGCCTACGAGACCTCCGGAGACCTTGCCGTCCACGATGACGTCGTGCTCCAACACATGGATGCGGCCTACCAGCTGGGATTCGCCGACAAGTTCGACGAGGTCAAGAAGATCATCGACTCCAAGAAGCCTGGAGAGCCTGAACCTAAGGAACTTCTCGCCATAAAGGCGGCCATCCGCCGCAGCGAGGCGCGCGGAGCCGACAGAAGCTTCGGTCTGAACGACAACACAAACGTACACTTCCTCAACCTGCCGTTCTACGAGTCAGGTGGAGTGACCAAGCTTCCCCGCACCCAGAAGGACCTTGACATCATCAAGGCCTTGATCGTCAAGATCCATCCTGACCAGATCTACATGGCCGGAGACCTCGCCGACCCTCACGGAACGCACAGGGTCTGCACGGAAGCCGCGCTGGAGGCCATCGAGCAACTCAAGGAAGAAGGCAACGACTGGCTCAACGACACCACAATCTGGCTCTATAGAGGCGCCTGGATGGAGTGGGAGCTCTGGAGAGTGGACATGGCCGTTCCGCTCAGTCCTGACGAGCTCATCGAAAAGCGCCACGCCATTTTCCGTCACCTGTCCCAGAAGGACATCGTTCCATTCCCGGGAGACGACCCGAGAGAATTCTGGCAGAGGGCCGAGGAGCGCACACAGAACACCGCCAGGCTTTACAACGAACTCGGAATGGCCGAATACCAAGCCATAGAGGTGTTCCTCAAGTTGAAATGACAACTTTCCCAAAAACAACTTCTTAGAAATCAATAAAAAGCAATATCATGAGAGTAATCATCAAAGACACAAAGAAGGACGGCTCGCTTTGGGCCGCCCACCACATCGCCGATGCAATCAAGGCCAAAGCGGAAAAGACCGACAAACCTTTCGTGCTCGGACTGCCGACCGGTTCCACTCCTTTGGACACCTACGCAGAGCTCGCCAGAATGTGCGCCGCCGGAGAGGTTTCATTCAAGAACGTGATCACATTCAACATGGATGAATATGTCGGGATTCCTGAGAACCATCCAGAGAGTTACCACAGCTTCATGCACAAGAACCTTTTCGACAAGATCGACATCCCGGCCGGAAACATCCACATCCTAAACGGCAACGCCGCTGATCTTGACAAGGAATGTGATGCCTACGAGAAGGCCATTTTGGATGCAGGCGGAATCGATCTGTTCCTCGGCGGTGTCGGCGAGGACGGTCACCTGGCATTCAACGAGCCTTTCTCTTCCATCAATTCAAGGACGAGAGTCGTGACATTGACACAAGACACCATCGAGGTCAACTCACGTTTCTTCGGAGGAGATGTGAATCTGGTTCCTAAACAGGCCATGTCAGTCGGTGTCGCCACCGTATGCGGCGCCAAGGAAGTCCTCATCCTCGCTTTCGGCAGCAAGAAGGCAAGGGTCGTAAGGGAGGCCGTTGAAGGTTGCGTCAGCCACTATGTCACCCTCTCAGCGCTTCAGCTTCACGAGGATGGAATCGTCGTGCTTGACGAGCCGGCCGCCGGAGAGCTAAAAGTCAACTCTTACCGCTACTTCAAGGCCGTCGAGGCCGCCGAGAACAAATAGTGCGTGGAGGCCAATATTTTGTAAATCAAAATGATCGACAATATCCTCTCGCCTAATCCGACGGGAGGATATTCATTTAAAATCAATCTATCAACATGTTATCCTCCACGATTGTTGCTGTGATTCTGTCTACTTTCTGTGCAATGGGAAGCAATGGGACAGAGAACGTCATGTACGGTCGCTTCGACAGGCTCAGCGACCGGCCGAACCAGGCCTCCGACCAGACTGGCAGACTCGGCGACCAGACAAACATATTCAATGTTACGAATCAACCGGATGCTGAGCCTGTCGAAGCATCCCAGCTCAGCGAAAGCCCAACCCAAGATAGAGTAAGGGAGCGATGCGAGCGCAACACGATGAGGAATCAAGGACTTGAGCGGGAATATTACCTTTATCGTCCGGAAGGATTGAAGGCTGGGGCTCCGCTGGTGATTGTCCTGCACGGCTACGGCGGCTCCGCTCTCAATGAAAAGAAAGCCATGATGGATGTAGCGGACAAGAACGGCTTCGCCGTCTGCTATCCTCAAGGCATCAAAGATCCGAAAGGCAAACCGGGCTGGAACGTCCGCTACCCTTCTCAACAAGGCATGAAGACAGATGACGTGAAGTTCCTCATCGCACTTTCCAAAGAACTTCAGAAGAAATTCGATCTCAGTCCAAAGAACACCTTCCTCACCGGAATGTCCAACGGAGGCGACATCATCTACCTGATCGCGATGAGGGCTCCCAAGGCCTTCAAGGCGATGGCCTCGATAGCCGGACTCCAGTTCAACTGGATGGAGACTGAATATTCCTACAAGCATCCGCTTCCTTTCATGGAGGTACACGGCACACAGGATAGAGTCTCTGAATGGCTCGGCGATCCGGAGAACAAGGGTGGCTGGGGAGCGTATATTCCCGTTCCCGCGGCGGTCAGCAGGATAATCGCTGTCAACGGCTGCACCGAGGAATATGTAACCGAGCTTCCTCGCCGGGAGGGCCGCAATCAAGTCACCCTCTATCAGTTCAAGGCAGGAAAGCCGGCGGTGAAAGGTGGCAGGCCGACCGAAGTCTGGCTCTACAAAGTTGAGGGCGGCGATCATTCCTGGTCCGACAAAGACATGGACACCTGCTCGGAAATCTGGAGATTCTTCAGTCAGTGGCTTGACTAAAATTTTGTGAATGTGGGGCAAAAAGGCTAACTTTGCGATAGTCTTAAAAAGAACTTGCAAAGATGTCCAATTACCGCATTTTCGTGGAGAAACACCCGGAGTTCCAGGTGGAGGCAAAGAGTCTTCTTGGGGAACTCAACGAGAACTTGCAGCTGGAGCTGAAAACGCTTCGGCTGCTTAATGTTTATGACCTTTTCGGATTCACACCGGAACTTCTGGAAAAGAGCCGCTACAGTGTCTTCGGAGAGATTGTGACCGACTCTGTCACAGATGCTATCGACCTGAACGGAGCTAAGTACATCGCTGTGGAGTACCTTCCTGGCCAGTTCGACCAGAGAGCAGCCTCGGCAGTAGATTGCGTTCACCTGATCGAGCCATCCGCACAGATCAGCATCAAGAGCTCAAAACTGCTGATTGTCGATGCCGACGCTTCCGAAGAGACACTTGAGAAAATCCGTCACTACTACATAAATCCCGTGGAGTCCCGCACGAAAGACCTCAGCAAACTAGCTGACACAGAGCATGCGGCTGTCAAACCGGTTCCTGTTCTTGAAGGATTCAGGAATATGAGCGGGGATGATCTGAAGGCATATTGCAAGAAGATGGGGCTGGCGATGAACGCTGATGATCTCGCGGAGGTTGTCCGGTACTTCACCGATGAGGGCAGGGACCCGAACGAGACAGAACTCAGGATTCTGGACACCTACTGGAGCGACCATTGCCGCCACACGACATTCACAACCGAATTGGAAAGCATCGACGTGGAGGATTCCTTCATCAAGGAGGACATTGACGGCACGATGAGCCTGTACATGAAGATGCGCTCTGAGACCGGCCGCGAGAAGAAAGGGCTGAACCTGATGGACATGGCCACGATAGGCGCGAAGTATCTCAGGAAGCACGGACTGCTGGACGACATGGAGGTTAGCGAAGAAAACAACGCATGCAGTGTCTTCATTGATGTGGACGTGGACGGGCAGACCGAGAGATGGCTGCTGATGTTCAAGAACGAGACGCACAACCACCCGACTGAGATCGAACCGTTCGGAGGAGCGGCCACCTGTCTCGGAGGAGCCATCAGGGATCCGCTTTCCGGACGTTCCTACGTCTATCAGGCGATGCGCGTCACCGGAGCAGGAGACATCTACAAGCCTGTCAGTGAGACTCTTCCTGGCAAGCTTCCGCAGAAGGTCATCACCAAGAAGGCTGCGCATGGATATTCATCCTACGGCAACCAGATCGGCCTGGCGACAACACACGTGCGTGAGATTTACCACGAAGGCTACACCGCCAAGAGAATGGAGGTCGGAGCCGTTGTGGGAGCCGTGAAGGCCGAGGATGTGAGAAGGGAAAGCCCTAAGGCCGGGGATGTCGTGCTGATGATCGGTGGACGCACCGGACGTGATGGCATCGGAGGAGCGACAGGTTCGTCCAAGGAGCACACGGAGGAGTCCCTTGAGACTTGCGGAAGCGAGGTCCAGAAGGGTAACGCTCCGGAGGAGAGAAAGTTGGAGAGGCTTTTCAGAAGGCCGGAGGTCACCAAACTTATAAAGAAATCGAACGACTTCGGAGCAGGCGGAGTGAGCGTCGCCATCGGTGAGCTTGCCGACGGACTGGACATCTACCTCGACCGTGTTCCGGTCAAATACAGCGGAATGAACTCCACGGAGCTGGCAATCAGCGAGTCACAGGAACGCATGGCCGTTGTTGTGGAGGCAAAGGACGAGGAAGAGTTCAAGAGACTCTGCCACAGTGAGAACATCGAGGTGACACATGTTGCCGAGGTCACCGACACAGCCAGGATGAGGATGTTCTACGGTGACAAGGTGGTAGTGGACCTGAGCCGCGCGTTCATCGACAGCGCCGGAGCGAAGCATTACTCCAAGGCCACGATCGGAGAAGTCGAGGACAGGGATCCGTTCTTCCGCGACGTTCCGGGCAAGAATCTGAAAGAGAGAATGTTCGCCAATCTGCAGGATCCTAATGTAACCTGTCAGAAAGGCTTGATTGAGATGTTCGACTCCACCATCGGACGATCGACAGTGCTGATGCCGTTCGGAGGCGAACTCCAGACAACAGAGACCCAGGTCTCTGTCCAGAAACTTCCGGTACAAGGCTACACCGACACCGCCAGCATGATGGCGTTCGGCTTCAACCCGGACCTTTGCGAATGGAGCCCTTACCACGGTGCGGCATATTCATTCATCGAGGCTTGCAGCAAGGTGGTGGCCGCCGGAGGACATTGGGAGACAATGAGATTCTCCTGTCAGGAATATTTCGAGAGGATGACAGCTGACCCTAAGGTGTGGGGTAAGCCGACCGCGGCTCTGCTCGGTGCGCTGAAGATGCAGAAGGAACTGGGACTCGCCTCCATCGGTGGCAAGGATTCAATGAGCGGATCATTCGAGACCGAGAACGGCACGATCCACGTTCCGCCGACCCTCATCGCGTTCGGCATCACCCCTGTGAAGGCCGACAACGTGATTTCTCCTGAGCTCAAATGGGAGGGAGACCGCCTCTATCTCGTGAAGCACACTCCGCTCGTGAACAGGATGCCTGACACAGAGCAGCTCAAGAGGAACTGGAACCATATTCAGAAAAAGATAGAGGACGGGACGATCGTGGCAGGATGGGCCGTGGGATTCGGCGGAGTTGCGGAGGCGCTCTGCAAGATGAGTTTCGGCAACGCTTTCGGCTTCGACGTGAACCTTTCGGAGGACGATCTGTTCAATCTGAACTACGGTTCGATCGTGGTTGAGACCGACGGAAGCGCACTTGATTTCGAGAACGCCATCGAGATCGGCTCCGTCACTTCCGGTGAGGATGGCAACGTGCGTGTGAACGGGACAAAACTGTCCATCTTCGAGTTGATGGACTTCAACGCCTCTCTCTTCGAGAAAGTTTACCCTGCGGTGAGCAAGCCTGACTTCAAGAGGCTGATGCCTAAAGGGATGGAGGGTGTGAAGCCTTTCAAGGCCAAGAAGGCCGATCTTGAATATAAAGGGCTGAAGGTTGACAAGGTGGTCGCTTACCTTCCTGTCTTCCCTGGCACAAACTGCGATTACGACTCGGCCAAGGCGTTCCGCAAGGCAGGAGCGGAGATCCGGACATCGGTGTTCCGCAACCTTTCGGACAAGGATGTGTTCGAGTCGATCGCCGAGATGAAGGAGAACATCGACAACTGCCAGATTCTGATGCTAAGCGGTGGGTTCTCTGCAGGTGACGAGCCGGACGGAAGCGGCAAGTTCATCGCGAACGTGCTGAACAACAAGGACATCGCGGAGGCGATCGGGGGGCTGCTTTCACGTGGCGGTCTGATTCTTGGGATATGCAACGGCTTCCAGGCGCTTGTGAAGTCGGGTCTGCTGCCTTACGGGGAGCTCGGCAAGGTGACGAAGAACTCTCCTACCCTGTTCCGCAACGACATCAACAGGCACATCTCGCAGATGGTGACGACCCGCGTTGCCACGACCAACTCCCCTTGGCTCAAGGGAATGACGGTCGGTGATGAATATGCGATTCCGGTGAGCCATGGTGAGGGCAAGTTTGTGGTGAGCGAGGATTTGGCTCGTGAATTGTTCGCCAACGGCCAGGTGGCGTTCCAGTACGTTGATCCGCTGACGGATGAGCCTACGATGGAGTCGCCTTACAATCCTAACGGTTCTTACTACGCAATTGAGGGTATCATCAGCCGTAACGGTCAGATTCTTGGCAAGATGGGGCACAGCGAGAGGTACGAGAGGAATCTGTTGAAGAACATCGAGGCCGACCTTGAGCAGCCGCTGTTCGAGAATGCTGTCAGGTATTTTATTGGATAGATGGAAAAGAGAAATATAATACACGATGGGGTGTCCATCAAGATCTTCGAGACGGATGACCCGGAGAAGGTGATCATTCACTTCACGGATGACATCACGGCTTTCAACAAGATCAAGAAGGCGGTGATCAAGGATAAGGGAGTCTTCTGCAACGGGATTTCGTGCGAGATCTCCAGACTGTTGCAGAAAGGTGGAGTGCCGACCCATTTCATCGAGCAGATTTCTGACACTGAGCAGCTTTGCTGGAAGTCGAAGGTGATCCCGATGGAGGTGATCGTGCGGAATGTAATCGCGGGGTCGATGGCCCAAAGGCTGGGACTGGAGGAAGGAATCGTGCCGAAGGAACCGGTCTACGACCTCTGCTACAAATCGGACATCCTCTGTGACCCGATCATCAACGACTACCACGCTGTGGCCCTCGGCCTCGTAAGCAAGGAAGAGCTTGAGCGGATATATTCATTGACAAAGCAGGTCAACAGCATCCTGACTCCTGTGTTCAAGGAGATCGGCATCACGCTGGTGGACTTCAAGATCGAGTTCGGACATCTGTCTGATGGGCGACTCGTAATGAGCGACGACATCACCCCAGACAGCGCCCGCTTCTGGGACATCGCCACAGGCACCCGCCTCGACAAGGACCGCTTCCGCAAGGACTACGGCCACGTCGGAGACGCCTACAAGACGGTCTTCGAGAGGCTGACCGGCAGGAAAGTCTGACCAAGTCCCCCCGGCCGCAAGAATATTCAGATAAAAGAATCCTTATTGTTTCGGAAATATCCTGAAATTTGGTTACATTTGGGATTCGGTTAAACCATAACATTCATTGAATATGAGACCTTTATTTCTGACAAATACTCTTACACGCACGAAAGAGCTTTTCAAGCCGATACAACCTGGACACGTGGGCATGTACGTCTGCGGGCCGACCGTCTATGGAGAGGCCCATCTGGGTCACGCCCGTCCGGGAGTGACTTACGATGTGCTTTTCAAACTGCTAAGGCATCTGGGCTACAAGGTGCGCTATGTGCGCAACATCACCGATGTGGGACACCTTGAGCACGACGCTGACGAAGGGGAGGACAAGATCTCCAAGAAGGCCATGCTGGAGCAGCTTGAGCCGATG
>DJRG01000072.1:0-1335 GCA_002438845.1 Bacteroidales bacterium UBA6366
TGCTTCTGGGCATCGAAATAGCTGATGGACGCCTTGTCCAAGGTGACTTTCACCTCACCGGACTTGCCAGGTTCAAGGAATATCTTGCCGAAGCCCTTGAGTTCCTTGACCGGACGCTCTACAGCGCTTTCAGGAGCGCTGACATAGACCTGTACGATCTCCGCGCCGGCCACAGAGCCTGTGTTCTTCACCGGAACCGTGACGGTCAGCCCCTTGTCAATCGAACCGGAAGTCTTAGGCTCACCATATTCAAATGTAGTGTAGCTGAGTCCGTAGCCAAACGGGAAGGTCGGCTTGATGGCACTGTGCTCGAACCAGCGGTAGCCCACGAATATTCCCTCAGTGTAGGTCTCATCGTAGATGATCTGATCCTGGATTCCCATCTTGACCGTCTCTTTGCGAGGGATTCCCGGGTACTGGATCTCAGACTTGATCGGGTAATCGGCAAGCGTGGCTCCGATTGTGAACGGCAGTTTTCCGGACGGGGTAACATCTCCCGAAAGCACATCAGCCAATGAGTGTCCGGCCTCGCTTCCGAGGTACCAGTCCTGTACTATAGCAGGGACCTTGCCGGCCCACGGCATCGCCACCGCGTTTCCGGAGATATTCACAACCACAAGTTTAGGGTTGGCAGCGGCAAGAGCCTCGATCACAGTGTTCTGTGAATATGGCAGTTCGTAGCTTTCCCTGTCGGCGCCTTCCGCGTCCTGATGGTCGCTCTTGTTAAGGCCGCCTATGAATATCACATAGTCAGCATCCTTGGCGGCTGCCACCGCGTCTGCGATCAGTTTCTCGGCGGAACGGCTCTCGCTGAGATCCTGCCCCGTGGTCACGCCGTTGTACTGACCACCGATGTCGCCGACATAGCCACGCTCATAGACGACCTCAGCGTCTGTGAATCTCTCCTGGATGCCCTCCAACGGAGAGACCTCGTTCTTAACTTTGAGTGAGGAACTTCCACCACCCACAGTCATCATCTTGACAGCGTTCTCGCCAACCACCAGGATCTTCTTCGCATCCTTTATCGGCAGTAATCCGCCTTCATTGCGGAGGAGCACGATGGACTCGGCGCCGATCTTTCTGGCCGCCGCGATGTGCTCTGGGCTGACGAACGAGCCGAAAGGACGGTTCTTGTCCATTACAGTCCTGAACATCAGCCTAAGCACTCGGCGCGCCTTGTTGTCAAGGACTTCCGTGGAATATTTCCCTTCTTTGATCCCCTTGAGGTAAGGATCGGAGAGGTAGTAGTTGGCATAGGCGTTGGAAGCCGACCAGCTAAGTCCGTTGGTGAACGTTCCGAACTCCATGTCCAGTCCGTTGTTCACAGCCTGGTCC
>DJRG01000072.1:1454-42554 GCA_002438845.1 Bacteroidales bacterium UBA6366
ACTGGTTCTTGTAGAGGTTGTAGGACCCCATTATCGCCCAGGCCTTTCCTTCCTGGACAGCGGCCTTGAACGCAGGGAGATAGATCTCGTAGAGAGTCCTGTCATCGACTGTCACATTGGTGGTGAAGCGGTTATATTCCTGACTGTTCAAAGCGTAGTGCTTCACGCAGGCAGCCACACCGTTGCTCTGGACCCCCTGGACGTACGGTACGACCATGCGCCCTGAAAGGTAAGGGTCCTCGCCCATATATTCAAAACTTCTACCATTGAGAGGTGTCCTGCAGATGTTCACTCCCGGTCCGAGAAGCACATCCTTCTTGCGGTAGCGCGCCTCCTCGCCAATGCTTTTGCCGTAAAGGGCCGACATCTCCGTGTTCCATGTAGCGGCCAAGGCTGTCAATGCAGGGAAGGCCGTACAAGAGTCATTCGTCCACCCGGCCTGGCTCCATTTGTCCCAAAGTACCTCAGGACGGATTCCATGAGGGCCGTCGGAGGTCCAGATCTCCGGAATGCCAAGACGAGGCACTCCCGCCGAGCTGAACTTGGACTGGGCGTGAAGAATCGCCACTTTCTCCTCTGTCGTCATCCTCGAAAGAGCGTCCTCCACCCTTTCCTCGATGGTTTTGCTTTCATCAAGAAAGACAGGCCCGTCATTTCCGACGGCCTGCCTTCCGACACCTCTTTGCTGACCACACGCGGCGGCGATGCCTGCCACGGCTATCAGACTAAAAATCAGTTGTTTTTTCATTCTATACTTCGAATTTCTTTTCTTTTGTCCTGATAATCTTCTCTTTCATCAAATCAACGGCCGCGCTCACCGCGTCCTCGAACGAAGTCGAATTCCTTTCGATGACGAGATCCTGGCCATAGGCCCTTGTCTGGATCCTGACATTCTTGTTGTCCGGCTCCTTGAGCAAAGATAAAGTCACCTCCATTCCGTCAAGATGGTCGCTGAATCTGGAAAGTTTCGAGACCTTCTTCTCTACATAGTCGAGCAGTTTCTGATCCGCGTCGAACTTCAGGGATTTTACTCTAATCTCCATTTTTACCTCCGCTTTTTGCCCTTGGATGGGCGTTAACATAAACTTTTTTCAGTTTCTCGATGGTGTTGTGCGTGTAGACCTGCGTCGCCGCGAGCGAGGAGTGTCCAAGAAGCTCCTTGATCGAATTGAGATCCGTGCCCTCGTCCAAAAGTTCAGTGGCCAAGGAATGCCTCAACACGTGCGGGGACTTTCTCCCGGTGATGCCTCCGATCCGCCCAAGCGCCCGCTTGACAGCCCTGTCAATGAAAACCGGATAGAGTTTCAGGCCCTTGCCGGTGACAGCCAGAGGCTCGCTTGCCGACCTGACGCGACCAACCATCGTTTCAACCGATTGTAAATATAATGAAATTTCCTTACATAGCGAAGAAACCAACGGAATTTCTCTCACTTTGTCACCTTTTCCCCTGACAATCATCGTCCGCCGCGAAAAATCCACATCGCCGATCCTTAGCCCGATCAATTCGGCCCGGCGCATCCCGGTACTGTAAAGCATCGACACGATGAGCCTCTCCAATCTTCTTGAATATGCCTCCTCGGAAGCCTTGTCCGTCCCCGTGATCAGCGCCAGGTTCTCCTCGGACGCGTCACAGTCCGTCACGGCAAAATATTCATTCATCGACTCTTCCCTGTAGAACAGAGGCAGCCTTTTTTCGTATTTCGGCTTCGCCACCGTCCGCACCGGGTTGGCCGCCAGTCTTTTCTCCTTCATCAGAAACCGACAGAACCCCGACAGCACTGAAAGATGAAGAGCCACCGTTCTAGGTCCAACACCTTTATTCTCCATAAGGAACACTTCGTAACTCCTAAGTGTCTGACGATTGAGCGATTCGAGCAATGCCCCGTCAGTCTTCGCCTCCGAGAAATCAGCAAAATCCCTCAACGCATCCGAATATATCGCCTGCGTCCTTGGGGAATATCTTCGGATGTCCTTGATGTAAAAGAGGTAATCTTCAATCAGACACATCATATAATTTTTATTCCCGAGACTTTGGCCAGTTCCTCGACCGGCTTGTTGCACCATTGGGCGATGACTCCGACAAGGAGGGCGGCTGCCAGGGTCCCCTCGCGCACGCCATGGATTCCGTCAAGCCAGATGAGCGATGCGATGCAGGCCAGAGCCACAAGCGACACGTCCACAGCAACTTTAGTGATGTCAAAACGGGTCTTGAACGCCTTGCAGATGGCCAGAACAAGCCCCTCGCCCGCCAGCGTAACCACTCCGGCCACTACTTCGAACGCGACTCCGATTCCCACAAGCACGATGCCGACAAAGCACCACACCACCTGCATAAGGTAATCAGGGCAAGGCACATCCGCGATGCACCAGCAGGCGAAGTCTGTCATGTACCCGAACACGAACGCCACCGGCAGCTGCATCAACTGAACCCAATCGTAGTCTTTCCTTAAAAGGGCAATCTGAATCAGAATGAATATGCAGTGCATCACAATCGTGGCCTCTCCAACCGTCAACGGGCACAGCATGCTCGCCACATACGGCGGGCACGAGATCGGCGATGTCCCCAGGTCCGCCAGAATCGAGAAAGCCACCCCGAACGCCACAATCAGCAGCCCGATGAACAACATTAAATATCTCTTGAAAAGTTCCATAAACATGTAGTCAAAAAGGATACAAATTTACGAATATTCCCGATAAACTCAATGGTGGGACCGCATTGGTGGCCAAGGGTAAAAAAAAGTTTCTCCAGAACGCTCACTCCTTGAAAAAAAATGCTATATTCGCCACCATGGTTAGTAGTATTTTCAGACATCGCACGATATTCGTGCTGGCTGCGATGTTGTGCAGCATTATTTCTTCCGCGAGGCCATCCGCCCGCGCATCGGTCGCCGTAGTCACGGACTCCATCACTTACTCCCACGCCTCCTCCGCCATTGAGGAGTACATTTCAAGCATGCGGCTTGACGGCAAACGAGGCATTCTGCTCATAGACAGATGGGGCGTTCCGGACTCACTGCGCGCGGCATTGAAAAACCTTTACGAACACGAATCCCTGGAAGGAGCCGTGCTTCTGGGCGACATACCTGTTCCTATGATTAGGGATGCGCAGCACCTGAGTTCAGCGTTCAAAATGAATCAACAACGCGACTGGAAGAGTTCTAGTGTGCCATCGGATCGATTCTATGACGATTTCAACTTGGAGTTCCGCTTTCTAAAGAGAGACGCTGACAAGCCGGAACTTTTCTACTATTCCTTGAGCGAGGATTCACCGCAGAGGATTCGTTCCGCAATCTACACATCCAGAATCAAGCCTGCGGACAAGGCTCATAAATATGAGCTCATTGACGCATTCTTGAGGAAAGCTGTGAAAGCCAAGAAAGACGCCGCTGCCGTAAATCATGTCCTGTTCTTCGCGGGGCACGGTTACAATTCGGAATCAATGGTGTCCAGAATGGCTGAGTACAAGGCCCTTCACGAGCAGTTTCCGACAATTGAGACCAATGGCGGGAAGGTGGATTTCATCAATCATGATTTCGATGAATCAGTCAAGGACAGACTCCTCGTCGGCCTTTCCGAGCCAAGCGTGGATCTCGCCATACTCCATCATCATGGCTACAACGACATGCAGCTGCTCAACGGATCCCCTTACGTTTCCTCTCCTGATGGTTGGCTTTCCCTCGCGCGGAACTATTTCCGTGTAAAGATGCGTTCCTCACGCAATCCGGACAAGCTCAAAGCCGATTTCATCAACCGTTACGGCATCCCCGCCCAATGGCTGGAAGAAGCGTCCGACCCGAAATTCATAGCCCAGGACAGCCTCTATAGCCGATCCATGGACATCTACCCGGAAGACGTTGACGCCCACAGCATAGCGGCCAGATTCATCATATTTGACGCCTGTTTCAACGGAGCTTTCATCGAGGATGACTACATCGTGTCACATTACCTTTTCTCCGACAAGAACTCCACGCTTGCGGCACTTGCCCATTCCGTCAATTCGCTCCAGGATGTCTGGTGCGATGAGATGGTTGGACTTTTCAGCGAAGGCGTCTGCGCCGGAAACATCTACAAGAACATCTGGAATCTGGAAACCCACATATTCGGAGACCCTACTTTCCACTATTCTTCCTTAAGCTCATGGGATGCCGCTGCGGGACGTGGAGAATATTCCGACAAATTTTGGAGAAAGGCCATCGCATCGAAGGAAGTCCATCCTGATGTCAAGGCTCTTGCAATAAGGAAATTGGCAAGACGTGGTTCGATCACGCCAGAAGAACTGATTGATATTCAGAGCAATTCATCCTCAGAAATTGTAAGGCTGGCGGCATTCGACGGCAATGCGGAGATCGCACCTGACTGCTTTGACAAGGCTATCCTTCTGGCGCTTGACGACGATTACGAGCTCCTCCAAAGACTCGGGGCCAAATTCGCAAGTTACAATCAGTCTCCGACACTTGCCGAAAAGGCGGTACAGTTGTTCCTTGACCCGCTGACATCCAAGAGGGTGCTATTCCACATCAAGTCTCTGTTCGTCACAATTGACGGGGAGAAGGCCAAGAGTCTTGTGCGCTCAACTCCGTACTGGAAAGGCGAGGATGGCAAGGAGTCCCTTTGCAGGTATATTGATTCAAACACTTCCTCCAAGAAGGCGGACATCGACAATCTGTCAAGTGAGTCCATTGACCTAAGGTCGGCAAAACTTTTCATCCGCGCGCAAAGGAACCAATGCCGGGCGGATGCGCTTGACCCGATTGCCGAATATTACACAAGATGTTCGGATCCAGATATAAAATTACTTATCGCTGAGACACTTGGATGGTATCGCTATTCCTATCTCGCGCCCCACGCCCAGAGTCTCTGTCAATCTCTTCTTGAAAAAGAAAGTGATCCACGCCTGCGGGCTGAACTTACAAAGAGCATACGAAGAATCAGCGAATAACAAGCTATGTACAGATGAGGAAGGAATTGAAATACATAATTCCGCTACTGTTTCTGTTTTTGCTTCATGGGAACATCGGCCACTCAATGCAGAGTGACGGAAAAATCCGGCTGAGCGGCAAGGTGACAACCATTGAAAACGGGAAGTCAGTACCGCTTGAGGCGGCTGTCGTTGTGCTCAATCCGGCAGGCATGTACTCCGTGGTTGACGCGGAGGGCAACTACTCCTTCGACAACTTGGACGAAGGGCGATATGACCTCCACATTGAGATGATCGGTTACGTCAGCATTGATTCCACTTTGACGCTAAGACGCCCGGGCAGAACAACCTACAACTTTACTTTAAAGCAAAGTTCCTTCCGCCTGAAAGAAGTTCAGGTGGTCGCCCAAAGCAGCAAGGCAGGTGAAGCCACCGCATCCACAATATCCCGTCAGGCCATTGACCACGCCCTGACAAGTTCGCTTGGAGATGTGATGCAGCTGCTGCCTGGTGTCAGTTTGTCAAACCCAAGTCTGTCAAGCGCCCAAAGCCTCAATCTCCGTACCGCCTCCGGCAGCGACATGAACAGTCTTGGAACCGCCATCATCATTGACGGATCACCGGTGTCCAACAATGCGAACATGGAAGGTATCAGCTCCGCCATGAACGGCACGTCCACCACCATCGCTGGTACTTCCACATTCAATGCAGGCTCTGTTCCTAACTCAGGAGTGGATGTGCGCTCGATTTCCACAGACAACATTGAGTCCATTGAGGTCATAAGAGGAATTCCGTCCGTCCAGTACGGAGACCTGACATCCGGAGCCGTCATCATAAACTCCAAAGCAGGTGCGGAGCCTCTGACTGTCAGGCTCAAGACCGATCCCAAAATCTATCAGGCTTCTCTTTCCAAAGGATTCCGGATTTCTCCGCAGGCCGGCAGCCTGCACCTCAGTTCCGATTATGCCTACAGCAATTCCAAGACCACTGAGAATTACGCCAACTATCAGAGAGTCAATTTCAAGGCCGTTTACAGCAACACTTTCAACAGGCTTTCCAGCACCAGTTCCATTGATCTGAGATTCGGGAAGGACACCAGAAATCCAAATCCCGATGACTTGAGATCCCGTCTCGCGTCAGGCGGGAAGAGTTACGGCTACCGCATCAGCACCAACGGAACTTGGAGCGCGAATGTCGGCTGGCTAAAATCCATCAGATATGACCTTTCCAACAGTTTCACGCTGAAAGACTCTTTCAAAGAGCAAATTTGTGCCAACGCCACATCCTTGTACACCAACAACATGGTTGACGGGACAATCGTCAGCAACGTTCCCGGAAAAGATTATTATGACATTCACGGCGGCAAGATAACGAATTTCAGTCCTGAACAGGTTTCGTCCGGGACATTCGCCACATTTATGCCGGACTCGTACTTTTCTCACTACGACTTCTACAGCAGAGAGATGAACAGTTACGCCAAACTCATCGCAAAGCTGTTCAAATCTTGGGGCAATGCCAACGAAACCATCCTTGCCGGTGTGGATTTCAAATCCGACGGAAACTTGGGAAGAGGGCTTGTGTTCCCGGAAGGAACGCCTCCCCCACACAGTACGAACGCAGATTCCGGCTACCGGGAAAGGCCTCTCGATGACATTCCTTTCGTGAATCAGTTCGGTGTGTTCGCCGAGAGTTCATTCAAGGCGACTGTCCTGAACAGAGCGCTCAGCCTGAGCGCAGGAGTGCGTTACGACATGGTCGGACGTCTGGATGCATTTTCACCAAGAATCAATCTCAGTTATGAGATCATTCCACATATCATGAATTTAAGGGGCGGCTACGGAATCACGGCGAAGGCTCCTACCGCATCATACCTTCATCCGAACAACGCTTACTGCGACCAGACCTACTTCAACAACAGCGTGCAGTCTCCAGAAGATAAAATCGTGATAGCGAGCACAAGAATATTCGACACTTCCAACAGCAAACTGGAAATGGCAAGGAACCGCAAGCTTGAGTTCGGCATTGATCTGACAATCGCCTCCCGCTACACTCTTAAGATCACATTCTATGACGAATTGATGAAGAACGGGTACACGTTCGGTTCGGATTTTGACACCTTCGTCCTGCTTCCGTACCTTACTTACTCCGTTGTGGGCACCGATGAATCCGGAGCTCCGGTTTTCGACTTGACCCGGAACGACAAGAAGTTTTTCAGGTATTACAAGCCGATGAACACTCGCTACGAGCACAACCGGGGAATTGAATATGAACTGAACCTCGGCCGTTTCGATGGCATCCGTACTTCATTTTTCCTCAACGGGGCATGGATGACGACCCAAAGCGCCAATGCAGGGTACACCTTTGATTTCAGACAGCGTTCCGGCAGCTATGTCGATGCGAATGTGTCTGTCTATGATCCTTTCGTCAGCCGTGTCAATTTCGAGAAATTTCTCACTACGCTGCGGGTGACACACAACATTCCATCCATCGGGTTCGTGGTCACACTTTCCACACAGTTAAATGTGTTCACACGCAACTGGACTGACTACAACAACGATGAACTGCCTCAACGCTTCATAAGCGCGAAAGACGGATGCGTGGAGGAATTCACCTCAGCGATGGCGTCGGATCCTGCCTATAAGTACATGTATGACATCAAATCACCGAGCCGCTTCACAGTGAGCCACACAATCCCCACGGTTGTGTTCAATCTGAACATTTCCAAGGAGATCGGAGATCTGATGACAGCATCTTTCTTTGTCAACAACATATTCAACTCCAGACCTTTGGACCCTTCCGAAATAAGCATCGGCACATATTCGGAGCTGAACTCCCCAATGTATTTCGGATTTGAGCTCAAGGTTAAAATTTAGGACAACATCTTAACATTATTGTATATGAAACAAACAATCATTATCGCTGTTTTGGCTTTAGCCACAGCCCTGTCCTTCACTTCATGCCAAAAGGACAAAGTGAATTTCTTCGATTTTGACATCAGTCTTGATGAATCCGGATTCGCGGAAGGTGTTCCATCACCGGACAGCTATCTTGTCACTTTCACAAACACGAACACCGGTGAGATCACCGAGTTAGAGACTACCAGCAAATCCGTGTCAGTTTCCCAACTGATCGAAGGGGTCTATGATGTCGTGGCCACCGCCCGCTACTCCATCTACAACTACCTCGGAAGCGCGAAGGCTGTTGTCATAGATTCAGAGGACGCCCTTACCTCCATCAAAATCTCCGCGACCAAGTCATCATCGCTCATCTTCAAGGAGATATTTTACTGCGGCAGCAAGACTCCATCGAAGACCAATTACATGAAGGACAACTTTTTCGAGATTTACAACAATGGCAGCGAGCCTGTCTATGTCGATGGACTCTGCATCAGTTCTTCAAGCAACTATTCTTCATCACTCATAAACTTTGCAGACAATAACGGTCACCTCGTCGCAGCTGACGGAACATCCACAAAGATGGTCGCTGACGACTATGTGGCAGTAAAGGACATCATCTGGCAGATTCCGGGAGACGGCAAGACTTATCTTCTCAACCCGGGTGAATCCTTTATCATCGCCTCTTCCGCCACTGATCACACTGCCGCGGACAAGAATCCGAACTCCATAGATCTGTCAAGCGCTGAATTCGAGACAGTCTGCGACAAGTACATCGATAAAGGGCAGGTTGACAACCCGTCCTCAGAGAACATGATTCTGCACAACCCGCATAATACCAACATCTCCAATCAGTACCTGGTTTCTACTTCGAATGCAGGATTGATCCTGTTCGCTCCTTCAAGCCCGATAGCAGAAGCCACACTTATCGCGAATTATAATGGAGGAAAACCATCAGGAACTTATGTTCCTATCCTCCGTTCAGATGTACTTGACGGTGTAAACTGGGTTCAAAATTCCACAAAAGATCCATACCTTCCTGAGAACATTGACGCAGGCAAGACATGGGTTGGCGGCACTTATGTCAAAGAGTCAATTGTCAGAAAGGAAGAAGGCGCATCTTCCGAAGGAAACCCAATCTATCAGGACACCAACAACTCCACAAATGATTTCACGGTAGCCAAAGACCCTTCAATCAGAAGGAACTCAAAGAAGGCTTCCTGGGCGAAATAGTCATAAGGACAGATGAAAAGCTGTTTTTCAAGAATATTCCCGTTGATTCTTGCGCTCACACCTATTTCCGTGCGGGCGCAGGACAACGGATTATTGAATAAAGAAAGAACCCTTTGGATTGATTCTGGGAACGCGGCCCTGATGGGTAAAAGCAGCCAGAGACCCAACAACACCGCAATCCTCTCATACGACTTCCGCACAGGAGATCACCATCTGTTTCAAGAGCCACAGTCAGCCTCTGATGTTCACTTCAACACGGCAGGTTGCGCTTCGATTGGCAAAATCAAGCTTTGGGGACAGTTCTCTTACGACAACCTTTCCGATTCAGGGACACGCTTCAACACATTGGTCTATGATCCATTCGACGAGCGCTTTATCTACAATGTAGCTGACACCACATTGAGTGACAGAAAAAGACAATCGTACGACATGGAGTTCAAGATGGCGGTTCCTTTGGCAGGACGGCACTTCGGTGGACTACACGTCCGGTACCGTGACCGCATCGCGGCAAAACAGCAGGACCCCCGCAGTGAATCCACGGCCTACGATGTAGACCTTTCGCCATCGTTTGTCTTCTCGATAGGATCACATCACTCCTTGGGGATGAACATCCTATACTCACACTACCTTGAAAGGTCCGCTCCTACCCTTAGCAACAGTTCGTTGCTGCAGAATGTGTTTGTCTTGAAAGGATTAGGGAATTTCACGGAAGATGTGGTCGGCTCCGGAGGCCTCTACACAATGTACTACCAAGGCAACAGTTACGGTGGAGCCATACAGTACGGGCTTGACTCAGGCATAGAGCTGTTGGTAGACGCTGGCTGCAGATTAAGCCGTACAGAATTGAGGCAAGACGCGACCCAACCCCGTGACATGGGACTCAGCAGCGTCAATGATTGCTTTTTGGATGCCAGACTGATTTCAGAGCGTGGCAACACCCTGCACAAATTGTCGCTCAACTCACTATACAAGTTGACCAATGGAACTGAATATGCCACCAAACAAATCAATGGTGTTGGCTGGGAAGTGGTTTCCAAGGCAACAATGAGCAAATACCGCACTTTAGACGCGGCTTTGTCCTACGATTACTACATGACCAAAGATCAATCATTTTTGTGGAACATCCACTCAAGGGTCAGGTACATCAGTAAGAATGACAGCTACGTCACCCCTCACAGTCTGTTCAAATATTCCGGTGTCAGTGCGGAAGCAGGAGCCTCAAGGCAATTCTTCTTCAAAAGGAGCAACCTGACGGCAGGTTTGCAGCTCAAAGGCTACAAGGGCATTGATGGTGAATATGTCTACAACGGAGCCCGCGCTGAAAGTCGCCCTGTTAAGGAATGGTACCCACATGACATGGAAATCCTTTCATCGGACCATGTTATGGTCGGAGCGGATATCGAGTACCTCAGAGTAGTAAAAGAAAGCACAACCATAGGGCTGAAAACCAAATTTGATTATCTCCACAGTCATGTCGGAGACAGGTTTCTTCCGTCGGTCGAGCTGCAATTGACCTTCTAAGAAACTGCGCTCTCTCCTTTTTACAGCAAGTACGCATAGACGTGTATGATGCCACGAGGAATAAGTTAGCGCCGAAGCGGTTAAGGGCCCCTAACGAAGATTTTCGTCAATAATAACGTTCAAAAAGCAGACAAAACAGAAACGGAATATGGACCGAAGAAAATTCATCAAGATAGGAGCCGTGGCGGTCGCCGCAGGGGCGATGTCCAATTCTATGCCCCTTAAAGCGTCCGGGATTCCCGCCGGGTGCAAGCCTTCGGAAGGTTCAGCGAGGGGATCAGTCGCAAAAGATTCCACGGGAGGATATTCATCTGAATGCGGGGAAGCCGGCACTGGGGATTTGGTTGTGAAGTTCCTGGGCACCGGAGCGGCGGATTGGAAAGGTGTGGACGAAAGAGGAGAATTGAGACGGCTTTCGAGCTTGCTCCTTGACAACCGCATCCTGATTGACTTCACCCCGTCCGACACCGACATGCTTCCGGCAGGGTTCAAGCGTCTAGACGCCGTATTCTATACCCACTCACACTCGGACCACTACAACGCCAAGGCTGCGATCGAGACACTCCATGCAAGCGTGGTCTATGTAGGAGACACATGGATCGAAAGGGCAAAGGCTGATTTTGACGCGGCCGCAGCCAGACTTGGTCAGTCCGCACCAAAGGTAATCGGCCTTGCGATCGGTCAGAAAACGAAGTGCGGAGACATCACGATCACGGCTCTTCCCGGCAACCATGCGACAAAAGATGACAACGAGCAGACGCTCATTTATCTGATCGAGAAAGGCCCCGTACGTGTTCTGTATGCGACCGACACAGGCGGAATTCCAGTAAGAGCCGCCAGAATCGTCGGGATAGACGCCCATATCGCTGACGGGAAACCTATAACCGGACTCATCATGGAAGCCACCATGGGAATCGACCACGATGAGGATTTCAGAATATACACCCATTCAAGCGTCGGCACTGTACTCAGGACCGCCCATGTCCTTCAGGCCACCGGAAGACTCGACGCTCCCAAAGGGCAGCCCGTGTACCTCACCCACATGGCAAGGACACTCCACGGCACTCAAGCCCAGCTTGACGCCAGCCTCCCCTCCCCTCTCCGCGCCGCCTACGATGGTCTGGAAGTCATCTTCCGAGGATGATTCGGCGAAAAAAAACAGGCAAGACGCATAACAACAACACCTTCTAAGATTCTTCGGAAATATTCTATGGCTCGTTCTGGGAGGTCTGCTGGTTTCCCTCGGCCACTTCTTCGCAGGATTGCTTTACTGCGTGACAATCATCGGCATTTCTTTCGGGTTCCAGCATTTCAAGATGGCTCTGCTTCCCCTCACGCCGTTCTGAAAGACATTCAGTAAAGCGTAAGGTGGACTTATGAACCGGACCTGACAAGCGCGGCCAATTCAACACTCAAGCGCAACCAACTGCACATCGGAGCAGCATTTGCCTTCTGATGACTTCCGGCCATCGTACCTCACAAGGCCTTCTGGTGTACCAAATGGCGTTATTGATGCGCTTGGTACCCCAGAGGGCTTTTTGGGGTACAAATTCCGTCAATAGGTCAGGACAAACACTATTATCAAAGGGTTCGGATCATGCGGCAATGGCTGCCGATAGCGACGCAGCGGTCAGGAATATCCTTGGTGACAACACTTCCGGCTCCGATTGTGGTACCTTCCCCTATCGTCACTCCCGGCAGGATGATCGCACCGCCTCCGATCCAGGCGTTGTCCTTGATCGTAACCGGCTTGGCGATGGTGATGCAGGCATCCCCGCCCCCAGACAAACGTCGTTCCTCCGGAATGACCGAATGTGTAGCCGTGTAGATCTGCACATTAGAGGCAATCAGCACATTGCGGCCGACACCTCCAAGCATCTCCTTGAGTATAGCATACTTCCCCGCCGCATCCGCATAGCCGACAGCATTGAAAGCCCTCATCAACCGCCTCGCCGCGACGGATGAGGCGGGAGCGGATCTTCTCCGAGACCATATTCAAATTGCGGTAGGACAAGACCTTGCCCGTCTCATCACGCACCGTCGTCTCTTCGATGAACTTGTAGTACGGCCCAAGGCAGTACTGGTCCACCAACTGCATCACTGAATATAAATCCTCCAGTTTGTTCTCCAACAGTGTGCCCGAAAGAATGATGGAATAGTCGGAATGAATATGTCTGGCCGACCTTGCGATCTGGGTGTTCAAGTTCTTAAGCCTCTGAACCTCATCCATAATAACACATTCCGCGTACAACTCCCCTTTCATGCAAACATCCCGGTTCATCGTATGAAATGAGACAATCTTGTAGAACGCATCGCTCTTGTACATCTGAGCCCGCGTGACGGGATTACCTTCAATCACCACCGCAGAGGAGTCGGTGAATCTTTCGATTTCCTTCTGCCACTGGTATTTTAGCGATGTAGGACAGACAATGAACACGGAAGACACCAGCCCTGACTTACGGAGAAGTTCCGCCGCCCCAATAGCCTGGACCGTCTTTCCAAGTCCCATCTCGTCAGCTATGATGGACTTGCAGTGGATGTGTCCATGATGAGCCAGAGAAAAGACGCTTTCTCCGGAGACAATCTGGGATGGCGCCTTGAGACCATAGTACTCACCCAACTTTTAAGGAAGTGTAACGTGGAAGGTTGGGATGTGTATTATATGCTTGAGCGCTCTGGAGAATGCGACTTCATCATCTGCAAAGGCGATGATGTGTTGCAGGCAGTACAAGTGTCATATGATATTTCTTCTCCCAAAACGAAGCAACGTGAGCTAAACGGTGCTATAATGGCCGCCAAAGCAACTGGTTGCAATAATCTGCTTCTACTGACAGATCACGATTACGATGAGATCGATAAAGATGGTTTTCATATTACTGTGCGTCCAGTATATGACTGGAGTGTTGATATAGGATAGTTTGCCGCACTTTGGTGTGTACGAGATGAGATTGAGAAGGCCTATGATCTGGAGGCCAACCAATTCTCCATGAATATATTAAAAGAACATCCTCCCACCTGAACCGGGCAGGAAGATGCACATGTTATCGACTGACTTTCTGAAACTTGACCCTCAATCTGATTTAAAGGATAATCCTGTTCATACGTATCCATACCAAAAAGTGGACTTTCTCATTGGTCCGATCCTTGAGGTCTTCGACTACCTGTAGCACATTCCAACGAAAAAGCCCATGAGTTCCTTGAACTGCGTGGGCGTTAATTCCGTTGTGCTACTGTTGAAAGTGTCGAAGTATCAAGGAAGCACGGACAATAACGCCTGTTAATATAAATTATGTCTTTTCTGAAAGTCTTACTTTCTCACCTGAGAATATATTATTTTTTTGTCTTGAGTACAAATCTGTTTCTTTAAAATGACAAAACTAATTCTCGTCAACAACACACACCTAAAAACGCAACTCAATAATTATCAAGAAAATACAGTTTCAGATATGCGGCGTTTTTCACACCTAAGAAAGAACAGCACCCACAGAACGCGCTGCGACGAGGATCCTGTCTCTCAGGTGTGAGAAAACATCCACACCCTGAGTACTAAATCACTGCCTGACAATCAAATGAATTCTCAGGTGTGACGCATATCTCTGCGAAATGGCCACGGTCGGCGATTCATAACATTATCCATTGAATATTTGCTCCATAGATAGTTCCAATAGTGTAACTGGTACGGCCTTCATTGCCAAACAGTTGACGAAGCCAGTGATCACAGGCTGCCTGTCGGCCCCGAAGACGTCAACAATCTTGATGTTGCTCTTGCAGACAACGCCCTTGGCTGTCTCATTTTCCGTCCATCAAATCCTAATACAATGCGACAGGACCGAAATGCCACAGTTTGCTGTCTTCGTTCTCCAGACAACGGTACGTGTCTGAACCATAAACACTCCTGACAGCATCAAGAACATCCACGTTGTTATCCTCACAAAGCATCTCAACCATCCAACTGATCTTTGATGGAATAAACAGATACAAATTATCCGCTATCACGTATCGAGCAACTACTTATCAGCGAATATATTAACAAATTCCCTCCAGTCGATATCGACCAGAGGGAATCATTCTGTCAATTGATTGTAAGGAGTTTAGGCCTCACAGATCGAATTACTCAGCTTTGCCGTTTGAGCCAAGGACGTCAACGATCTTGTGCTCGTAGAGCTTCTTCATCTCGTCACGGGCTGGTCCGAGGTACTTTCTCGGGTCGAACTCGCCTGGCTTCTCAGCGAATACCTTACGGATGGCGGCGGTCATGGCGAGACGGGAGTCTGAGTCGATGTTGATCTTGCAGACAGCGCTCTTGGCGGCCTCGCGAAGCTGCTCCTCAGGGATACCTACAGCGTCAGGAAGCTTGCCACCGAATTTGTTGATGGTGTCGACATATTCCTGAGGAACTGAAGATGATCCGTGGAGAACGATCGGGAATCCAGGGAGTTTCTTCTCAATCTCGTGGAGAACGTCAAATGCGAGTGGAGGTGGAACGAGACGTCCGGTCTTAGGGTCTCTTGTGCACTGCTCCGGCTTGAACTTGTAAGCGCCGTGAGAGGTACCGATTGAGATTGCGAGTGAATCGCAGCCTGTACGTGTGGCGAAGTCGATGACCTCCTCAGGCTTTGTGTAGTGAGACTCCTCGGCGGAAACCTCATCCTCAACACCGGCGAGAACGCCAAGTTCGGCCTCAACGGTGACATCATACTTGTGTGCGTACTCAACGACCTTCTTGGTAAGGGCGATGTTCTCCTCGTAAGGAAGGGCGGAGCCGTCGATCATGACTGATGAGAATCCCATGTCAACGCAGCTCTTGCAGAGCTCGAAAGTGTCACCATGGTCAAGGTGAAGAACGATCTGAGGATGCTCCCAACCGAGTTCCTTCGCATACTGTACGGCTCCCTCTGCCATATAGCGGAGAAGGGTCTGGTTAGCGTAGTTGCGGGCTCCCTTGGAAACCTGAAGGATGACAGGTGACTTCTCCTCGGCGGCTGCCTGGATGATAGCCTGAAGCTGCTCCATGTTGTTGAAGTTGAAAGCAGGAATAGCATAGCCACCCTTTACGGCCTTTGCGAACATCTCTCTGGTGTTGACCAGGCCAAGATCTTTGTATGATACCATAATTCTATGTGTTTAGAAATTAATTATCTGTTTTATTCCGGCATTGGTTCTCTTCAAATGCCGTGCAAAGTTACGTTTATTTTCACGAAAATTTTATAAATTTGTTTGTTTAAACGTTTAATAATTACCACAATGGCTATAGGTGACGATTTTAAAATACTGTCTGACAAAACGACGGATGGTGTCAGACATATAACGGCGGTTCCGAGCGCGCTTGTCTGCTCGGCACAGATTGACTTCGATCTCGTTGACGGCAAGATCCACAACCTTCATTACATCAAAGGGTGTGACGGAAATCTTCAGGCGATAGGAAGGCTTCTGGAGGGTATGGATGCCGGCAAGGCCATAGAAATACTGTCCGGTGTCAACTGCCACGGGCGAGGTACCTCCTGCTCGGATCAGTTGGCGCGGGTGCTGCGGAGCATTACTGGATAGATGTCGCTTCGACAAGCTCAGCAACCGGTTGGTGAGCCTGCCGAACCACTGCGACCGGACAGAAAGGAGACGTAGCGGCGGTGGATGACACCACGGCGGCCGACCTCGATGATGAACGGCATGGAGGAGAGGTCAAAGGTGTCGAGAAGAACCTTGGCAAGATCCGGATTGGAGACCATAATCTCATCGACATTCACATCCAAAATCCTCAGTCCCAAAGAATCAGCGGCGGTGAGTTCTGCCTTGCAGACCGGACAGCCCTCGGTGTGGAATACTATATAGCCTCCCTTTCTGTGCATGCGGTCCCAATCCTTAGTCCAACCACGAAGAGAAGAGACGTTGACAACGCCGGACATAAGTTCCTTGGCATCGGGCAATTTCGAACCGACAGGAGTGCGGGAAAGCAGGTCTTTCATCATGCGGGCGAGACCCACGACCTTGAGGGTGTCGTCCTGGGTGTTCCAGATGTCTGGACGTGAGAGGATATATTCATTGATGAAAGGGAGAGTGCCTTCCTTGCTGAGTTCGTCGCGGCGGGAGGTGAGCCAGTAGAGGAGGTCGCCTTCAAGGTGTTTGAAGAAAATGGTGTCGCCTTTGGCCAGAGTACGGTCCTCCAAGGCCTTGGCCATTGACAGGACTCTTGCGGTGTCAGGGCGCTTCGACAAGCTCAGCGGCCTATTTGGACGAACTCTTGACAACGAATCAGGCGCGTCATCATCATCATCATCATCATCATCATCATCATCATACGAAGCGAACAACTTGTCCATCAAAGCAGCCGAAGCCTGGCCGCCATATTCATAAGCTGTGTCAGCGAGCACAATGCCGAGCAGCTGATCCAGGGCACGCGTGTCCATTCCCCTGCCGATGATGGTTCCGGAACGGTCGAGGAGAAACATCCTCGGCGTCTGAAGCACGCCGTACTTCATCTGGTAATCAGACGTGACTTCCGGATCCCAAAGATGGATGACCTTGGTCTTGGCTGCGCGCACATCGAATTTAGACTGGCGCCACACCCTCCAACTGTCGGGATCCACACCAGTATAGATGGCATAAACATCGATAGGCCAATTCCTTGTATTGAGTTTAGCCCGTAAAAGGACTGTCTCCAGCTTGCACTTGGAGCAATCCGTGTCGTAGAAGAACAGCACCCGGTAGCGGCTCGCGTGTCCGCCGACCTCAACCTTCTCACCTTCAGGAGTCTCCATGACCACGGACGGCGCCGGCATCCCCAACAGAGACTGCCTGTTGAAGTCGGCATAGACCTTGGCGTTCAAAAGGACCTCATCCCCGCCCATGTCAATCAAGCCTGAAGCGAACCATTTGTCAGTCAGATGGATGGCCACGGCCTCATCCCCCATTACCGTAGACTCAAGATAATGGTCGTAAATCTTCAAGGCGATGTGGCGGCGCAAAAGAGAATCCTGAGCCGAACTGATCAACAAGTCACATTCCTCATTCTTCACCTCGATCCTTTCCGGCTCCAGAGTGCGGAAATATTCCTCCAACCGCTCGTCCAACGCGGCCAAACGGGAAGAGTCTACCTGCCCGGCGCAAAGGAACGACGGAAAAAGCCAAAGAATAAGACTTACGAATATGACTGAGAACCTTTTCATTTCACTTCCGGCAGCACGACTCCATCAGGGATGAACTGCGACAGATTCCCATGATGGCGGACGACATCCCGCACGGCAGAAGAGGAGATGTGTGAATATTCCTGGGCGGTCGGGATGATGATGGTGTCCACCTCCGGGGCAAGATGGCGGTTCGCGTCGGCGATCGCCTGCTCATTGTCGAAATCGGTCATATTCCTCACCCCCCTGACGATGTGGCGGACTCCAATCTCACGACAAATGTCGACGGTAAGTCCCTCGTAGTGAATGATCCTCACTCCATCCATTCCTCGGGTGGCCTGACGGATGATGTCCTCGCGCTGCTCCATCGAAAAGAAACCGCGCTTATCCTGATTGATTCCCACCGCCACAATGACCTCGTCGAATATCGTCAAGGCTCTGGTCAAGATGTTCAAATGACCTGATGTAAACGGGTCGAACGACCCAGGAAACAATGCTGTACGACTCATTATAAATTCTTTGAATATAGTCGGCTTTCAAGTCGGATTATAACCTCCAGTCGATCGGTGTCTTGCCCTCGCCCATGAGGATCTCGTTCGTCCTGGAGAAATGACGGCAGCCGAAAAACGCGCCTCTGGCCAGCGGAGACGGGTGCGCCGCCTCCAGCACATAGTGCCGTGATGTGTCGATGAGTTCCTTCTTGCTACGGGCGTAATTGCCCCACAGCAGAAAGACAACACCGTTGCAATTATCAGAAATATAACGGATGACGGCATCGGTGAACTGCTGCCAACCGATTCCGCTGTGCGATGCCGCCTCCCCCGAACGCACCGTCAGGATGGAGTTCAGAAGCAGCACCCCCTGACGCGCCCACTTCTCAAGGTTCGGACGGCCGCTCATGCGGATTCCCAGATCTTCCTCAATCTCTTTGAATATGTTCTTGAGGGACGGCGGAGCCGGCACATTGTCCGGAACCGAGAAACTCAGCCCCATCGCCTGACCGTAGCCGTGGTAAGGGTCCTGGCCGAGAATCACAACCTTCACCTGATCGACAGGAGTCAGCTCAAACGCCTTGAATATCTCCGGTCCGGGAGGAAAGATCACCTTCCCCTGTGCCTTCTCTCCGTGCAGATAACGCACAAGCGCGGCAAAGTAGGGTTTCTCGAACTCACCTTGCAGCGCCTGTTTCCAACTTTGTTCTATCCTTACGTCCATAATGACCGCTATGTAATCGTTAAAAAAATAAGTTGAACTAAATTTGTTTTAGATTTATGAGGATAGATTTCTTTTGGAAGAAGGAGTGTGCCGGTGGCACATGACTGATGAGAAAAGAAATATAGACCATAAAGATATGCAAATTGTTCAAGTTATTTTTTTAAATGATTACCAAGATAGAAATTAATCTTTGAATATGTACGAGATCACGTCGTCAATGTTCTTGACATAGTGGAACGACAGCCCTTCGACGTAGATCGGCTTGATGTCCTCCACATCCTTGCGGTTGTCCTCGGAGATCACGATCTCGGTCACTCCGGCCCGCTTGGCTGCAAGAATCTTCTCCTTGATGCCGCCCACAGGAAGCACACGTCCCCTCAGCGTCATCTCGCCTGTCATAGCGATTCCCGGCTTCACGGCCTCGCCACGCAGGGCGGAGACCATCGAACTGACCATCGTTATGCCGGCAGAAGGCCCGTCCTTAGGCACGGCCCCTTCCGGGACGTGGACGTGGATGTCCTTGGCACCGAACTCCTCGGATGTCATTTTGGCAAGCTGAGGATGTGCCTTGATGTACTGGTAGGCGATCGTGGCAGACTCCTTCATCACGTCACCCAGGTTTCCGGTCATCGTCATGACGCCCTTGCCTCCGCTCACAGAGCTCTCCACGAACAGGATCTCACCTCCCATCTGCGTCCAGGCAAGGCCGGTCACAACACCGGGAGCCTCATTGCCCTTCTGTAGATCATGGAAGTTGGTCGGCAGTCCAAGATATTCCTTCAGATGCTCCTTCTTGATGACAGAAGGATAACTTTCTCCCAGAGCGATCTTCTTGGCCGTCACACGGGCGATCTTGGCGATCTGCTTCTCAAGACCACGGACTCCGGACTCGTGGGTATACTCATCTATGATCTTCTCAAGAGCCGCCTTGTCGATGCGAAGCTCCTTCTTGCCTATTCCGTGCTCCTCCAACTGCTTAGGGACAAGATAACGCTTGGCGATCTCCATCTTTTCCTCGGCGAGGTAGCCGGTGACGTTGATCAGTTCCATTCTGTCAAGCAGGGCGGACTGGATCGTGGAGATGTTGTTGGCCGTGGTGATGAACATCACGTTCGAAAGATCGTAATCGATGTCCAGATAATTGTCATGGAACGCCACATTCTGTTCTGGGTCAAGTACTTCCAGAAGAGCCGAAGACGGATCCCCCTTGTAGTCGTTGCCGACCTTGTCGATCTCGTCAAGAACGATGACAGGATTGGATGTGCCGGCCTTGTCGATTCCGTTGAGAATACGTCCCGGAAGCGCCCCGATGTAGGTCTTCCTATGGCCTCGGAGCTCCGCCTCATCGTGCATTCCACCGAGGGCTATCCTGACATATTTCCTGCCCAAAGCCTTGGCGATGGACTTGCCGAGACTTGTCTTTCCGACTCCCGGAGGACCGTAGAGACAGAGGATCGGGGACTTCATGTTGCCTTTCAGCTTGAGGACGGCAAGGTACTCGATGATTCTTTCCTTCACCGTGTCAAGACCGTAGTGATCACTGTCCAGAACCTTCTGGGCGTGCTTCAGGTCAAGGTTGTCCTTTGACATCTCGCCCCACGGCAAATCGAGCATGAACTCAATGTAGTTGTACTGGATGCTGTAGTCAGGAGAGGATGGGTTGTACTTCTCAAGTTTCGCAAGTTCCTTCTCAAACCGTTTGCCCACAGCCTCCGGCCATTTTTTCGTCTTGGCCTTGGCGCGGAATTTCTCGAACTCCTCCTCTTCGTCCATCCCGAGTTCCTCCTGAATGGTACGGAGCTGATTGTTAAGGTAATACTCCCTTTGTTGCTGGTCTATGTCACTTTTGACCTTCTGGTTGATCTCCTGCTTGATCTTAAGGAGCTGGATCTGGGTGTCAAGCACCTGCAGAAGCTTCATTGCCCTTACAGTGATGTCATCAATCCCAAGAAGCTGCACCTTTTCCATGTAGTTCTCGATCTCGACAGTGGTGGCTATGAAATTGACCAGGAAAGCGTAGTTGTCAATGGATTTGAGTGCCCCGACAGCCTCTTTCGGAGCGAAAGAGGAGGACTTGATGATGACGGCGGCCTTCTCCTTGAGGGATTCCGCGATCATCTTGGTGCTGTTGTCGTTCTCTGGAATGATGTCCTCCATATACTTCACCCTTGCGGTGATGTACGGCTCGTATGACACCACTCCCGCCATCCGGATGCGTTTCACACCCTGAATGATGGCTGTGATGGTGCCGTCCGGCATCTCAAGAACCTTCATGACACGCGACACGGTGCCATATTCATAAAGATCCTTCTCTTCCGGATCCTCCACCGTCACATCCACCTGAGGAACCGCTCCGATGAAGAGATCCTTTTTTTCGGCCTCCTTGATCAAAGTGATTGATTTCTCGCGTCCTATGGTCACCGGATAGACCATACCCGGGAAAAGCACCGCGTTCCTCAAAGCGAGGATAGGCAATGTGTCAGGAAGATCCCCAGCCTCCACCTTCATCTGTTCCTCTCCCTGCATGACAGGGATTATGTTCACTTCCGCGGTCCCGGCCGGGAAGAAAATGTTCTTATTGTTGTCTGTGTTCATAAGTCTTTGCCATATTTGCGGCGACCTATTATCGCCGCGACCAAACGCCACCTGCTCCTTTCTGCCAATTTGGCAGGAATATGGGAGTTCAGAAAGCATCCGGGAATATGGTCAATCACCGTGCCAAACAAAATATGGTAAATAATTTATGTATATGATTTTGAATATTAAAAAAATAAGTCTATTTTTGCATCCCCAAACGAACTTTGGGGGTTATTATGGTAAATCCTAATAAATATTAATAGATTATGACAAAGGCAGAAATCGTGAATGAGGTTGCAAAGTCAACCGGAATCGAGAAAATCGCAGTTCAGTCCGTTATCGAGGCTTTCATGGACACCGTAAAGGGTTCCATCATCAGAAAAGAGCCTGTGTACCTCCGCGGATTCGGTAGCTTCATTGTAAAGCACAGAGCGAAGAAGGCAGCCAGAAACATCACCAAGAAGACAACTATGACCATCCCGGCACACGATATCCCGGCTTTCAAGCCAGCCAAGGTCTTCGTGAATGCAGTTAAGGAGGAAAAATAATTTTTAAACATCTTTTATTATGCCAAGCGGAAAAAAGAGAAAGAGACATAAGATGTCGACGCACAAGCGTAAAAAACGCTTGCGCAAGAACAGACACAAGAAGAAGTAATGCTTCTGTGCCTGCCATTTTAGCAGTCTGCTAGAAGAAAAAGGCTGACCGGAAGTGCCGGACAGCCTTTTTTATTATAATAATTAGCAAGACGCCAAGTTATTTTATCACCATTGTAATTTCCTTATGGAGTCAGAAAAATCTGAGAAAGATTTGATTGTCGATGTCACATCGACCGAAGTTCACATCGCGCTGATGGAAAACCATCGGCTGATTGAGCTCAACAAAGAGTCCAGCAAAGGGCACAGCTTTTCCGTCGGGGATGTCTACCTGGGAAAGGTAAAGAAGATTCTTCCTGCGCTCAACGCTGCCTTTGTGGACATCGGAGACAAGAAGGAAGCGTTCGTTCATTATCTGGATCTGGGGTTCTACTTCACGTCGTTCGACGAGTTCGTGCGCAAGAGCAACCCGAACACGGATCTCGGCGAGCTCTATTCGAGCATTCCTATCGGGCCAATCCTTGAAAAGGAAGGACGGATCGAGAATGTGCTCAAGCCCGGGCAGATGATGATCGTGCAGATCGTCAAGGAACCGATCTCCACCAAAGGGTCACGACTGACCGCGGAAATTTCATTGGCAGGACGCAACATTGTACTGATCCCCTTCGCGGAGAAGGTGAGCATTTCCCAAAAGATTTCCTCAAAGGAGGAGAAAAGAAGGCTTGAGACCCTCGTCAGGAGCATTCTTCCAAAGAACTACGGAGCGATCATCCGCACAGCCGCGGAAGGCAAGAACGCCGCCGTTCTGGTGGCCGAGCTGAAGTCTCTCATCGAGAAATGGGAATCATCCTGGAAGAAGGTGGCCAAATCCAAGGGCGTTCAGCTGCTTTTCACCGAGTACAGCAAGACCACCACTATCCTCAGGGATCTCCTGAACGACTCGTTCTCGAACATCTATGTGAACAACGAGAACGTCTACGAGGAGACAAAGAAGTATATTTCCTTGATCTCTCCGGATCAGGAAAAGATTGTGAAACTGTACAACGGCAAGGAGCCCATCTTTGATCATTTCGAGGTCACAAGGCAGATCAAGAGCTCTTTCGGCAAGGTGGTGCCGATGAAGCAGGGAGCCTATCTGGTCATCGAGACGACCGAGGCACTGAATGTGATCGATGTGAATAGCGGCATCCGCGCGAAGACCGACAACCAGGAGGAGAACGCTTTCGAGGTCAACAAGATCGCGGCGGAGGAGATCGCCCGGCAATTGAGGCTCAGGGACATGGGCGGAATCGTGATCGTGGATTTCATCGACATGGATTCCGGAGAGCATCGAAACGAGCTGCACAAGTACATGCAATCACTCATGGAAAGTGACAGGGCCAAGCATAACGTGCTGCCGTTGACCAAGTTCGGCCTCATGCAGATCACCCGGCAGAGAATCCGTCCGGTGACCGAGATCAACACCGCTGAGGTCTGCCCTGTTTGCCACGGCACCGGAAAGATTTCCTCAAGCGCGGTGATCGACGAGCAGATCGAGCGGAACATCGCCTACAACGTGGAGCATGGCAAGACCGACCTGACGCTGAAAGTCAGCCCGATTCTGGGGGCCTACCTCAAGCGGGGGGCCACGATGCTTTCGGACAAATCTTTCCTCGGGAAATGGAAGAAGAAGTACAAGTGCCGGATCAACCTCGTCGAGGTGACCGACTACACAGTTCTGCAGAATGAACTTTATGATGAGAAAGGGGACCGGCTTTAGGTCCCTTTTTCGTATTTACCCGGCGGGCGGTCTACCGGGAGAAACGGCGGACGAGAGTGGCGAGAAGAATGAGGGCGGTCATCAGGGTGGAGAGACGGCCGATGAAGTCACCATGGAGGACAAAGAAAGTCTGACTGTCGCTCAATCCGACCTTGCCTTTCAGAACCTCAGGCTGCCACCAGGACGTACGGGAGACAATCTTTCCGGACGGATCGATGATGGCGGATATGCCGGTGTTGGCGCATCGGGCGACCCAGCGTCGGGTCTCAATGGCACGAAGGCACGAATATGACAGGTGCTGGACATAGCCAGGAGTGTCCCCCCACCAGGCATCGTTGGTGATAACGGCCAGAAGACGAGCGCCTTTACGGACATATTCAGTGCAATACTCACCATAGACGGACTCGTAGCAGACAGCGCAGCCGACCGGGATGGTCTCGCTCACGAAGACCTCCCTTCTCGAGGCCGAATCCGCTGACGCTAAATTCAGGCTGTCAGAAACAGCTGTGACCCGGGCTCCGGAAGCATAGGCATATTCATTGAAATGCAACGGCCCGACTTCACTCTGCCCTATGCAACGGCCCATGACCCCTCCAAGCCAATCGTCTATCTTGCAGAAGAATGCAGGGTATGGCGTCATCTCCACAGCCACGACAAGCTTGCTTTTGTGGAATATCTCCGGAAAGCTGAAAGCGTCCAGCATCAAGGCTGAGTTGTGTGACTCCATCCAAAGCCCGTTACCGGCACGGCGGGCAGTGTAGGAGGGCCTCAAGGCCCTATTCAGGTAGGTTCTCGAAGAAGCCCCGACAAGCAGGTTGGCGTTCGGATGTCCGGCAAGGAATGATGTGAATCTCTGGACGGTAGGGCTGGAGGACAGGTCATTCGTCACGACATCTCCGGTGAAAGTCTCCGGTGCTGCCAAAAGTACCGGAACACTGTCAGGAATGTCAGAGAACTGACTCAGCAACAATTCGTTCTGTTCTTCCTGCGTCATCCCTCCGAACTTGTTGTACGGGTCGATGTTCGGCTGCGCGATGACAACATCAAGGGTCTCGTCACAAGGCTCAGGCCTCAGGAACATCGACACGACAGGAGGAGACACAAACAATGCTGAAGTCCCCAGCAGGGCCGCGGACTTGGCCTTCCAGTTGAACGTCATCCAACGGCCGTCCGCAAGGGATTCAAGAATCCCGAAGACACTGAGGTTCGCGGCCCAGACAAGTAGCGAGCCGCCGAGCGTGCCGGTATATTCATACCATTGGATCCATCCCGTCGTGCGCGCGAAAGCGTTGCCCAGCACGAGCCATGGCCAGCTGATCTGCGCGTCTGTGAGGTACCATCGCTCCCAGGCGATCCAAGCGAAAGCCAGGAATATGTAAGGGAGCGAACCACTTAGCCATTTGCGGCTCCAACGGAACAGTCCGAAGACAAGCGACATCTGGAAGGCGTTGGCAAGAATGGCGAATATTCCGCCTCCAAGAGTGGCGTTGCAGACCCAGAAAGTCGTGGCGGCGTTCCACAGCACAAAACAGAGGTAGTGCCACCAGCAGAATCCTTTCATCCCGTCCCCCGTGGCGATGTCTTCCGCCCAGAGCAGCGGGACGAACGCGATCAACGACAGCCAACCCGTCCCGGGAACCAGGAACGGAACACTCAACAGGGCCGATGACATGAGCACCAGCAGCAAAATTGTCAATTTTCTGGGCATAACAGTCTGCAAAGATATAGCGTCAGAACCTGAATTCCAAGCCAAAATTGATCACAAAGCGGTTGTCGTGCGGAACTTTCACACCATCCTTGACTTCGTAGCGGTGAGTCATTCTCCAGAAGGCATCGATTCGCAGGAATCTGAATATGTTCGTGATGCCGACGCCCATCTCGACGTAAGGCCTGTTCAGTTTTCCCATCTTCTCCGGGAAAAGCATCACGGAGCCAAAACCCTCATCGCCGACTATTCCGTTGTTCTCCTTCCGGATCGTTCCGTAAGCCATCCTCAAGGACGCCACCTCCCTCCACTGCAATTTCTTCAGCAGCGGAATCTTTCCGAGAAAGAATCCCTTGAAGTTATGCTCCCAAAACAAGGTGGTCCAAAGATCGGAAGCGAATTCATAGTAATCCATGCAGGCGAATGAATATCTTGAGAATGTGTACGTTCCGTTGCCCTCGTGAATCTTGAGCATCGGGTACGGCACCCGGCCCACGACAGTACCGGTGTTCAGGTCAAATTTGGAAAGCCCCAGCGGCGGGATCGGGAGGGTGTAGTGGATTGACAACTCGGGGCGGAAGTAGGAATATTCATTTTTCCCGATCCCCTTTGTCGAACCGATGAAATCAAGTGTCACCACAGGGTACTTCGAGTACATGTAGTGCTTCTCGAACGTCCCTCTGGTGACTATCTCGTCCTTTGAGAAGCGAAGCTGCATGTGGGCCTGGTTGTACCCGACGGAATTGAAGGCCTTCCCGTCGGACGAGACCATCGGCACGAACATGTTCGAGAATATCCTGCGGCTTTCCAGCGCGACGATCATGTTGAAATTCTGGGACCACTCCTTCTGCCAGGAAAGGGCGTAGTCATTCACCATGCTCATTTTCTGGCTGTTGGCCTTTGCGAGAATCGAAGACATCAGGCTTCCGCTCCCGTAGACGGTCGGTCCCTTGCCAAGCTGCATCACATCGTGCTTGTAGGAAAGGGTCAGTTTGTCGGTAGGCTGGTTATTGAACATGAATTCGAGCGAACTGCCGCCCTTCCAAGTCTTGTCCTTGAAACCATAGGCGGCATAGCCCATGACACGCACCTTGCGGCTCAGCTTCTTGGTCGTCCTGACCCCCAGCTGGACGCGGTCACCCTCCAGCTCATTGAAGCTGTAGACCGACGAGTACGGACCGAACCCTACATACTTGGTGTTCAGGAATCCGTTGACAATCATGTCCGCCAAGGCATAGACATCCTTGTAGAGCGGAACGTTCTTGATGGAGTCCACCATGTTGTAGATTCCCCGCTCCTTCTCGCTCAGCGGGTAAGGACGGACACTCTGCCAGTAGCTCTCGTCATTGTTGATGACATCCTTGCCCGCATGGACCTGGGCGTTGATGTCCTCCCTGTCGGCCTTGTAGGTGGTTGTAAAGTCCGGATTCGAGTAGTCTATCTGCCTGTTGCCCAAGAACGTGACAATCTTGGAGGAATCCCGTGTGGTGGGCGAGAAATCCACGTACATCCTGTCCTGCTTGTAGAACCAAGTGGAATCCGGAAGCCTACGGTTCTCCACATCGATGGTCATGTCACGGACCCAGTTCACGTTGGATCCTTTCTTGAGCCGCACGTGGATGTCACGCAGCGCATATTCCTCCGCATCGATGGACATCTCTCCGTCGAACGTCGGAGAGGAGATCCATTTGGACGGATGGAAACGGATCTTGTAGGTCTTGCGTCCCTCGATCTGAAGGCTGTCGACCAGATAGTAGTTGTAGTAGGTCATCCCGGACGAGGCCAGCGGTGACGGAATCTCGACCTGGAAGATGTTGATGAAATTGTCGTAGAAGTTGGTCTTCACATACATGTTGCCGGTGAACTGGGACAGTACAGGATTATTGTCCACTCCGGAGATTCTGGAGGCCTTGATGAGTTCCCTGTTTGACGGAGGATCCTTCCGATGATAGTACTTGGAGGACGTCTCGGAGATCAGCACAGGAAGATAAGGATGGCCGGACACGACTGACGTGTCCATATAGTCATAGATAAACCTGAAATCCTTAGGAAGGAAGCTGCTGATCATCGGACTTTCCGGGTTGGTTACATCAAGTTCCATCTTCGTGTAGACATCGCAGCTGTACCTTGGACGCTTTTCCGGGTTGTTCCGTCCCTTGGCCTCGTCGATCTTCCGGAGTATCGAGCGCATGTAGCGGTCATCCGGCTTCACCACGGCTGCGGCAAGTTCGTCGTGAACCGGTTTCAACCGAAATGTTATCTCATTGAAACTTCGCCTGTTGACCTTGACGAATTGCTCCTCGTAGCCGAGAATGGACGCCGACAGCACGCTCAGAGTGTCTCTGGTCTCCAGAGAGAAATAGCCGTCCATGTCGGCCGAGACTCCGACGGTGGAGTTCCTGAAATATATTCCCGCAAAAGGAATCCCTTCCCCAGTCGACGCATCCACCACCCGTCCTTTCACCTTTGTGGCCTGGGCCGATGCGTCAGGCAGGAAAAAGGTCGTCAGGAGAATGGTTAATGATAGGATTCTGAATATGTGTCTAAAGTCGGATGTCATGGTTTGGTCTGAATGGCCGAGGTCACCGGATCCTGTCAATCTTCAACTGCTGGATCTTGTACCGGTCACCGCAGTTGCTGACAAAGATCGTGACTTCGAAAACTTCACCGCCGGCGTTCAGGAAGCCCAAGGCGTATTTAGAGTTGGAACGTGAGGCCGTGTGCCTTATCTCGAACGAACGTGGCGTGTGATTGTCAAAGAAAGCCTTCAGGATCTGCTTCGCCTGATTCTTGCTGGAATCGTTCGTCGTGGACATTATCGTGATCTCAAGGTTGTCGTCAAACCAGACGGACAACCTTTCAGCGTCCCCACGGCCAAGATACTTCGCTATCGGCACGAAAACATCGTAACTGTCAGCGGCGGCGTTGCCGTTGACACAGAACAGCAGCATGGAAATCGCGGCGAATATCCTTGCAAAAGCTTTCATGACAAAAGGTTTTCTTTTACAAATTCCGAGCCACTTTTCCGGAAAGTTGTGTTGAAAAATCAAGATAGCTTTGCTATTTTTGCATCAGCGCTTTGAAGTTGCGATCGCCATGAAAATCATCTTGCTGACAGTCGGAAAGACCGACATTGGTTGGGTTCGGGAAGGTCTGGAGACATATTCATCCAGACTGTCACATTACGTGCCGTTCAGCGTCACGGAGATCCCCGAGCTGAAAAACACGTCCGCTCTCTCCAAGGCCCAGATCAAGGACAAGGAAGGAGAACTGATACTCAAGAATATAAAGCCGTCCGACCGGGTGATTCTGCTGGACGAGCGTGGGAAAGAGTACCGTTCCGTCGAGTTTGCCGGCGAGATCCAGAGGATGACCCTTGGCGGTGGCAAAGATATTGTATTCGTGATCGGCGGCGCCTACGGCTTCTCCGAAGCTGTCTATGCCAGATGCGACGGAAAGATGTCTCTCTCCAGGATGACATTCTCGCACCAAATGGTCAGGGCAATATTCACCGAGCAGCTTTACAGGGCTTTCACGATAATCAGAGGGGAACCTTACCATCACGAATGAGCATCAGAAGGTTTGGCATAAAAAACTGTCTGGCAGGAGGATTTCTGGCGTTTGCCGTCATTCTTCTGGCGTTCTCGCTGTCTGTGAGCAAACTTCCGGGCAACACTGAGAGAGAGGCCGCCAAGGTCAGCAGGAACGTCTCGGGAAGGATGCACCTTCTTGATGAATATATCAGTTCAGCCCTCACGGCGGACCACCGCGTCTGGGCCGGCCACAACGACGTGCCTTCCGACATGGTCATCTACAGATACATCGACGACACCCTTCAATCGTGGAGCAACCAGTTCCCGGTCCGGAACGACGACATCGCCCCGAGGATCGTGTTCCCCCGTCTGTCCAAACCGAGGGAGAGCATCTACTCCCCTCTCGCCGAGGTCACCCCGGAGGTTTCGTTCGTCAGTTACGGGCAGAAATGGTACCTGGTGAAGTCAGAGGACTTGGGACGCAGAAAGGTAATCGCCGGGCTTGAGATCGTCGATTCGATGTCCGACGAGAGTCCGAACGGTGTGAACAGAAAACTGGGGCTGGGACGGAACTACACCATTGTCCCGTTGTCCGAAAGCAGCGGATCGGCGGCCATCCTCGACGGCATGCCAGTGTTCAAGATCGTGGCGAACTCCGTCACCGGACAATCCGCGGCGACACATTCCACGATGATCTGGTTCGCCATCGCCTGCTTCATCATCGCGTCACTTCTGCATCTTGCCGAGAAGAAAAGCCTGAAAAGGCTCATGCTCGTCCTGGCCGGCCTGTTCGCGGTGATCTCAGCGACATACTTCTGGGGAGAGAACATGAAAAACAGCTTCAAGCTCTTCTCCCCGACAGTCTATGCCGACGGCCAGCTGTTCAATTCGCTGGGGGCGGTGCTGATAGTGTCCCTGCTCATCGTCCTCAGCGTCTGCTGCACCTTCGTGACAAGAAACGACATATTCAGAAGGATCCTCAGGACAAGGCACCGCAAGCGGACTTTGGGGCTGTACGCCGTCTGCATATTCCTACTCATCGCCGGCGTTTTATTCTTCGTCCATGTGACTTTCAGGAGCGTCATCCTGAACTCAAACATCTCGCTTGAGCTCTACCGCCTGAACGACCTCAACATATTCAGTTTTCTGGTCTACCTGACCTTGATCAGCCTGCTGATGACCATCCCGCTCCTGACGCAGATGCTCATGCCGGCGCTGAAACACCTGACAGGCCTCAGGCACGACCTGTTCTCAGCCGGAGGCAGGACAGCGACAGCCATAGTCTTCGCCGCCTACATGGTGATCATGGCCGGCACGCTCGGGTTCCGGAAGGAGCAGAACAGGATCAACGTATGGGCCAACAGACTGTCCATCGAAAGGGACATCAGCCTTGAGCTCGAGCTGCGAAGGGCCGAGGACAAGATCGCCTCCGACCAGCTTATCTCCACCCTGTCAGCCATTCCCAAAAGCAACGGCACCATCCTCAACAGGATTATCGAAAGCTACATGCCGAGGGCCTCGCAGGATTATGACATCACGGTGGAACTGTTCCCGGAGAAAGAAAAGGACAAAGGGGTCATCGCCTACTTCACCGAGATGGTCACCAGAGGCATCCCGATCGCCGAGGATTCCCACTTCCGGTACATGAGGGACGCCGGAGGTCACAGCCTGTACGCCGGCAGCTTCGCCTACTACAACTACGGCAGCGGGGTGACAATGATGCTGATGCGGGTGTCCCCGAAGTCAAACCGCGAGAACAAGGGCTACGCCCAACTGCTTGGATACTCGGCTCCGGGAGACGTTCTGATCCCGTCAAGGTACTCGTACGCCAAGTACTCCGGCAAGAGCCTGACATCCTACAAAGGCAACTACTCCTACCCGACAATCGTGGACGAGGAGCTCGAGGAAGAGATCCACGAAGCCGTCGACGGAGTCGTACGGAAGAACGGATACACACATTTTGTCAACAGCGTCTCCGACGAGGATCTTGTCATCGTCTCAAGGCCAAAGACAGAGAATTTCACCTACTTTGTGGCGTTCCTGTTCCTGACCTTGATCTTCTACTTCTGCCTGACCCTTTTGACCCTGACACGGATTCATCCGAGGCACCGCGAAAGCAACTACTACAAGTCCAGGATCAACGCCGCGATGCTCATGGCGCTGATCATGACACTCATCGCCCTGGCAAGCGTCAGCGTGCTCTTCGTCTACAGAAGAAACAACGCGAACCTGAAATCCTCGATGGCCGACAAGGTCAACTCCCTACAGACACTTCTTCAGGCCAGGTGCCGCTACGTCGTGGATTTCACGGACTTCAGCGCGCAGGAAGCATCGATGATTCTGGAGGACATCAGCAACACGATGAAGTCCGACATCACTCTCTACACCATAGGCGGCAAGGAGTTCCGTTCCACCACCCCGGAAGTGTTTGACCTGATGCTCCTCGGTTCCAGAATGAATCCTGACGCGTTCGAGAGCATCATCTATAAGAACAAAAGGTACTACATCGGCAAGGAAGACATCGGCCCCAAGCGGACATACTTCCTCTACGCCCCGGTGTTCAACGGGCAGGGCAGGATGATCGCCATCATGTGTTCCCCATTCACCGACGAGAGTTTTGATTTCAAATCAGAAGCTGTGCTCCACTCAATCTCGATTGTGACCGTGTTCATGATCCTGTTACTTCTGGCGAGATTCATCACGGCCAAGGCGGTCGACAAGATGTTCAAGCCTCTCTCCGAAATGGGCCGGAAGATGAACGAGGCGAGTATCAACAATCTTGAATATATCGTCTACGAGCGCGATGACGAAGTCTCACGCCTTGTCCGGGCCTACAACCTGATGGTTCATGACCTGTACAACTCCACCAGGAAACTGACTCAGGCCGAGAGGGACAAGGCCTGGGCGACCATGGCGCGGCAGGTGGCGCATGAGATAAAGAACCCTCTGACCCCTATCAAGCTCCAGATCCAAAGGCTGATCAGAATGAAGAAAAACGGTAATCCGGCCTGGGCGGAGAGATTCGACGAGATCTCCGAGGAGGTCCTCAAGCAGATTGACCTGCTCGCCGACACCGCCAACGAGTTCTCAACATTCGCCAAACTCTACACGGAAGAGCCGGTCGAGATTAATCTGGACAAACTTCTGAAGGAGGAGATCGACTTGTTCGACAGCAGGGACAACATCAAGTTCTCTTACATGGGACTGGAGAACGCCACCGTCACCGGCCCGAAACCTCAACTTACCCGTGTGTTCGTCAATCTGATCAACAATGCGGTGCAGGCGATAGAGAATGCTCAGACGGAGGCGGTCGACAAAGGGAAGGAGCCGTTCCAGGGGAAAATCGTGGTTTCTTTGCGCCGGTCCTCAAAAGAAGGGTTCTACGACATTGTGTTCGAGGACAACGGTCCGGGAGTCAGCGACGAGAACCGTTCAAGGCTTTTCACTCCAAACTTCACGACAAAGAGCAACGGAACAGGTCTTGGGTTGTCGATCTGCAGGAATATTCTTGAGAAATGCAACGGTGAGATCTCCTACTCCAAGTCATTCCTGCTCAAGGGCGCATGCTTCACGGTAAGGTTTCCGCACCAATAAGCGCTTACAGAATCAGCATCAAGGCGCAGATGACAAGCGCCGCGGCAAGAATCACATCGACGACACGGCCATACCTTTCCGTCAGGCTGTTCAGCGCGGATCCGGCCACCAACCAGACCAGATTGGCGACTGGACCTGCCAAAACAAGAAGAAGTCCAACCTTGGCAAGTTCAATAAGGGAACTTGAATATGGCAGCACGAATGTCCCCAGAGCGGTCAGACAGAACATCCAGACCTTGGCGTTGGTGATTTCGATCACGATTCCAGTCCCGACCGAGCAGGATTTGGCCATGTCTTCCTTTGACTGGCCGGACTTGACCACAATCATGATCGCCAGACAGACCATGTAGAGCGCTCCGGCATAAGAGAGCCACTTGACATAAGGGCCAAGAACATCCCCAAGAAAATGCGTGAGGAGAACCAACGACGTGTCTATGATCAGAAAGCCAATCACAAAGCCCCACCAAACCTTCATCGCGTTCCTGCGGCCGAAATGGATGCCGGAATGGAAAGCGCACAGATTGGACGGACCTGGCGTGTAGCCAAGCGCAAGGATGTAAAGAAGCAATGATGGCAGCATGTGTGACGGCATAATCGAATAAACCTCTTACGAAATTAATCAGAATATTCAAATTCTCCAAATAACGCAAAAGAGGCCCGCCGCGATGACGAGCCTCTTTTGTAGTCCCAATAGGAATCGAACCTATATTTAAGGTTTAGGAAACCTCCGTTCTATCCGTTGAACTATGGGACCATTAGTTTTCTACGGAAGAGGACTACTCCGCGCTCTTCTCGATGATCTGACGTCCTCTGTAGTAACCGCACTCTGGGCAAATGTGATGATACATCACTGTTGCGCCACAGTTAGGGCAGGTAGCGAGAGTAGGAACCGGAGCGAAGTCATGGGTCCTTCTCTTGTCTCTTCTCTGCTTTGAGACTTTGTGTTTCGGATGTGCCATAGTTAAATATTCTTAAATTATTATTTCACTTTTTCCAAAAGATCCTTCAATGACGCAAACGGCATCGAAGCATCCTTTCCTTGGAAATCACGCTCCTGATCGTCTTCAGAACTCAGATATTTCACAGCCTCCGGGTCGCACTCCCCATCTGGATGAACCCTCTGGACCGGCAGAGACAGGCATACATAATCATACACTGTCTGGGCGAGGTCGAATTCGGCGTCCGATTCCGGCAGCCAGACAATCTCCCTCTCTCCTTCCGGAGCATCACTGCTGTCAGCCGGTTCCTGACCGAACTTGACGCTGAGCCGGAATCCCGTCTCGACAGGAAGTCTCAAATCCTCAAGACATCTGTCACATGCCACCGTCACATCGCCTTCAATCTCACAATCAATCCCGATGAAACGCCCGGATTTCTCCGCAAAGGCCTCAACCTCAAGATCCGCGTCAAGAATCTCTGAATTCTCAAAACTCTCAAAGAACTCCTTCCCAACCCTCCAACGAAACTCAGTCCGTCCTTGGGTCAATCCATTTATTGGAACTATAAAATCATCTTTCATGATCCGATAGACAGATTAAGGGTTGCAAAGGTATAAAAAATTTTCCGAATATAAAATCTTTTCGCGAATAGTTTGCCTATTCATCGTCACCGGAGTTGCCGGAACGCTTCCTGTCCATCGGATCAAGAAGGATCTTGCGCATCCTCAGATGGTGCGGAGTCACCTCCACGAGCTCGTCTTCACGAATATATTCAAGCATCTCCTCAAGAGACATCTTCACCGGCGGCGGCAACACAACCTTCTCGTCGGAACCGGCAGCGCGCACGTTGGTAAGCTTCTTCGTCTTGCAGATGTTGATGTTGAGGTCTCTCTCCCTCGTGTGCTCGCCCACAACCTCCCCGCAGTAGATCTCGTCACCCGGGTCAATGAAGAACTTGCCTCTGTCCAGAAGCTTGTTCATTGAATACGCTATCGCGGTGCCCGTCTCAAGGGACACGAGCGAACCGTTCGTACGATTCTCAATCTCACCCTTGTACGGCTGGTACTCCTTGAACCTGTGAGCCATGATGGCCTCGCCCTGGGATGCGGTCAAAAGGTTGCTTCTGAGCCCCATAAGGCCACGGGTAGGAATATCGAAGTTGAGCAATGTCCTGTCGCCCCTCGGCTCCATGTGCAGAAGCGCACCCTTCCTGCGTGTGGCAAGTTCGATGGCCGCGCCGACAAACTGCTCCGGAACCTCAATGGAAAGATCCTCAATAGGTTCGCAGCGCTGTCCGTTGATGGTCTTGTCCAAGACTTTAGGCTGTCCTACCTGAAGTTCGAATCCCTCACGGCGCATCTCCTCGATAAGCACGGAGAGATGAAGTACGCCACGTCCGAAGACCACGAAGGAATCCGCGTTCAGTCCCGGCTTCACCTTGAGGGCAAGGTTCTTCTCCAACTCCTTGTCCAGGCGGTCCTTGATATGCCTGGAAGTCACGAACTTGCCGTCCTTTCCGAAGAACGGGGAGTTGTTGATGGTGAAGAGCATGCTCATCGTAGGCTCATCGATGGAGATCGGAGGAAGAGCCTCCGGATTCTCGCTGTCGGCGATCGTGTCGCCGATCTCGAAGCCGTCTATGCCGACAACCGCGCAGATGTCACCACACTGCACAGTGTCCACATTAGCCTTTCCGAGTCCATCGAAGACCATGAGCTGCTTGATCTTATGCTTCTCGACAACGTCATACCTCTTGCAAAGGCTAACCTGCTGGCCTGTCCTGAGTTCGCCTCTGGTAAGCTTGCCGACGGCGATACGACCCACATACGGGGAATACTCAAGGGATGTAACCTGCAGCTGCGGAGTACCCTCAACCACTTTAGGGGCAGGGATTTCCGAAAGGATAGCATCCAAGAGCGGAGTGATGTCCGAGGTCGGATTCTTCCAATCGTCCGACATCCAGCCCTGCTTGGCGCTTCCGAAGATTGTCTTGAAATCAAGCTGGTCATCAGTGGCGTTCAAAGAGCACATTAGGTCGAAAACCTCCTCCTGAACCTCATCCGGACGACAGTTCGGTTTGTCCACCTTGTTGACAACCACGATAGGTTTCTTACCCAGTTCAAGGGCTTTCTGAAGCACGAAACGGGTCTGAGGCATACAGCCCTCGAAAGCGTCCACCAGAAGAAGGACACCGTCCGCCATGTTCAGAACCCTTTCGACCTCACCTCCGAAATCGCTATGCCCCGGAGTGTCTATAATGTTGATCTTAACACCTTTATAAGTAACAGACACGTTTTTCGCCAAAATGGTGATGCCTCTTTCCCTCTCGATGTCATTGTTGTCGAGAATCAGTTGGCCGAGATTCTCAGGCTGACGCACCAGATTGGCCTGATAGATCATCCTGTCCACGAGGGTTGTCTTGCCGTGGTCGACGTGCGCGATGAGCGCGATGTTCCTAATTTCTTGCATATACCGTAAAAAAATCTTGCAAAATTACGGATTTCCAATGGAAAACCGAAAAATTGCAGGATTTTTTTATCACCAATTATCAGTCCTGAACGGAACGACAGGCAAGCCACGTCTCCCGGTAAGGTTTCCGATCTGGAAGTCCCGGAAGCAGTAACGTACCGCCACCGGAGCATGAACCTTGTCGCTCTTCACCACCAGATTCTTCCATCCGGCCCCCTTGCGGACCTCTGCAGGGTAGAACACCCGATCCTCTCCGGCAACCTCGAATCCGACAATCTCCCTCCAAGGGCTGAACCCGTTCTCATCATTGTAGAACGAAATCTCTATTTCATTCCCACGGATTTCATAATCCTTGAAACGAGGCCCCTCAAATGGAATGTAGCCCATTCCATACGTCTGGTTCAGAGCCAGATAAGACAGACGCTGCCCCACCTCCTTCTTCTTGCAAGGATGGATCTGGTCATATTCATAAGGATAGACAAGGTCGTTGGTCGTGATGATTCCACTGTTCGGGATCAGTTCCACAGCCTTGCGCTGCGCCTCACGTATTCTCGCACCAGAAGTTCCGTCACCTCCATAGACGTACGGTGCCAGTTCGACCTCATAGAACGGAATCTCGCCCTGTCCCCAGAGATCCCTCCAGACTTTCACCATGGTGGCCAGCCTCTGGGCATAATACTGCGGGAATCCGGCGTTTGTCTCCCCCTGATACCAGAGGAATCCCTTCAGGGTGTAATTGCGGATCGGGTACAGCATTCCGTTGTACATGATGATAGGGCTATGGTAGTGATACCAGCCGCCCGGCTCCCTCTTGGAAGCGTACTGCCCTGACGGCAAAGTGTTCTCTGGGTAGGAATATACCACGTCCTTAGGCAGCCAGCTTTCCACAGCCGAGCCGCCCCAATTGCAGGAAACCAATCCAACAGGGACATCCAAGACAGCGTTAAGCATCTTCGCGAAATGCCAACCCACGGCGGTGAACCAGCCGGCGGTCTCCGGCGAGCTGACCTGCCATGTTCCTTCCACTGTCTCCTGCGGGGCCTCGGCACCTGTCTTAGGAATCTTCACAAGACGGATCTTGTCCCGGTACTGGCCAGACAAGGCGACCTCTTCAAGAGCCCCTTCCACAGGGCATGAGCCAAAGCCGTCCAACGGCATCTCCATGTTGGACTGCCCTCCGCAAAGCCAAACCTCTCCGACCAGAATGTCCGAGAGAGTCACGGAGCCATCTTTGTCCGAAATTGTTATCGAATATGGAGTATAACCCGCCGCCGGCGTCTTGACGGAAAGTTTCCAATTGCCTTCCCTGTCGCTTTTCACTGAATATTCCTCCTCGCTCCAAGTGGTTTTGACGGACACCTTGGAGGAAGGAGCGGCCTTACCCCAAAGGTTGGCGTCGGATTTCTGCTGGAGGACCAGATGGTCGCTGAGGATCTGAGGAAGCTGGACTTTGGCCTCTGATGTGGCGGTCCCGGCCGTTCCGGCCACCAAGACAGCCATGATTGTTCTTAGGAATCTGTGGTTCATATTCTGATTATTATGTTTTGCCAGTTTTGTGATCTTACCCCGAAACCTCATGACCGATAGCTTCCGGGCGCATTCACAAATATATTAATAATGTCAGAACTTCCGAAGTTTTCCACCTCGGATTGAGAAATCTGCATCAATATTGGTTATATTTGTACTACATTAATGTATATAAAACATGGCGAACAAACTTTGGGACAAAGGATTTAAGGAGGACGAGAGGATCGACGCTTTCACGGTGGGCAACGACCGTGAGCTTGACCATGAACTCGCCCCGTACGACATAATGGGCACTATGGCCCACATCACGATGCTGGAGAGCGTAGGGCTTCTTTCAAAGGAAGATCTGGAGAAGTTGCTCCCGGCTCTGAAAGAGTTATATTCATCCGCCTGCAAGGGAGAGCTTTACGTGGAGGACGATGTGGAGGACATCCACTCGCAGATCGAGCTGATGCTGACGCGGAAGCTTGGGGACATCGGCAAGAAAGTGCACACCGGGCGCTCCCGCAACGATCAGGTGCTGGTGGATCTGAAGCTCTACGCCCGCGCCGAGATTGAGAAGACGGTGCATAAGGTTGAATCGTTGTTCTGGACGCTTCAAGAGGCCAGCGAGAAGTACAAGGACGTGCTGATTCCGGGCTACACCCACCTTCAGGTTGCAATGCCGTCTTCCTTTGGGCTTTGGTTCGGGGCCTATGCAGAGAGCCTTTGCGATGACCTCAGCATGATGAGGGCCGCATGGGAGGTCGTAAACCTCAATCCGCTCGGTTCCGCAGCAGGCTACGGCTCGTCCGCACCGCTGAACAGGACTCTCACAACAGAATTGCTTGGTTTCGAGGACTTGGACTACAATTCGGTCTATGCGCAGATGACGCGCGGAAAGATGGAACGGGCGGTTGCGTTCGCATATTCATCAGTCGCCGAGACCGTCGGCCGTCTCGCGATGGACGGATGTCTTTTCTCCAGTCAGAATTTCGGCTTCATCCACCTGCCGGACGCGTTGACCACCGGCTCCAGCATCATGCCGCACAAAAAGAATCCAGACGTGTTCGAGCTCGTGAGGGCGCACTGCAACAAGCTTCAGGGTGTGCCGAACACAATCCGTCTCATCACCGGCAATCTGCCGAGCGGATATTTCCGGGACATGCAGATCCTCAAGGAAGTGTTCTTCCCGATCTTCAAGGAGATGAACGACTGTCTTGACATTGTTGAATATGCCATCCGAGGGATGGATGTCGTCACTGATGTGATGAGTGACCCTAAGTACAAGCTGGCCTTCAGTGTGGAGGAGGTCAACCATCTGGTTGAGACCGGTGTGCCGTTCAGGGACGCCTACAGACAGGTGGCTGACTCCATCAGGAAAGGTACTTTTGAATATCACGGCTCGCTGCACCACACTCACGAAGGGTCTCTTGGCAATCTCTGCAACGACCGCATCGCCGCCAAGATGGCCCGCATCATCTCCGGCTTCGGCTTCGACAAGGTCCACGCAGCGATCACCTCACTCACATCTTAAAAACTTCGATCACTGAGCCTGTCGAAGTGACTGAGCCTGCTGAAGCATGATTGAAATCCAGAGAGCCACTAACCTGAATTTTGCACGTTACCAAAATTCAGAACAGTGGCTTTCTGGATTTTCTGAAGGTTATTCATTAACGTCACCAATGGCGTAATTAGCAAACAACTCGTTTTCAACTTATTACGAAACGCTGCCAGTCATTATGGAAGGGCAGCGATCTGTTATTACCTGAGCCCCAACTAATAACCCAACACGTATTCAAGGCCTTACAGTCGCAAGCTATCAAGGAGGGCGACATAGGTTTCGATGCCGTTTGCGATTTCATCTAGGCGAATATATTCATCAGCGGAATGAGAGCGGGCTGAGTCGCCGGGGCCGATCTTGAGGGTCGGAAAATCGCAGAGGGCCTGATTGCTGGTGGTCGGAGAACCGAAAGGTTCCAGTCCGAGAGACAGGCCACGGACGACAACCGGATGATCCAGCGGAAGATGCGAGCTTCCGATTCTGGTAGAGCGCTCCTTGACCTCGCACGAGACTGATGATTTGATCATCTCAAGAAGTTCCGGATTGGTGTACATCCCGTTCGGACGCACGTCCACAACAAACGTACACTTGTCCGGAACAACGTTGTGCTGGGTCCCCGCGTTGATCTGCGTCACAGACATCTTGACGGCTCCGAGGAAATCCGACACACGGTCAAAACTATGATTCCTGAACCACTGAATATCCTCGATAGCCTTGTAGATCGCGTTGACACCTTCATTTCTGGCGGCATGGCCACTTTTCCCGTAGGCCACGCAGTCCAGCACCATAAGTCCCCTCTCGGCGACAGCCATACGCATCCCGGTCGGCTCGCCCATCACCCCGAAATCGACACGGCCCAACTCCGGCAGGATCAAGTCCAATCCACCCTTTCCACTCACCTCCTCCTCAGCCGTGGCCGAGAAAATCAGCCTATACGGTTGCTCTCTTTGGATGAGTCTTGAATATGTCTCCAAAAGCGCCACCAAAGAACCGCCGTCATCGTTACTTCCAAGACCGTACAGACATCCGTCCTCAATCTCGGGCGTGAACGGATCACGGGTGTAGCCCGATGCTGGTCTCACAGTGTCAATGTGGGCGTTCAGCAGCACGGTCGGCCTCCCGTCCGCAGGAGCGGACTCAACCCATAGATTGTTACCCAATCTCTTGACATCTAAACCGTTGAGCTTCATCCATCCTTCCAGATAATCAACTGCCTTGCCCTCCTCCCTGCTTACGGAAGGAATCCGGATCATATTCATTAAAAGTTCAATCGTGTCCATCAACCATAAATCTTTATCGTTCAATTTTTAGCAGTTTACCTCCCGTCAGATCTGACCAAAGGTAATCGCTTTAGTCAATGTATGTCAACAGCTTACGCATCACTCATTGAGCATCAACCAGTGGCACGTAACATATTGGCAATCACCTAAATAAACTTCTGTCTTCAGTATAATCTCACCGAAGAGAATCGCTTTATTCTCAGTGTGACAAACAGTTACACGTCGCGGCTTAATATTACCGCCCTCTCACTTGCCAATGCAAATGTACACAAAAGCCAAGTTTTTTAGAAGCTGTTTTGATTTGTTTGAAGTTTTTCCACCTCAAAAGAACAAATCAAAACATCTTCTTAGTAAACGTTGACGATAAATTTAGGATGGTTCGATTTTTTAACACTTACTTAGCACAGTTTTGTGTACATTTGCACCTATGGATTTAGGGACACTTAACATACAGCAGAGGGAGGCTGTAACATCAACAGAAGGAAGAGTGCGGGTCGTGGCCGGAGCGGGTTCCGGAAAGACCAAGGCGCTCACCTACCGGTACGCCTACATCGTCAACGAACTGGGTGTGGACCCGGCAAACATCCTGTGCCTCACTTTCACGAACAAGGCGGCACAGGAAATGAAAAGCAGGATCACCCAACTGGTACCGCCAGGCTATACCAACGACTTTGTCT